>JAGRLZ010000083.1 GCA_020441545.1 Xanthobacteraceae bacterium | reverse complement strand
CGCCAGTTCTCCTTGTTGAAGTATTTCGGATCGCCGAGGATGGGGTGCTCAATGTGCGCCATGTGCGCGCGCAACTGGTGCGTCCGCCCGGTCACCGGCTTCAGCGACACCCAGGCCATCTTCTGCGCCGAGGCTTCGACCACCGCGTAATAGGTGACGGCGTGGCTTGCGCCCTCGTCGCCATGGGCGGCGATGCGCATGATCGAATCTTCCTCGTTCTCCTCCTTGGCGAGGTAGGTCGAGATGCGTCCCTGCTTCGGCTTCGGCACGCCGGCGACCAGCGCCCAGTAGATCTTGCGCGCGGAGCGATGGCGGAACGATCCCGTCAGCGCCGACGCCGCGAAGCGGGTCTTGGCGATGAGCAGGCAGCCCGCCGTTTCCTTGTCGAGCCGATGCACCAGCCGCGGCTTCTGGCCCTTGGCGTCGCGCAGCACTTCCAGCATCTGGTCGACGTGCCGCGTGGTGCCGGAGCCGCCCTGCACCGCGAGCCCGGCCGGCTTGTTCAGCACCAGCACGTCGGCGTCCTCGTACAGCGTCATCGCCTTGATCTGGGCAAGGGTCTTCTGCTGCGCTTCCGAAAGCTGCGACGCAACCCTGGGCGCATCGAGCCGGAGCGGCGGAATGCGCACGCTCTGGCCCGCGCTCAGGCGGTCCTTGCTGTCGGCGCGCTTGCCATCGACGCGCAACTCGCCTTTCCGCACGATGCGCTGGATGTGCGAGAACGACAGCCCCGGAAAGTGCGCCTCGAGAAAACGATCGACGCGCATGTTGTCCTCGTCGGGCGTGACGGTGACGGTCTGCACCTTGGTCGGCAAGTTGGTCGGCAAGGCGGCTTGCGCGTTGGCGGCGCGGTCTCCCGCATCGTCCCGCGGGGGACGCCGCGTCCGGGGAGACTCGGCATCGCCGGTCCGGCGCTTCGCGTCGCTTCGTGGCGACAACGGAGCGGCCTTGCGCGTGGCTTTCTTGGCGCCTTTCTTGGCGCCGGCGGGACGCTTGCCCGCGCGCTTCGCCTCGCGTTCGGACGCCCTGGCGAGCGGCCGTTTGACACGCCGGCTCATGACGCCACCTTCAATGACATGACCCTCATTCGCATTGGGCGTCCTTCTTCAGATGCACCAGATCGCCGATGGTTGCCCGGGACGGGCGGTTCTGCGTGGCCTGCGCGACCGCCGCGCAGGCCGCGGGCTTGTCGCCGTTCCGCAGCCGGGCGAAGGCAAGATAGGCCCAGGCGTCGCCGAATTCGGGCGTATCGATCACCGCCTTTTCGAGCACGGGTTGCGCATCGCGATAGCGCTTCGCCATCAGCAGCAGGCGGCCGTAATCGGCGTTCAGCATCTTCAGCGGATGCTGCTGCTTGTACGCCTGCCTGAACAGTTCGTCGGCGAATGCGAGGTCGCGGAAACGCATCTGCGCGACCATCGCCAGCCCGTGATAGACGCTGCTCTGCTCCGGCGAGATCAGATACGCCTGATTGAAGCGCCTGGCCGCCTCGCCGAAGCGCGATCCCAGGATCGCCTTCCAGCCGCGCAGCGTTACCGCCTCGAACGCCTTCTGCCGCGATCCGGTGGCGGCGATCAGATCGTCCACGAGCTTCGCATCGGCCGCGCGCTGCTTCGGCGTCTTGTCGATGAAGCCGAAGAACGGCTGTTCGTCGGCCGGCCCCTCGAAGGTCGTCCTGGTTACCTGCACGCCCGGCGCGACCTCGACCGTCTCCGCCCGGGCGACGCCCGAAAGCGCCAGCATCAGCAATCCGCCCGCGAGCCATGCAAGATTGCGTCCCGTCATCCGCACGTCACTCCAACTCCCGTTCCGTTCGCGCCGCCACGATGTCATGTGTCGCGCGCCCTGTCCCGCCGCAACTTCGCCCAGTAGTCGAGCCGCTTCCTGATCTCGCGCTCGAAGCCGCGATCCGGCGGATCGTAGAAGGTCTGCCGGCCCAGCGCGTCCGGGAAGTAGTCCTGCCCGGAAAAGCCGTCCGGCGTGTCGTGATCGTACCGATAGCCCGAGCCGTAGCCCTCGGCCTGCATCAGCTTGGTCGGCGCGTTGAGGATGTGCTTCGGCGGCAGCAGCGAGCCCGCCTCCTTCGCCACCCGCTTCGCGGCCCCGAACGCCTTGTAGGCGGCGTTCGATTTCGGCGCGGTGGCCACATAGATCACGGCTTGCGCGATCGCCAGTTCACCTTCCGGCGAGCCCAGGAAATCATAGGCGTCCTTCGCGGCATTGGCGATCACCAGCGCCTGCGGGTCCGCCATGCCGATGTCCTCCACCGCCATGCGCACCACGCGCCGCGCCAGGAACAGCGGATCCTCGCCGGCGTCCAGCATCCGCGCCAGGTAATACAGCGCCGCGTCCGGGTCGGAGCCGCGCACCGCCTTATGCAGCGCCGAGATCAGGTTGTAGTGCCCGTCGGCCGACTTGTCGTAGATCGGCGCGCGGCGCTGCAGGATGTCCTGCAACTGCGCGGCGTCGAAGGTCTCGCCGGCGCGCGCCGAGCGCCACACTTCCTCGGCGAGCGTCAATGCCGCGCGGCCGTCGCCGTCCGCCATCCGCACCAGCACCGCGCGGGCCTCGGCATCCAGCGGCAGCGGCCTGCCCTCGATGCGCTCGGCATGAGCAAACAGCTTCCCGATCGCGGCGGCATCGAGCGAATGAAACACCAGCACCCGGGCGCGCGACAACAGCGCCGCGTTGAGTTCGAACGACGGATTCTCGGTGGTGGCGCCGACCAGCACCACGGTGCCGTCCTCCATCACCGGCAGGAAGGAATCCTGCTGCGCCT
>JAGRLZ010000082.1 GCA_020441545.1 Xanthobacteraceae bacterium | reverse complement strand
TAATCACGATTGAAGCTACGTCAGCGGCTGCTTTTGCTTGCTCTACTCGTGTGACGAAAGCGAGTGTCTCATCGAGGGTGCGTCGCGTCATCGGGGCACCTCCGGCTACAGCATCAAACAACCCGGAGAAGATAAGATAAATCTAAGTGCAACGTCAGGTTGGCTTTGACCAACCGAGAGTGTGAATTGACGCTGGATCGTCTAGTGGATGCACTATCTTTATAAAAAGTATATATTTTTCAATGTATTACGGAATGCGACTACATTTTTCGGTATGGCCGATATCCACAAAACGATTCTGCAAACATCACAGCGATGTGCACATTTTTTGTGCGCCACAGAAACTTGGTAGTGTTTGCATCAAGTAGAGGTGCGTGAGTGCTGCGATATTCTCACACTATGGTTTTCTTGATTTTGCTTCGTTCTGCCCCAATAGCCTCGCCAGTTCCTCGATATTTTTCTTAAATGTTGATCTTTCTTTCCTTCTCCAAAACGAAAACGGCCTCCAGCAGGGGAGCTACTGGAAGCCGTTTCAGTCACCGTCCTGCGCCTAGGTTCGCAAGACGGCGTGGGAGCTCTGGTGCGTTCGAGGTCTAGAAGGGCAGCAGGACGTCGAGCACCTGCTGGCCGTAGCGCGGCTGCTGCACGTCGCTGATCTGGCCGCGGCCGCCATAGGCGATGCGGGCCTGCGCGATCTTGCTGGAGTCGATGGTGTTATCGCTCTGGATGTCTTCCGGCCGCACGATGCCGGCGACGATCAGTTCGCGCACCTCGTAATTGACGCGGATCTCCTGCTTGCCTTCGACCACGAGGTTGCCGTTCGGCAGCACCTGCGTCACCACCGCGGCGACGCTGGTCTGCAACGCTTCCTGCCGCTGCACCGATCCCTTGCCGTCGCTGGCCGCGGTCGAATCCACCGTCAGCAGCCGGCCCGGCAGCACGCTCGCGGCGGTGCCGGTGAGGAGCTTGCTGCCGGCGAAATCGGTGATGCCGGAATCCTCCTTGTTGGTGCGGCTGCGCTGGGTCTCGTTGGCGATGTTGGCCTTGTCGGTGAAGTTCACCGTGACGGTGAGAATATCGCCGACCTGATGGGCGCGCTGGTCCTTGAAGAAGGCGCGCGAGCCGTTGCGCCACAGCGAATTGGCGTTGTAGGAGGCCGGCTCCGCGCGCGGCATCGGCATCTGCACGGGCTTGTAGCCGGGCTGCGTCGTCGGGTTCTCGATGGCGGTCAGCGCCGGGCGTTCGCCGATCGCCGCCAGCCGGTTGATGCCCGAGCATCCGCTGGCGAGGGTGGCGGCGGCCAGCGCCGTGGCGGTGAGAAGGACGCGATTGAACTTGCGGGACATCGAGATTACTCGGCGGTTCGAGAAGCAGGCGAATGATCGTTGGCGGCGAGCGCGACCGGGGTGGACGCCGCGGCGATGGTGGCGGGCGGTTGCGGCGAGACGGACACCCGGCCGCGGCCGATGACGACGCCGGAGAAGGTCCGCTTCGATTGCAGGTTGGTGACGTTGACGACGTCGCCTTCGGTGCCGTTGTCGAGCGCCTTGCCGCGGATGGTAAGGGTGATGCCGGCGGTCCTGTAGATGATGGTCACGGCCTGGTCGCGCTGCACCAGGTCGGGCTTGGCGATGTCGGACGGGCGCAGGGCGTGCCCGGCGCGCAACGCACGGCGGGCCTGCATCCCGATCACCTGGTCGCGGTCGGCGGCCTCGCGGCCGACCTCGCTGCGCGGCCGTCGCTCGACGACGATATCGGAGGCCCGGATGATGCCGTTGCGGTCGACGCCGTGGGTCAGCACCGCCGCCTCCACCGTGGCGAGGGCGGTGCCGGTGAAGCGCAGCCGTGTCGGCAACGCGCCGGCGTCGTTGCGGATTTCGAACACCACGTCGAAGCGGCTGCTGCGCGGCTCGAAACGCACCGATGCCGCGCGCAGCGCGCCGGTGTTGGCGGAGTCGAGCTGCAGCGTGCGCAAGCCGCGATCGAAGGTCAGCTCGATGTCGCGCGCGTCGCCGAGCCCGTTGCGGTGTGCCAGCGCCTGCGCGACCTGGCGTTCGATGTCCTGGGCCTCGATGGTGCGGGCGAGGCGGGTGACCGAGATTTCGTGCAAGTCCCGGGTATCGACACCGAACACCTCATGCGCGCGTAGCGCGGCGAGCACCTGCGTGGTCGGCAGCGTGCCGGTGGTGCCGAGATCGGGCGCGCGGTAGATCGCGATGTTCGCCGCGTCGCCGGCATTGTCGATGACGTCGCCGATCCGCACCACGTCGGACGACACCGCGACGCTGGCGCGCAGCACGGGCACGGCCGGCATGCCATCGCCGGATTGCGCCAGCGCCGACAGCGGCATCAGGAGGGCGGCGGTGATGAGGATGAGGCGTCGCATCACGGAAGGCTCCTCAGCGGAACAGGTTCGCGGTGGATTGCAGCATCTGGTCGGCGGCGCTGATGACCTTGGCGTTCATCTCGTAGGCGCGCTGCGCGGCGATCAGGTCGGAGATTTCCGACACCACTTCCACGTTGGCCTGTTCGAGGCTCGACTGCTGCATGTCGCCGAAGCCGTCGACATTGGCGGTGCCGTCCTGCGGCGGACCGGACGCCGGCGTCTCGGTGAAGAGGTTGTCGCCGATCGGTTGCAGGCCGGTCTTGTTGACGAAGCGGGTGAGGCCGATCTGGCCGATGGTGCTCGGCGTGGTCTGGCCGGGCAGCTTCACCGATACCTGCCCCTGCGCGTTGATGACGATGTCCGACGAGTTCTGCGGAATGGTGATGGTCGGCTGCACCGGGTTGCCCTGGGCGTTGACGATGCGGCCCTGCTGGTCGGTGGTGAACGAGCCGTCGCGGGTATAGGCATAGCTGCCGTCGGGCATCTGGATCTTGAAGAAGCCTTCGCCGCGGATGGCGATGTCGAGATCGTTGCCGGTGGGCGAGAGCGTGCCCTGGCTCATCAGGCGCGGCGTGCCGACGGTCTTGACGCCGCCGCCGATATCGATGCCGACGGGCAGGATCGTGCCCTGGTCCGATGCCTGTGCGCCGACGCGGCGGACGTGATCGTAGATCAGGTCCTGAAATGCCGCGCGCTGCTTCTTGTAGCCGGTGGTGCGCAGGTTGGCGATGTTGTTGGAGATCACCTGGACGTTGAGCTCCTGGGCGGCCATGCCGGTCGCGGCGGTATAAAGGGCTCGCATGAATTTGTCTCCTTATGCCGGCACGTCGGCCAGCTTCTCGATCGCGGTCCTGCGCAGGTCGCTTTCCTGCTGCAGCATCGTCGAGATCTGCGTGTAGGTGCGGGTGATCTCGATCAGGCGGCTCATCTCGGTCACCGCGTTGACGTTGGACTTCTCGATGAAGCCCTGCTTCACCCGCGCGTTCGGATTCGGCTGCGGCGTCACGCCGTCGGCCGAATAGAGGTTGGAGCCTTCCTTCACCAGCTTCTGGGCTTGCGGGAAGCTGACCAGCCGCAGCTTGCCGCGGATCGAGTCGATGGTGTTGTTCTGGCCCTCCAGCACGGTCACCGTGCCGTCGGCGGAGATCGTGATGTCGTGGTCGGTCTGCTGGAAGACGATCGGGCCGTTGTTGCCGAGCACCGGATAGCCGGATGCGGTGACGAGCTGGCCGCTGGAATTCATCTGCAGGCCGCCGTCGCGGGTGTAGCGTTCGCCGGCCGGCGTCTGCACCACGAGGAAGGCATCGCCGTCGATGGCGACGTCGAGCGGGTTCCTGGTCTGCTCGGACGGGCCTTGCGTGAAATCGTGGAAGGTCGCGCGGTCGTTCACATAGCTCAGGCGCCGGTCGCGGCCGATGAAATTGTCCTGATGCGCTCCCGGCATCAGGTATTCCTCGAACAGCGAGCGGTCGGCCTTGAAGCCGTTGGTGTTCACATTGGCGACGTTGTTGGCGACGACGTCGAGTTGACGCTCGAGCGCCACCTGCCGCGACAATCCGATGAGGAGTGCATTCTCCATCGGTCCGATCTCCCCTGGTGCGATCAGGGGGCCTCTCCCAAAGCTGGCCCTGATCCGCGAGCCTGAAGCGGGTTCTCCCAAACCCGATGGCTCGCCGGTTCTCTTGCGAGAGCCGTGCCACCTTGGAAAATCAAGTTCTTTCAGATGGTTGGCAGAAATGATCGGGGCGGGGAGGGCGGCAATAACGTCTTGTTCACCATGTTCTGCCGGCAAAAATTTCCTAGTTGAACGGTAAAAGAAAGTTTTCGTTAACCATTGTAAACCTAGTGTCACCAGGCAGGGCGCTTGGGCGCCGGGGGCGTTTGTATCGCGTTGTCAGCCTGCTCGGCAGCATCGAGCTCACCCCTTTTCATCGGGCGGGCGGGCAGACGATGGCAGAGAACGAACAGACCGAACAGGCCGAAGACGGCGCGGCGACCGGCGAAGCCGCGGCAGCCGCTCCCAAGGGCAAGGGCAAGCGGAAGCTCATCGTCATTCTCGCCGCGCTCGTGCTGGTGCTCGGCGGCGGTGGCGCCGGGGCCTGGTTCTTTGTCTTCAATCATCACGGCGACGAGCAGCACGCGGAGGCCAAGCCCGCGAAGCCGCCGGTCTTCGTCGATGTGCCGGATATCATCGTCAACCTGTCCAGCGCGCCGGGCGAGCGCATCCAGTTTCTCAAGCTCAAGGCCGTGCTCGAGGTGAAGGACGAGCCGGTGGTCGAGAAGATCAAGCCGGCGATGCCGCGGGTGACCGATATCTTCCAGACCTACCTGCGCGAACTGCGCGTGAGCGACCTGTCCGGATCGGCGGGCCTGTTCCGGCTCAAGGAAGAGCTCACCAAGCGCGTCAACGCCGCCGTCTCGCCGAGCCAGGTCGATGCCGTGCTGTTCAAGGAAGTCGTCGTGCAATGACCGAACTGGCCTGACCCATGGCTGACAACGATCCCGTCGATCAGGATGCCATCGCCGCCCAGTGGGAGGCGTCGCTCGGCTCCGAGGATCCGGAGGCCGCCGCCAAGGAAGCGGCTGCCAACGAGATCACCGGCACCATGGCCGAGCAGTGGGCCGCCATGGTCGAGGACGGCGGCCGCGACTTCGGTGCCACCAAGAACGGCGGCGAGCGGGTGCTGTCGCAGGAGGAGATCGACAACCTTCTCGGCTTCAGCGTCGGCGAGGTCAGTCTCGACGATAATTCGGGCATCCGCGCGATCATCGATTCGGCGATGGTGTCCTACGAGCGTCTGCCGATGCTCGAGATCGTGTTCGACCGGCTGGTGCGGCTGATGACCACCAGCTTGCGCAACTTCACCTCCGACAACGTCGAGGTCTCGCTCGACCGCATCACCTCGGTCCGCTTCGGCGACTACATGAATTCGATCCCGCTGCCCGCGGTGCTGTCGGTGTTCAAGGCCGAGCAGTGGGAGAATTTCGGCCTGGCGATGGTCGATTCCAGCCTGATCTATTCGATGATCGACGTGCTGCTCGGCGGCCGCCGCGGCCCGACCTCGCTGCGCATCGAGGGGCGGCCTTACACCACCATCGAGACCAACCTGGTGAAGCGGCTGATCGAGGTGGTGCTGGTGGATGCCGAGCAGGCGTTCCGCCCGCTGTCGCCGGTGACCTTCACCATCGACCGGCTGGAGACCAATCCGCGCTTCGCCGCCATCAGCCGTCCCGCCAATGCCGCGATCCTGGTGCGGCTGCGCGTCGATATGGAAGATCGCGGCGGCAACATCGAATTGCTGCTGCCTTACGCCACCATCGAACCGATCCGCAACGTGCTGTTGCAGATGTTCATGGGCGAGAAGTTCGGGCGCGATCCGATCTGGGAAGGCCATCTTGCCACCGAGATCGCGCAGGCGCAGATCGCGGTCGACGCCGTGCTCTATGAGGCCAACATTCCGCTCAAGCAACTGATGCAGCTGAAGGTCGGCGACACGCTGCCGCTCGACATGCGCGCCGATGCGCTGGTCGCGGTCCGCTGCGGCGACGTCATGCTGACCGAAGGGCGCATGGGGCGGGTCGGTGATCGCGTCGCGATCCGCGTCACCAAGCAACTGCGCAAACCCAACACCACCCTCGCGATGTTCGAGATGGCGGATGACGGCAACAAGATGATGGAGGCGTCGTGAATCATTTGTTCGGACTCGTGATCGAGGGCCTCGTGGCCGTGCTGCTGATCGTGACGATCGGCTACTGCATCCTGCTCAACAAGCGGCTGCAGCGTCTCAAGGCGGACGAGCAGTCGCTGAAAGCCACCATCGCGGAACTGATCACCGCGACCGAGATCGCCGAGCGCGCCATCGGCGGGCTCAAGCATGCGGTGCGCGATGTCAACGAGGATCTCGGCAGCCAGCTTTCGGCCGCGACCGAGATGTCGCGGACGTTGACCCGGCAGCTATCCGAGGGTGACGACGTGCTGCGGCGGCTGGCGAAGATCGCGGCCGCGGCGCGGCCCGCGCCGCCGGCCCCGGCCCCGGTCGCGCCGGTGGCTGTGCCCGAGCCGCCGCGCATGTCCGCGGTGCGTGCGACGGTGGCCGCCGCGCAAGCCTTCGCCGAACGCAGAAGGGCGGCCGGTCTCGCGGCATGACGAAGAGGCGGACCATACGGGTGCTGCCGGTGGTGGTGGTGGCGGTGTTCAGCCTCGCGGTGCTGAAGCTTGCCGGCATCTTCATCGACGGCGGCTATGTGTTCGACTATCAGCCGGAATCCAAGGCCAAATCCTTTTCGCAGAAATCCTGGGCGCAGGAGAATTTCAACTTCCCGTCCGGCGCAAGCAGCGATGCGGCCGGCGACGACGTGACCGGCTCGGTAAGCGCCAAGCCGACGGAGGATGCGCATGGCAAGGCCGCCGAGGCCAAGCCGGCGGTGCAGGCGCCCGACGCGGCGCTGTTGCCGCCATCGGGCCAGGTCATCATTCCCGACGACAGCAAGCCGGTGTCGGCGACCGAGCGCGCGATTCTGGAGCGGCTTCAGGCGCGGCGGCAGGAACTCGATGCGCGGGCGCGCGAGATCGATATCCGCGAGAACCTTCTCAAGTCGGCCGAGAAGCGGATCGAAGGCAAGGTGCGCGAACTGAAAGAAGCCGAGGCGCGTATCGCGATCAAGACCCAGAAAAAGAACGAGGCCGAGGCCGCGCGCTTCAAGGGGCTGGTCACCACCTATGAGGCGATGAAGCCGAAGGATGCGGCCAAGGTGTTCGACCGTCTCGAAATGCCGGTGCTCTACGAGATCGCCTCGAAGATCGCGCCGCGCAAGATGTCGGATATCCTCGGCCGGATGACGCCGGAAGCCGCCGAACGGCTGACGGTCGAGATGGCGCGGCGCTCGGGCGCCGAGCCCGCCACGGCGGCGGCCGACCTGCCCAAGATCGAGGGCAGGCCGACGGTCAAGGAATAGGCAGCGCGGATGGAGAGCGAGAGGCCGGGCGTCACGATTGACGTTAACAACGCGTTAAACGGGGGCTCCTAAGCTGGTCCGCACCGGCGCGGCTAGGGTGCCGATCGCAGCACGGGATCCGAAGACATTTGAGATGAGGCGCAAGGCTGCCCGGCATTCATGGTGGCGAGTCCGCATTCGGCGGATCGTTGCCGCTTGCGCGGGCGCGTCGCTGATCGTCGCCATGGCGGGCCAGGCCGCGCGTGCCCAGGCCGTTCATGGCGAGGCGACGCTGTCCGCCGCCGACGGCTTTGCGCGGCTTGTGCTGAAACTGAATCAGGATGTCGATTCCGAGGTCGCGCTTGCGGGCTCGATCCTCGTCATCCGTTTCAAGCGTGCGGTCGACGTGCCGGTGGACCGGCTGGCGGTGGCGGCGCCGGGTTACGTCAGTTCGGTGCGGCGTGATCCCGACGGCTCCGCGATCCGCCTGGCGCTGACCCGCAAGGTGACTGTGAATTCGATGGTGGCCGGCGAGCGGCTGTTCATCGATCTGCTTCCCGACAGCTGGAAAGGCGCGCCGCCGGGATTGCCGCAGGACGTGGTGCGCGAACTCGCCGAACGGGCCCGCGCCGCCGAGCGGGCGCTGCGCAAGCAGCGTGCCGAGGAGGCCGAGCAGAGGAAGCCGCCGGTGCGGGTGCGGGCGTCGGTGCAACCGACATTCGTGCGCTATGTGTTCGAGCTTCCGGACGGCACCGGCGTCGCCACCGCGCTGGGCGATCACGCCTTCACGCTGGTGTTCGACAATCAGTTGGTGTTCGATCTGTCGGACGCCAGGATCGCCGAGCCCGCGAGCGTCGGCAAGCTCAGCCAGAAGCCGGAAGGCAGCGGCACGAAGGTCGAATTCGCGCTGGTCGGCGATGTCGACGTGCATTCGTTCCGGGAAGACAGGAACTTCGTCGTCGATATCGGATTCCAGCCGAAGGAGCGCCCGCCGCTGGTGCCGGCCGCCGTGGCCGAGGAACCGCCGCCGGCCGTGGGCTTTCCGCTTCCCGGTGCCGCCGCGCCGAAAGCGAAGAAGACCGGTGCGCACGCTGCGGCCGCGCCGGAGGGCGGCGCCGACCCCGGGCCGAAGCCCGCGCCGGCAGCATCCGCCGCGACGCCCGCGCCGAAGGTCGCTGTGATGCCGCCGGTGCAGCCGCTCGATCTCGCCGGGCCCGCGACGCAACCGGCGCAAGCGGACGCGGCCCCGGCGGCGAACGCCGAAACCGCCCGCCTCGCGGCCGGCGTTCATCGCGACGCCGGCGGGCTGCAACTGACGTTCAGCTTCCCGACGCCGACCCCGGTGGCGCTGTTCCGGCGCGGCGACGTCGTGTGGCTGGTGTCGGATTCGGCGCAGCCGATCGACCTCGATGCGATCCGCAACAAGGCCGGCAAGGATGTCGGTGATGTCAGTGCGCTGCCGCTCGCGAAAGGGCAGGCGATCCGGATGCGGCTGGGTCGGCCGCGCCTGGTGGCATTGACCAGCGCTGACGGGGCCGGCAAGGTCTGGAAGCTCGCGCTTGCCGACACGCTCGACGCTACGGCGCGGCCGCTGGTGGCGCAACGCAACGTGACCGATGTGAAGCGCGCCAGCATCACCATCCCGCTGGAGAAGCCGGGCAAGCTGCACCGGATCGACGATCCCGACATCGGCGATACGCTGCTGGTGGTGACGGCGCTGCCGCCGGCACAGGGGTTCGTCAGGCGGCAGGATTTCGTCGAACTGTCGATCCTGGAATCCGCGCAAGGCATCGCGATCAGGCCGAAGGCCGAGGATATGATTGCGGACGTCTCCTCCGACACGGTGACGCTGACGCGCCCCGGCGGACTGACGCTGTCGGCGGCCAATATACGGCCGGAACGCGCTGTCTCGACGGTCGATCCGATCTTCGACGATACCGAATGGCGGCGGAACAGAGCGTCCAACTTCATCGTTCGCCGCGACGAATTGATCCAGGCGCTCGGGCGCGCCGGCGCGTCGGAGCGCAACGCGGCCCGCCTCGCGCTCGCCCGCTTCTACATGGCGTGGGAAATGTATCCGGAAGCCAAGGCGGTGCTCGACGTCGGCCTTGCCGACGCCAAGCCGGGCAGCGAGGATTCGGTCGCGCCGGTAATTCATGCGGTGGCGTCGAGCCTGATCGGACGCCCGGCGCAGGGCCTGAAGGATCTTGCCAGCCCGGCCATCGGTGCCAACGCCAATCTTCAGCTCTGGAAGGGGCTCGCCTACGCCCGGCAGGAGAAATGGGCGGCCGCGCGCGAGGCGTTCAAGAATGCCGAATTCGCGATGACGACGCTGCCGGTGGAATTGCAGCGCGTGCTGCTCGTCGATGCGATGAAGGCGTCGCTCGAGGTCAAGGACAATGCCGGCGCGGCGGCGCGCAGCGACGACCTCGCCTCCATCGGCGTGCCGGCGCATCTCAGGCCGATGGTTGCGGTGCTGCGCGGACGCCTGGCGGAAGCGCTCGACCAGGACAAGGATGCGCTGGCCGAATATCGCCGCGCTGCCGTCTCGAAGGATCGTGAAGCCGCGGCGGAAGGCAAGCTGCGCGAGGTCGCGCTGCGGCTGCGCCGCAAGGCCATCTCTAGCAAGGACGCCGTGAGCGACCTCGAAGCGCTGGCGATGACGTGGCGCGGCGACGGCATCGAGGTTCGCACGCTTGGCATGCTGACGGAGCTGTATGGCGAGGCGGACCGCTATGCCGACGCGCTGGCGGCGGCGAAGACCGCGACGCGATTGCAGCCGAATGCGGAAAGCTCCCGTCATGCGCAGGATCTGGCGCAGGCGCTGTTCGTCAAACTGTTCCTCGGCCCGAAAGGCGACGAGATTCCGCCGGTCGATGCGTTGGCCGTGTTCTACGACTATCGCGAATTGACGCCGATCGGCCGCCGCGGCGACGAGTTGATCCGCCGCCTGGCCGATCGCCTGATCTCCGTCGATCTGCTCGAGCAGGCCGCGCAGCTCCTGCAATACCAGGTCGATCATCGGCTCGAGGGCGCCGCGCGCGCGCAGGTCGCCGCGCGCCTCGCCATGGTCTATCTGATGAATCACCGGCCCGGCCGCGCTATCGCCGCGCTGCATGCGACGCGGATCGCCGATCTCGCCGGCGAGTTGCGCCAGCAGCGGCTTCTGCTCGAAGCGCGCGCGCAATCCGACATCGGCCGCCGCGACCTGGCGCTGGACATCATCGCCAATATCAGCGGCCGCGAGGCGATCCGCCTGCGCTCGGACATCTATTGGGCCGATCGGCGCTGGCGCGAATCCGCCGAGCAGATCGAACTCTATTACGGCGACCGCTGGCGCGACTTCAAACCGCTCACCAGGGTGGAGAAGGGCGATATCGTCCGCGCCGCGATCGGCTATGCGCTCGCCGAGGACTCGCTCGGCCTTGCGCGCTTCCGCGAGAAATATCTGCCGCTGATGAAGGACGAGGCCGACCGCACCGCGTTCGACGTCGCCAGCAAGCCGGCCGCCGGCAACAGCGCGGACTTCGCCCGCATTGCCAAGCTCGCCGGCAGCGTCGATACGCTCGATGGCTTCCTGCGCGACATGCAGGCGCGCTTCCCGGATTCGATCACCAGGGCGGCGCTGCCGCCGCCGGCCGCCGAGGCCGATCCCGCTCCGACCGGCGCGCTGCCCGCGATCGTCGGCACCCGCCGCGCCGACGCGTCACGCTGAGGCGCGGCGAGGCTCGCGCTCACCCGCCGCCGTAGCTCTGCACCAGGCTGCCGGCGACCAGCGACCAGCCGTCCACCAGCACGAAGAAGATCAGCTTGAATGGCAGCGACACCACCACCGGCGGCAGCATCATCATGCCCATCGACATCAGCACCGAGGCGACCACCAGGTCGATGATGAGGAAGGGCAGGAACAGCAGGAACCCGATCTCGAAGGCGCGCCGCAGTTCGGAAATCATGAAGGCCGGCACCAGGATGCGCAGCGACATCTGGTCCGGCGTCGCCGGCGGCGGCTCGCCGGAGAGGTCCATGAACAGCTTGAGGTCCTTCTCGCGGACGTTCTTCTGCATGAAGCCGCGTAGCGGCCCGGCGGCGCGTTGCAGCGCGTCCTCCACGGTGATCTGGTTGGCGATCAGGGGGCGGATGCCGTCGTCGTAGGATTTCTGCAGCACCGGGCCCATCACGAAGGCGGTGAGGAACATCGCCAGCGCGATGATGACGGAGTTCGGCGGCGCGGTTGCGGTGCCCAGCGCGGTGCGCAGCAGCGACAGCACCACGACGATCCGCGTGAACGACGTCATCATGATGAGGATCGACGGCGCGACCGACAGCACCGTCAGCAGCGCGATCAGCTGGATCGCGCGCTCGGTGACGCCGCCGCCGCTGGCGCCGAAATTGATGCTGATGTCCTGCGCCATCGCCGGATCGCTGAGCGATCCGGCGATGAGCAGCGTGATGATGAGGAAAAAAACTCTACGCGGTCGCGGCGCGGACCTCACGACGGCGTCTTTGGACGACCGAGCAGCGAGGCCATTTCGTCCTCGAGATTCTCGAAGTCGCCCTTCGGCTTCGGCGGCGCGACCGGCGGGGCCGAGGACTCGCCCGGTGTTCCGCCGACATTGATGCGCGGCTCCGGCCGCGGCTGCACGGGCGGCGCTTCCGGCGCGGGTGCGGCGGGGCGTGCCTCGGAGCCGGAGCCGGACGGGCGCCGCAGCGCGGCTTCGAGCCGCTTCGCCATCTCGGCGAGATTCTGGTCGGCGGATGAAGCGCCCGGCGCGGGCGCGGCGGGCGAACTCAGTTCCGGCGCGCGCGGGGAGGGTGGCGGCGGCGCAGCCTTGGGCGGTGCCTTGGGAGCTGCCTCCTTGTTGCCGCGCGTCGGCGGCCGCGGCATCTGCGGCTCGTTGCGCTGGGAGGGGCGCACCGGCGGCTCGGCCCGCAGGTCCGGCCGCGGTTCGGGCCGGGTCACCGGCTCCGGTGCGATCGTCGCCAGCGGATCGTGGCGATGCTCCGGCTGCACCGGCGGCGCCGGGGCGCGGCGCAATTCATCGGCGAATGACGGCCGCGACGGCCGGGCCGGCGGTGGCGGCAACGCCGGCTCCGGCTCGAGCCGGGCGTCCTCGCTCCAGGTGCCGGCTTCGCCGCCGAGGCTGGGCCGTGGCGGCATCTGATCGCGGGCCGGCATCGCCCGCACGATATTGGGCTCGACGACGATGTCGCTGGGGCCGCCGATCATCAGCAGGTGCTCGACATTGTCGCGCCGCACCAGCACCAGGCGGCGCCGGCCGTCCACGGCGGCGGCATCGATCACCGCCAGGCGCGGCATCCGGCCCCGATTGCCGTGACCGCCGAGCCGGTTCCCCGCGAATCGCCGCACCAGCCAGGCGACGGCGCCGATCAGCACCAGGACCGCCACGAATGCGAAAAAGAATGTCAGTGCTTGCATGCGTCATCCCCGCAAATAGCGCGCACTTCGCGGCCCAGAATCGTCGCGCGCTGATCGGAAACGATACAACAAACGGCCGATGCTGCGTAAGTGAAACGATATTTGTTAATGTCCCTTGGCAAGAAATGCCGTCCCGGTCCCTTTCTAACCCATCGTTCCACGGAACCAAACCCGGTTCTGAAACGCCTGCATATCAATCACTTGGCCGGATCGTCGTGGTTCCCGGAATGGCAATGCGCGCCACCCCGCGCCGGTTTCGATTCCGCGACGGGTGCGGCGAGGGGCGGTTCTTAACCAGCTGTTAACCATAAGGGCGGCAAATTCTGCCTACCTTCACGACCGTCGCCCGGCCGGGGAAGGGGAGGCAGACAATGGCCATCAACGACCTTCCGGTTCTATCGATGCTGCGCGCCAAGATGCAGTGGCATCAGGAGCGCCAGCGCGTGCTCGCCGAGAACATCGCCAATTCCGATACGCCGAACTTCCGGCCGCGCGACCTGGTCGAACCGAAGCTCGGCCCTGGCGGCGTGAACGTGGCCGGGGCGGCGGGCGGCACCCTGCCGATGATGCGCACCAGCGCCACCCACATGACGGTGGCGGGCGGCGCGCCGAGTTTTCCGCTGGACCGCAAGGGTGGCTACGAGACCCGCCCCGCCGGCAACGCGGTGAACCTCGAGGACGAGATGCTCAAGGTCTCGGCCAACCAGATGGACTACGCGGCGGTGACGACGCTCTACAGCCGCAGTCTCAATTTGCTGAAAACCGCGATCGGCAAGCGATAGCGTCAGGGAGCCCGCACCATGGCCAGCCAGGGAATGGATTTTCTCCGCTCGATGAGCATCGCCACCTCCGGCCTCCGGGCGCAGGCGGGGCGGATGCGGGTGATCTCGGAGAACATCGCCAACGCCGATTCCACCGCGCAGACGCCGGGCGGCGATCCCTATCGCCGCAAGGTGCCGACCTTCAATTCCGAACTCGACCGCTCGCTCGATGCGCGGGTGGTGTCGCTGGGGCGAATCCGTCCCGATACGTCGGCGTTCCGCGTCAAGCACGAGCCGGGCAATCCGGCCGCCGATGCCGCCGGCAACGTCAAATATCCCAACGTCAATCCGCTGGTCGAAATGACCGACATGCGCGACGCCCAGCGCTCCTATGAAGCCAACCTCAACATCATCAGCGCGACGCGGCGGATGATCCAGCGCACGCTCGATATCCTCAAAGCCTGACGGGAGCCCTAGACCATGGCATCGCCCACAGCCGCCGCCAACGCCTACGCCAACCTCGCGCGCATGATGGAGCGCAGCGCCGGGCTGGAGAAAACCGCCGACAGCCAGGGGCCGTCGTTCGGCGCGCTGGTCAAGGAGGCCATCGGCAGCGTCATGGACGCCGGGAAGAAGTCCGACGCGCAGACGGTCGCGATGGCCAACGGCAAGGCCAACGTCATGGACGTGGTGACGGCGGTGGCCGAGACCGATGTCGCGGTCTCGACGCTGGTGTCGGTGCGCGACCGCGTCATCCAGTCCTACGAGGACATCATGAAGATGCCGATCTGACGGAAGGCTGTTTCGTGAGGCAAAGGTGCAACACGGTAAGCGTCATACTCCGCGCAGGCGGAGTATCCAATATCCAGTATTCCGTGTTGAATCGAATTTTCCTCGTACCCGCGCGGACAACTGGATCGTCCGCCTGCGCGGACGATGACGTCTCGTTTCCCGTCAGGCTCCAACGATGGCGGGCCGACATTAATGCGCATATCAGGACAATCCAATGACCGGCCCTGAAACCCTCGACGTCGCGCGCGATGCGATCTGGACCATCGTCATCGTGTCGGCGCCGCTGCTGGTGGTCGGCCTTCTGGTCGGCGTCGCGATCTCGCTGGTGCAGGCGCTGACCCAGATCCAGGAGCAGACGCTGGTCTTCGTGCCGAAGATCATCGCGATTTTCGTCACCCTGGTCTTGGCGCTGCCGTTCATGGCCGACGCGCTGCACGCGGAAATGATGCGGATCACGTCGCGAATCATCGGCGGTTGACGCATGATCGCGCCATGCGCATCGACGTCTCCTTCCTTCCGGCCTATGCCGCCGCCTTCATGCTGGTGTTCGCCCGCATCGGGGCCATGGTGATGCTGATGCCGACGCTGGGCGAGGTGAATATCCCGGTCCGCATCAAGCTCGCGATCGCCGTGCTGCTGTCGATGATCCTGCTGCCGCTGCACCGCGCCGCGATCCATGTCGACCTGCAGTCGCTCGCGCCGCTGGCGGTGCAGCTCGTGCAGGAAATCTTCATCGGCATCGTGCTCGGCGCCACCGCCCGCGTCACGCTGTCGGCGTTGCAGGTCGCGGGCGCGGTGATCGCCCAGCAACTCGGCCTCGGCTTCGTCACCGCGATCGACCCGACCCAGGGGCAGCAGGGCCTGCTGGTCGGCAACTTCCTGACCCTGCTCGGGGTCACGGTCCTGTTCGCCACCGACAGCCACTACCTGGTGATCGAGGCGCTCAACCAGAGCTACGCCATCTTCGCGCCGGGCGCGCTGATGCCGAGCGGCGATGTCGCCGACCTCGCGGTGCGCGCCTTCGCCGGCGCATTCAAGATCGGCATCCAGCTCGCCGCGCCGTTCCTGGTGTTCGGCCTCGTCTTCAACATCGGGCTGGGCGTGCTGGCGCGGCTGATGCCGCAGATGCAGGTCTATTTCGTCGGGGTACCGCTGTCGATCATCATCGGCTTCCTGATCTTCGCCGGGGTTCTCGTCGTCATGATGGGCGTCTTCCTCGATTACTTCGGCGGCGTCATGCACGAGCTGGCGCCGCGGTAAGGGGGCACGATGTCCGACGAGAACGACGGCGCGGAGAAGACAGAAGACCCGACCCAGAAAAAGCTCGACGATGCGCTGGAGCGCGGCGACGTCGCCAAGAGCCAGGAGGTCAACACCTGGTTCGTGATCGCCGGCGCGGCGCTGGTGCTGGCGACGTTCTCGGGATCGGTCGGGCAGGGGCTGGAAAATCCGCTGCGCAACCTGATCGCCAATTCCTGGATGATCCGCACCGACGGCGTCGGGCTGCTCGCGCTGGCGCGCGATCTCGAATACATCCTGATCGTGGCGCTCGGCGTGCCGTTCCTGCTGCTGGCGATCGCGGCGATCGGCGGCAACGTCATCCAGCACCGCTTCGTCTGGTCGGCGGAGACGCTGAAGCCGAAATTCAGCAAGATCTCGCCGCTGGCCGGCGCCAAGCGCATCTTCGGCAAGCAGGCGGCGGCGAATTTCGCCAAGGGCCTGTTCAAGGTCACCGCGCTCGGCGTGGTGATGGCGATCGTGCTGTGGCCCGATCGCTTCCTGCTCGACGCGCTGGTGCGTTCCGATCCTTCGGCGATGCTCGGCACCACCATGACGCTGACCAGGCAGCTCCTGGTCGCGGTGGTCGCCATGCTGGCGCTGGTCGCGATCGCCGATTACGTCTTCCAGTACCGGCAATGGTTCGAGCGGCAGAAGATGTCGCTTCAGGAGATGAAGGAGGAATTCAAGCAGTCCGAAGGCGATCCGCACGTCAAGGGACGCATCCGCCAGTTGCGCCAGGCCCGGATGCGCAAGCGCATGATGGCGGCGGTGCCGAAAGCGTCGGTCGTCATCACCAACCCGACCCACTTCTCGGTGGCGCTGCAATACGAGCGCGGCATGGCCGCGCCGGTCTGCGTCGCCAAGGGCCAGGACGCCATCGCGCTCAAGATCAGGGAGGTCGCCAGGGTCCACGACATTCCGATCGTCGAAAACGTGGCGCTGGCCCGCGCGCTCTATGCCACGGTGGAGATCGACGACGAGATTCCGGTCGAGCACTACCACGCGGTGGCCGAGATCATCGGCTATGTGATGGGCCTGAAGCGCGGCCTGTCGGGGCAGCGACCCTGATCGGATGTGGATTTCTGGGCGCGGGAGCCGGAAAATGCGCCGGATCGGCCGGGAACCGGGCCAGGCCGGCTTGCGTTTCGCGGCCCGAGTCGGGCACTCACGAGACAGTGTGAACGCCGGTGATTCGTGACAGGCAATCTCATATTCGCATGACCACCGCTTCTGACCATCATCCGCTGCCGGACCCGGCCGCGACATCCGAGCCGGCCGGGCGCAGCGGCAGCATCGTCCTGGTGCTGGTCGTCGCCGGCGCCATCGTCGCCGCCGCGCTCGGCTTCATGATGCTCGGCAAGGCGCAGGCGCAGCCCTATATCGTGGCGCTGCTGGCGCTGCTGGCGATGGTCGGGCTGTTCACGCTGTTCGCCTTCGCCGCCGGCATCGTCAGGCTCGCCGATCGCGCCGCCGACAGCCCGATGATGCGGCCCGTCGTCGATCACTCCTTCGACGGCCTTGCGGTCACCGATGCGCGCGGCCACGTCGTCTATGCCAATGCCGCCTATCTCGCTCTGACCGGCGCCAGCTCCGATCAGGACGTGCGGCCGGTGGAGCGGGTCTTCATCGGCAACCCGGATGTCTCGGAAGCCGTGTTCCGGCTGCTGAAAGCCGCGCGCGAGGGCAAGCGGCTGCAGGAGGAGGTGCGGGTCGCCGGCGCCGACGGCGGGCAGGGACGCTGGCTGCGGCTGCGGGTGCGGCCGCTGGAGGACGGCAGGCGCAAGGCGAAATTCTCGGTCTGGACCATCGCCGACATCACCCGCGACCGCGAGCGGCAGGAGGATGTGTTCAAGGAGTTGCAGCACGCGATCGAATATCTCGATCATGCGCCGTGCGGTTTCTTCTCGGTTAATCCGCTGGGCGAACTGGTCTATGTCAACGCCACGCTGGCCAACTGGCTCGACCATGATCTTGCCGAGATCGGCTCCGGCGGCCTGAAGCTCGGCGATATCGTTTCGGGCGACGGCGCGGCGCTGTTGAATTCCATCGTGCCGGTTCCGGGCGAGGTGAAGACCGAGGTCTTTGACGTCGACCTCAAGATGCGCAACGGCCGCACCATGCCGGCCCGGCTCTATCACAAGCTGGCGTTCGGCGCCGACGGCGCGCCGGGGCCGTCGCGCACGCTGGTGGTCAGCCTCGCGCGCAACGAGCGCGCCGACCCGCAGCGCGTCGCCGAAGTGCGCTTCATGCGCTTCTTCGACCACACGCCGATGGCGATCGCTACCGTCGACAAGGCGGGCACCGTGGTGCGCGCCAACGCCCGCTTCGCCAAGCTGACCCAGGGGCTCAAGCCCGGCGGCGTGTCGAGCGCCTCGATCCTCGATATCGTCAATCCGCGCGACCGCGAGGCACTGGCCGCCGCGATCGGCAAGGCCGCCGAGGGCCATGGCGACATTCCGCCGGTCGAAGCCGGGCTCGACAGCGCCAAGGAGCGCTGGGGCGAGTTCTTCGTCACCGGCGTCAGCGAGCCGGGCGATGCCGAAGCCGCGATCGTCTACCTGCTGGAGACCACCGAGAAGCGGTCGCTGGAGAACCAGTTCGCGCAGTCGCAGAAGATGCAGGCGGTGGGCCAGCTCGCCGGCGGCATCGCGCACGACTTCAACAACGTGCTGTCCGCCATCATGATGGCGAACGACTTCCTGCTGAACGCGCACAAGCCGACCGATCCGTCGTTCCAGGACATCATGCAGATCAAGCAGAACGCCACGCGCGCCGCCACCCTGGTGCGGCAGCTGCTGGCGTTCTCGCGCCGTCAGACCCTGCGGCCGCAGGTGCTGCACCTCGGCGACTCGCTGTCCGACCTCACCATGCTGCTGCGCCGGCTGATCGGCGAGAAGGTGAAACTCGACCTCGTTCACGGCCGTGACCTGTGGCCGGTCAAGGTCGACGTGTCGCAATTCGAGCAGGTGATCGTCAATCTCGCGGTCAACGCCCGCGACGCGATGCCGGATGGCGGCAAGCTCACCGTGCGCACCGCCAACGTCCCCGCGCAGGAGGTCGAGCGGCTGGCCTATCAGGGCATGCCGGTCGCCGATTACGTCAAGATCGAGGTTGCCGACACCGGCACCGGCATTCCGCCCGAGATCGTCGACAAGATTTTCGAGCCGTTCTTCTCCACCAAGGAGGTCGGCAAGGGCACCGGGCTCGGCCTGTCGACGGTGTACGGCATCGTCAAGCAGACCGACGGTTTCATCTACGTCGAATCGAAGGAGGGCGAGGGCACTTCGTTCCTGATCTTCCTGCCGCGCCATGTCGTGGTGGAGAAGGAAGCGGGTGCGGACGGCGCCGCGCCGCAGCCCGGCACCAGGGATGCCGGCGGCGACGGCAAGCCGCGGACGCCGGACATGACCGGGCAGGGCACGATCCTGCTGGTCGAGGACGAGGAAGGTCTGCGGGCGCTGAACGCGCGCGGCCTGCGTTCGCGCGGCTATACCGTGATCGAGGCGGCCAACGGCATCGAGGCGCTGGAGGAACTGGAGGCCAATGACGGCCAGGTCGATCTCGTCGTCTCCGACGTGGTGATGCCGGAGATGGACGGCCCGACGCTGCTGACCTCGATGCGTGAGCGCAACCCCGGCATCAAGGTGATCTTCGTCTCCGGCTATGCGGAAGATGCGTTCGCCAAGAGCCTGCCCGAGAACCAGCAGTTCTCGTTCCTGCCGAAACCGTTCTCGCTCAGCCAGCTCGTCGCCGCGGTGAAGGAAACCATCGCCGCCTGATGGTTTGCCGGGACGAATCATGCGGGGCGCAAACGGGCCACCGCGACCGAGCGCCGCATGGGTGCGTCGCTATGGAGCCTTCTCTTTTTCCGGGCATTCCCCATCTTTGCAACGCTCTCCCTATTTCCGGGGATTGTAAGGAACAACAGATGACCTTTCTTCGACGTCCCCGTGGCCTGGTGCAGACGCTGGCGCTCGCCGCCGCTCTGGCGTTTCCGCTGCTGATGATCGCGGTGTCCGCCGCCGACGCGCGCGCCGGCCGTGGCGGCAGCTTCGGCTCGCGCGGGTCGCGCACCTTCTCGGCGCCGCCGATCACGCGCACCGCGCCGAACGCCGCGCAGCCGTTCAACCGCACCATCACCCGGCCCGGTTCCCCCGCGCGGGCGCCGGCAGCCGGCGGCGGCATGTTCAACCGGCCGGGCATGGGCATGCTGGGCGGCCTCGCGGCCGGGTTCCTCGGCGCCGGCTTGTTCGGCATGCTGTTCGGCAACGGCCTGTTCGGCGGGCTCGGCAGCCTGTCGTCGTTCCTCGGCCTGCTGCTGCAGATCGGCCTGGTGGTGCTGCTGGTCCGCTTCGCGATGTCGTGGTGGCAGCGCCGCAACGGAACCGCCGCCGCCTATGCGGGTCCGCCGGCCGGCCCTTCGCCGGCGGAGCAGCCGCAGGCCAATGCCCGCACGGGCTTCGGCTTCGGTGTCGGTGCCAATGCGCCGCCGCTCGAGATCACGCCGGACGACTACGACGCCTTCGAGCGGCTGCTCGGCGACGTGCAGAAAGCGTGGTCGGATGAAGACATGGCGGGCCTTGAGAAGCTGACCACGCCGGAAATGGCCTCCTACTTCGCGCAGGATATCGCCGCCAACAAGGAGAGCGGCGTCATCAACAAGGTCGGCGACGTCAAGCTGCTGCAGGGCGACCTGGCCGAAGCCTGGCGCGAGGGCGACACCGACTACGCCACCGTGGCGATGCGCTTCTCGATGGTCGACAAGACCACCGAGCGCAACGGCGGCCGGGTCGTCGATGGCGGCGATCAGCCGGTGGAGGCGACGGAAGTGTGGACCTTCGCCCGCCAGCGCGGGGCGTCCGGCGACGCCACCTGGGAACTGGCGGCCATCCAGCAGGCTTGAGCCATGCTTGTTGCCGCACACAGGTGACAGACGAAGGCGTCGCGGATCTCGCGGCGCCTTTTTGCTGTTCGATCAAACCAGGTCGATGAATGCCGGCCGATGGATACCTGCATCCTCTGCGGCGTTGTCGAAAAGGAATAATCCCGGTTTGCCGGTGTTGTCCGGTCGATCGCACCCAACCAGAAAGCCATGCGGAGGATCCCATGCCCACACTGTCGATGACCATCTCCCGGATTTGTCGCACCGCCGCGCTCGGCGGCGTCGGGCTCCTTTCGCTCGCCGCGCTGCAGCCCGCCGCGGCGCAGAATGCCGGTACTACCTTCTTCGTCACCAGCCACGGCATCGGCAATGGCGGCAATCTCGGCGGCCTCGCCGGCGCCGACAACTGGTGCCGGAAGCTGGCGCAGGACGCCGGTATCGGCGGCAAGACCTGGCACGCCTACCTGTCCACCCAGGCCGCCGACGGCAAGGCCGCAGTCAATGCGCGCGACCGGATCGGCAAGGGGCCGTGGCGGAACGCCAGGGGCGAGGTGATCGCCAGGGACGTCGCCGAACTGCACGGCGCCAACCATCTCACCAAGCAGACCGCGCTTAGCGAAAAGGGCGAGGTCATCAACGGGCGCGGCGACAAGCCGAACCGCCATGACGTCCTTACCGGATCGCAAGCCGACGGCACCGCGTTTCCGCCGGGCCAGGACCGCACCTGCGGGAACTGGACCAGCAGCACCCAGGGCGCCGCCATGGTCGGCCATTCCGACCGCATGGGCCTGAACGAGGAGCCGCCGGCGAAATCGTGGAACACGTCGCATCCCTCGCGCGGCCCCGATGGCGGCTGCTCGCAGGCCGACCTGCGCTCGACCGGCGGCGACGGCCTGCTTTATTGCTTCGCGGTGAACTGAGCGTTCCCGGGCGCATTGGTCTATCCTCGGAAAGGTGCGCGGCGGCCGGCCGCGCGGCGAGGGAGGATTCGCCGATGCGCTACGAACTCTATTACTGGCCGTCGATCCAGGGGCGCGGCGAATTCGTCCGGCTTGCGCTCGAGGATGCCGGCGCGAGCTATATCGATGTGGCGCGCGAGCGCGGCGCGTCCGCCATGGCAGACCTGATGCAGGGCGAGGGGACGCGCACGCCGCCTTTCGCGCCGCCGTTCCTGAAGGCCGGGAAGCAGGTGATCGGCCAGACCGCCAACATCCTGTTCTTCCTCGGGCCGCGTCACGGCCTGGTCCCGAAACCGGAGGCGGAGCGGCTGTGGCTGCACGGGCTGCAACTGACCATCGCCGACCTGGTGCTGGAAATCCACGACACCCATCATCCGCTCGGGCCGACGCTGTATTACGAGGACCAGCGCTCGCCGGCGAAGAAGCGGACCGCCGAGTTCTGGGATCAGCGGGTGCCGAAATATCTCGGCTACTTCGAGGATATCGCGGCCGGTTGTGGCGGCGGCTACATCGCGGGCCGCAGGCTCACTTATGTCGACCTGTCGCTGTTCCAGATCGTTGCCGGGCTGCGCTATGCGTTTCCCAGGCGTATGGCGAAATTCGAACGCGGCATCCCGAAGCTCGTGGGCCTGCACGACCGCGTCGCCGCGCGGCCGCGGATCGAGGCTTATCTCGCAAGCGCACGGCGCATTCCCTTCAATGAAGACGGCATATTCCGGCACTACGGGGCGCTGGATGCCTGAACGCGGCGCGTTGGCCGGGCGGTTTGCGTGCTTGCGCCTCAGACCAGCACGTCGATGCGGGTGCCTTGTCCCGGCGGCAGGGCGGCGCGCGGCTGAGGCTGCTCGGCGCGGGCGCGGGCCTCGTCCGCGGGCGTCCGGTTCTCCGGCCGCGGCGATGCGGATGCGTCGTGCGAAGTTGCGGAGGGCGGTGCGGCGACGGCTGTGACGCTCATGGCTTCGATCCTGTCGGCTTCGATCCCTGCTCGGCCTGCCTCGCGGAAATCGGGAGAGCCTGTTTCACAAGCCACGAATGCGCGACGGAGTCCCGTGTCTTTCCTTGCGACGGTGAACATCCGCCGCCCGCGTTCATTAAAATGCGCGCTACTCTTTCGCCGGCATCGCGTTGCGCGCTGTCGCCGGCGGTCGCCGATCCCGGCACCGCGATCGATATGATCGGTACTATCGTGTGCTTGCTGGCAAGTGATCGGAGAGTGCGGACGGCAAGGATGCCCGCGCCGCGCACGCGCGTCGGTCCCGCGCGGGTCGCCGGCCACAATATGGCCGGTCCGCTTTTGAACCCTTCAAAAGTGGAGCGAAAGCGCCTAAACAGGCAGGAAATCCCTTGCGAGGCTCATTCCATGAACGCTCCCACCGCATTTCCAGATCCCGCCAAGCCGGTTCCGCCCTACAAGCACACGCCGCTGTTTCCGCTGGGCAAGGACGAGACGCCCTACAAGAAGGTGTCCGGCGAGGGTGTGCGGGTCGAGAAGGTGCTCGGCAAGGACATGCTGGTGGTGTCGCGCGAGGCGCTGCGGGCCTTGAGCGAGGCCGCGTTCGGCGAGATCAATCACTATCTGCGGCCGGGCCACCTCAAGCAGCTCCGCCGCATCCTCGACGACAAGGAGGCCAGCGACAACGACAAGTTCGTCGCCTTCGACTTCCTGAAGAACGCCAACATCGCCGCCGGCGGCGTGCTGCCGATGTGCCAGGACACCGGCACCGCGATCATCATGGGCAAGAAGGGCTGCAACGTCATCACCGACGGCGAGGACGAGGCGGCCCTGTCGGAAGGTGCGCGCGACGCTTACTTGCGCCGCAACCTGCGCTATTCGCAGGTCGCCCCGTTGTCGATGTTCGAGGAGAAGAACACCGCCAACAACATGCCCGCGCAATGCGAGATCTACGCCGAGGGCGATGACGCCTACAAGTTCATGTTCATGGCCAAGGGCGGCGGCTCCGCCAACAAGAGTTTTCTCTTTCAGGCCACGCCATCGGTGCTGACCAGGGACCGCCTGCTGGCGTTCCTGAAAGAGAAGATCATGACGCTCGGCACCGCCGCGTGCCCGCCGTATCACCTCGCCATCGTCATCGGCGGCACCTCGGCCGAGCTGTGCATGAAGACGGTGAAGCTGGCCTCGGCGCGCTATCTCGACGCGCTGCCGACGCAGGGCAGCGAGAACGGCAACGCCTTCCGCGATCTCGAGATGGAGCAGGAAGTGCTGAAGATGACGCAAAGCTCCGGCGTCGGCGCGCAGTTCGGCGGAAAATATTTCTGCCACGATGTGCGGGTGATCCGGCTGCCGCGCCACGGCGCGTCGCTGCCGATCGGGCTTGGTGTGTCGTGCTCGGCGGACCGCCAGGTGCTCGGCAAGATCACCAGGGACGGCATCTTCCTCGAAGAGCTCGAGCACAACCCGGCGCAATATCTCCCCGCGCTCGAGCAGTCGCTCGGCGGCGAGGTGGTCGAGATCGATCTCAACCAGCCGATGAAGGACATTCTCGCCACGCTGTCGAAGTATCCGACCAAGACGCGGCTGTCGCTGACCGGCACCATGATCGTGGCGCGCGACGCCGCGCACGCCAAGCTGCGCGAGCGGCTGGAGAAGGGCGAGCCGCTGCCGGATTATTTCAAGAACCATCCGGTCTATTATGCCGGGCCGGCCAAGACGCCCGAGGGCTACGCCTCCGGCGCGTTCGGGCCGACCACCGCGGGCCGCATGGATTCCTTCGTCGACCAGTTCCAGGCCGCCGGCGGTTCCATGGTGATGGTCGCCAAGGGCAATCGCTCGGTGCAGGTGCGCGAGGCGTGCAAGAAGCACGGCGGCTTCTATCTCGGCTCGATCGGCGGCTCGGCGGCCAATCTCGCCGAGCACTGCATCAAGAAGGTCGAGGTGGTCGAATATCCCGAACTCGGCATGGAGGCGATCTGGCGCATCGAGGTCGAGAACTTCCCGGCCTTCATCATCATGGATGACAAGGGCAACGACTTCTTCAAGGAGCTGAATCTCGGGTGACGCTGGAGCGAACCGCGTTCGTTGTTTGCGATTAGCGATCACGCCGCCTTTCGCCGGCCGGCACGGACTCGATTCTGCGGCGAGTCGCAAGGCTCCGGGCAAAAAAGAATCCGCGTGACGGTTCCGGTCGTCCTGCTTCAATAGCGGATAGAAGCAGAACGATTCGAGGGCTGCGAAATGATGGTTGAAGCAGTCAGGCTGAACGCGGTGCTGGTGGCCATGCTGGCGGCGTTGAGCGCCGTCAATGGCGCGGTTCTCTACGCCTATTTCTGACATCTTTCTGACATCGGCGGGGCGTCGTCGCTTGGGCGGCGGCCGAAGGGTCTTGCCAGGGGGCTTGCTAGGGGGGGAGTGGCGGTTGCGACTTGCCCGCCGAATCGGGGGCTCCAGGCTTCGATCTTGGCCCGTCTTGCGGAACGCCACCGTCGCCATGCTCGCTTGCCGCCATGGCGTTTTGAGCGAGGTGGATGCCGCTCCGCGTGACGATAATGCGCCGGAACAAGGCGCATCGAAACAAATGCACCGAACAAAAGGCGATGGCCCTTTTCCTGCGTGGCCTTTTCCCGTCGGGTAAGGCTGCGCGCGCATCCGCGCCGAATAATCTGCGGTCCCGCGCTGCCTTCCGCGTTGTTGCGCGGTTGACCCGGCGAGTTCGTCGGCTTTACAGGTGAATCCGCCGGGCAGGGGCCGAAGGCTCGTCATGCCTGCGCCCGGATGAGATGACCGTATTCGGATGAAGGTGACCGGCGATGTTCTCGCTTCTCGACCTGGCGGCGATGCTGCTGATTCTGTCGGCGTTGTTCGGCTGGCTGAACCACAAGTTCGTGCCGCTGCCGCATACCATCGGGCTTCTGGTGATGAGCGTGGTGACTTCGCTCGTGCTTGTCGCGATCGATGTCGTCTTTCCCGAGCAGCATTTGTTCGAACCGCTGACGACGGCGCTGCTGCAGATCGATTTCAGCAGCGTGGTGATGGACGGGATGCTGGGCTTCCTGTTGTTCGCGGGTGCCCTTCATGTCGATCTCGGCAAATTGCGCAGCCGGGCGTTTCCCGTGCTGCTGCTTGCCGGCCTCGGCACCGTGATCTCCACTTTCGTGGTCGGCGCCGGGCTCTGGGCCGCGGCCGGCGCGATCGGATTTCCGCTGCCGTTCGCCTGGGCGCTGGTGTTCGGCGCGCTCATCAGCCCGACCGACCCGGTCGCGGTGCTCAGCACGCTCAAGAACGTCAACGTACCGGCGGCGCTCGAGGTCGAGATGCAGGGCGAATCGCTGTTCAACGACGGCATCGGCATCGTGCTGTTCACGGTGCTGTTGCGGTTTGCGATCGGCGGCGGCGCGGAAGAAACGGGGCCGTGGGCGATCGGCGAACTGCTGCTGGTGGAAGCCGGCGGCGGCTTGCTGCTCGGCATCGCGACCGGCTACGTCGCCTATCACGGCATGCGCCTGATCGACGATTATCCGATCGAGGTTCTCATCACGCTGGCGCTGGTGACCGGCACCTATGCGCTCGCCCATCGCCTTCACGTCAGCGGGCCGCTGTCGGTGGTGGCGGCCGGGCTGCTGATCGGCGACAAAGGACCGCGCTTCGCCATGAGCGACCGGACGCAGACTTATGTATTCGGGCTGTGGACGCTGATCGACGAGATTCTGAACTCCGTGCTGTTCCTGCTGATCGGCCTCGAGGTGCTGGTGCTGCGGTTCGAGCCGCTGGCGCTGGTGCTTGCCGCCCTTGCGGTCCCGGTCGTTCTGCTGGCCCGCCTGATCGCGGTCACGATGCCGCCGCTGGTCTTTCCGCGCAGCGAGCTGATGTCGTTCCGCAACATTCCGTTCATGACGTGGGCGGGGGTGAGGGGCGGAATTTCCGTCGCGCTCGCGCTGGCGGTGCCGGACAGCGATGCCAAGCCGGGAATTCTGGCCGCGACCTATGCCGTGGTGCTGTTCAGCATCATCGTGCAAGGCAGCACGCTTGGCGCGGTGGCGCGGCGCACGGTCGTGCAGCCGTCGGAGGCGCCGGGCCGGTAGGCGGGCGCGGGCGGACCATGTCCGCCCGGCCGGGGCGTCCGAAATGCGTCAGGCGCGCGCGCCCTTGAACGGAAAGCTGCCCATCGGGCCGACGCCCATCTCGCCCGAAATGCTGTCGCCATCGACCGTGCCGGTGAATTCCAGCGTCAGCGGCATCGGATTGGTGATCGAAATCTTCCAGGCGATATTGTTGCCGTTGACGGTGCCATCGAAGATTTCGCCGGAATTGCCGTCGGCGGCCTGGGTGCCGGTCAGGGTATTGCCCGCGCTTTGCAGCGCCAGCGTGGCGTTGCGCTCGCCCATCGGGGTGCTCATGGTGATGTTCCAGTTTCCGTCGACCGACATGCTGTTCTCCCTTACTGCACCGGCATCAGGCCGGCACACGCCGCCCTGTATAGCCTATTCCGGAACCGGCGCGAATCCTTCCCGCCGCGACCTCGGGTCTCACGCCGCCGGCCGGGCTGCTTTTGCCGCGGGCGGTCCGTTGCCTGCCGCGCGAAGCCTGCGGCGAACGATGATCCGGAACGCAACGTACTGGATGGCGAAGGCCGCGACCTTGGCGCCGACCGCGATCACCGAGACGTAGAATGCCCACAGCTTCAGGTCGCCGGTCATCGCGACCGCGATGGTGCCCAGCCCGAGCACGAACATCAGCGCCGCCCAGCCATAGCCGGCGAGGGTGACGAGGTGCGGGATGGTCTCGCCGACGATATCGGGCATGTAACGCATCATCCAGTTTCGGCGCAGCATGATGGCGCCGACCGCGAAGTGGCCGATCGCGGGCTTGGCCAGCACGAAGCGCGGGTCGTTGGTCAGCAGCGTCGCGCCGCCAAGCACGATCACCAGCGCCAGGCTGGCATAGGTCATGATGTCGAGCCGCGTCCCGCGAATCCGCGCGACGGCGATCTGCAGGATAGCGCCTGCAATTGCAACGAAGGTCGCCAGCACCACGTTGTCGGTGGCGACATAGGCGACCAGGAAGATGATGGTCGACAGGAAGTCGCTGCCGAGCCTTGCGAAGACGCTTCTCATGACTATCACCGATAGCGTCACAACATGATGGACTTGCGTTCACCGGACCTGCACGGCGAATTGCGCCCGCCGCCGCACGGCCAGGTCAGGTTGCCGGCACCCAGTTGCCGTGAAAGCCGTCCGGCACGCGGTGACCGAGCTTGACCAGGGCCACGGGGCCCGCGGCGATGTCCTGCGCGTTGAAGACCGCGAGATCGCTGCGGTTCTCCCGCGCGCGCCAGACCACAGCGAGCAGCCAGCCGTCGCCCTCCGGCGCGTCCACGCCGCGCTCGACGAACACCGGCTCGGAGATGCTGTCGCCTTTCGGCAGCAGGTATTGGCCCTTGCGCCGCCCGCTGCCGTCGACATGCGTGATGCCGTGAAAGGCGCTGGAATCGGCCAGTTCGGGATTGGCGCAGGCGTACCAGCCATGTTGCGTGGCGAGACCGGCGCGGCGATCGTCGATGCGCGGGAATTCGCCGGCGATGTCGTCGAGATAGGTCTGCGTGAACCGATCGGTGTTGGCGGCAAGATCGAAGGTCCAGCGGCACAGTCGGGCGCGCGACTTCGCGGGATCGGTCTTGCGGCCGTCGGGATGCGGAAACAGCGGCGGCTCGTCGTATTGCAGCACGTCGGCAATGATGCGGTCGCCGTCGTCCCAGGCATTCAGCACATGGAAGACGTAGCAGGCGTCCGCCCTGAACCAGCGGATATCGGAGGTCGCGCCGTTGCGCGCCATGACACCGACATGGCCGCCCCTGTCGGGCTCCCAGGCATAGGCGGGCCGGCCCCGCATCGCGCGCTCCATGCTGCCGGTCAGCGGCAGGATCGGAAACAGCACATGGTTCGCGGTGACGATGAAATCATGCACCATGCTGGCATAGGGCGTCTCGAAATGCTCGAAGCGCGAGGCGCGGCCGGCCGCGTCGATCACGCCGAACGACAGCGCGCTGCTGAACGGTCCCCTGGCGTTGTAGCCGAAGAAGATCATCTCCCCGGTGACGGGGTCGATCTTGGGATGCGCCGTGAAGGGGCCCGAGATGCGGCGGTCGTAGTCGCAATAGCCCAGGGTTTCCAACGTGCCGGGTTCGATCCCGGTCGGCAGGTGGCCTTCCTCGAGCGCGAGCAGGCGGCCGCCGTGAAACACGATGTTGGTGTTGGCGGCGCCGCTGTCGTTGCAGGTGGTGGGCGGCGCGTCGCGCAACCTGATCGGGCCGAAGCCGGCGAAGATGGCGCGGCCGGCGTCATGCTCCGCGCGCCATTTCGGCGTGCGGACCCAGCGGTTGCGATAGCTGGCGCGGCCGTTCTCGAGATGAAAGGCATGCAGCATGCCGTCGCCGACGAACCAGTGCGCGCCGGGCACGTCGAATTGCGGGTTGGGGCCGTTGCGGTACAGCGTGCCGTTCAACGCCCGCGGCAGTTCGCCCTCGATGGTGAGGAACGGCGCGTCGCATTCCATCGGGATCGGCGCGAGGTTGTCGAGTTCGGCGGACGGATCGGTTCGGGACACGGTGCTCTCCAATATCATGTTGACGGCGTCAAGATTGAGGGTGGCGACAATCCCGCCCGACGTCAAGCAAAATCTTTACGGTGTAAAAATTGCGTCCTATAACAGCACCATGACCCGCAAGACAGTTTCGCGACGAACGACATCTCCGGCACCGGGCGCGGCGCGGCGCAAGCCGGCGCCCGGTCGGCCATCCGTCAAAGGCGGGCCGAAGGCGGCCCGGAAGGCGGCTTCGCCGTCGCCTTATCACCACGGCGACCTGCATGACGCCTTGCTGAAAGCCGCCGAGAAGATCCTCGAGCGCGACGGGCTGGCGGGGCTGACCTTGCGGGCGGTGGCGCGCGAGGCCGGCGTGTCCCACGCCGCGCCGGCCCATCATTTTCGCGATCTTGCGGGGCTCGTCAGCGAACTGGCTGCGATCGGCTATCGCCGTTTCGGCATGGCGATGAATGCCTCTGCCGTTCCGGGCTGCTCGCAGGCCGAGACGGGGCGTGCGCAGGGGCTCGCCTATCTGGCGTTCGCACGATCCCATCCGGCGATGTATCAATTGATGTTCAGCGCCGAACGCCTCGACATGCGCAATCCGGCCCTGCAGCAGGCGGCGGATGCGTCGTTTGCCGGGCTGGTGGAGTCCGTCGCCGCGCGACGGCACGAATCGATTCGGGAAGATGCGCTGACGCTCGCCCAGGCCGCCGACATCACGCGGATGTGGGCCCTGATGCACGGCTTCGCGATGCTTCTGATCGATGGCCGCCTTACGGACGTTCTGCAGCGGCTGCCGGCGGGCAAGGGCGTCGATGACCTGCTCGATGCGATGCTGAGCGGCAGCGGCCTGTTGCGAACGCCACCATCCTGCTGAGGCCGTCGGCCTGGACGCGCCGACGTGAAATGAGCGCATGATTGCGCTGGCAGGGAAGGGCCCGTCGTCGGATCATCTCTGGGGAAGGTTCGGCATGCGGCTGCGAAAAACCTGACATTTGCGGGCGGATTGCGATAGAAGGACACGTCGTTCCAAACCGCCACGCCAGGGTCCGGTCCACTTGCGTTGAATCAGGCCCGCCGTTTGTCTTTATTGTTTGAGCACGATCTTTTCCGAAAGCCGGCTTCCGCTTTTCGGGATCATGCTCTGAAGCAGGTCAAGTTCAAGCCGTCTCATGCCCGTTATTTCCTCCCGCAAGCCGTATCGCATCGGCCGCTCCCGAACCGGGCTCGGCCTGTTCGCCACCAAGCCGATCAAGAAGGGAACGAAGATCATCCGCTATTCCGGACCGATGCTCGATTGCCGGAAGAAGAAGGATGACGCGGTCGAGAACAAGTATCTGTTCCAGATCAATGGCCGCTGGACCATCGACGGTTCGGTGCGCAAGAACATCGCGCGCTACATCAACCACGCCTGCAAGCCGAACGCTGAATCCGACGTCAACACCCGCAAGCGCACGGTCCATATCCGCGCCATCAAGGACATCCAGCCGGGCGAGGAAATCAACTACGACTACGGCACCGAGTATTTCAAGGAATACCTCAAGCCGATCGGCTGCAAGTGCGACGCCTGCGAAAAGAAGCGCGAGAAGCTGCGTGCCGAAGCGCGGGCGGCCAAATCGGGTGCCGCGAAGAAGTCGGCTGCCGCGCGGAAGTCAGGTGCTGCGAAGTCGGGTGCCACAAAATCGGGCGCCACCAGGCGGGCCAAGGCCGTGACCGCCGCACGCGCGCGCGGGACCAAGGCTGCGCCCGCCACACGTGGGACCAAGGCTGTGACAGGCACGGCGAAGGGACGGGCGAAGACCCGCGCGGCCGGCAACGGCACCCGGGCCGCCGCCAATCCCCGCAAGGCCGGCAAGACGGCAAAGCGCGGGCGCAACGGCCTCTGAGCGGGCGATCGTCCGCGCGGGGCTTCGGGCGTTGCAGGAATTCATGACCTCGGAGGTCATGGATCGGGGTCCGGCGCGCGTGGTAGCGTTGCGCCATGACAACTGCCATGTCCACCCAGATGCCATGACCACCCAGATTTCATCCGCCCGGACGACACCGGCGCAGCCGTTTCCGATCGGCCACCATCTGCGGCAGTGGCGGCAGCGCCGTCATCTCAGCCAGCTCGATCTCGCAGGCGAGGCGGAGATTTCCGCGCGCCATTTGAGTTTCGTCGAGACCGGCCGCGCCGCGCCGTCGCGCGACATGGTGCTGCGGCTGGCGGAGCGGCTCGACGTGCCGCTGCGCGAGCGCAACGTGTTGCTGGTCGCCGCGGGTTTCGCGCCGATGTTCTCGCAGCGCCCGCTCGACGATCCCGCGCTGGGCGCTGCCCGGCAGGCCGTCGATACCATCCTGAAGGCCCACGAGCCCAGTCCGGCGCTGGCCATCGACCGGCACTGGAATCTGGTGGCGGCCAACGCCATGGTGACGCCGCTGCTGCACGGCATCGCGCCGGACCTGCTTGCGCCGCCGGTGAACGTGCTGCGGCTCAGCTTCCATCCGCAAGGGCTGGCGCCGCGCATCGTCAACCTGGCGGAATGGTGCGCGCACCTGCTGGAGCGGCTGCATCGCCAGTGCGAGGTGACGGCCGATACCGAACTGCTCAAGCTCTATCATGAACTCAAGGGCTACCCGGTGCCGGCGCGCCGCACGCCGGTTGCGACCGATGCCGTCGTGGTGCCGTTCCGGATGAAACTCGGCGACGACGTGCTGAGCTTCATCTCCACCACGATGGTGTTCGGCACGCCGATCGATGTCACGCTGTCGGAACTCGCGATCGAGACGTTCTTTCCGGCCGATGAGTTCACCGCCCGACGCCTGCGCGCCATGGCCTCAACGCTTCGCGCCGCCCCCACGAAAGCGTGAGGCAGACCTGCCGTGGCCGCCTTGTTCATGTCCCGCGGGCTGACTATCGTTGGGCTTTCTGGGAGGAACCGGCCATGAGCACCTTGAAGCCGCTGCAGCTCGATATCGTCTCCGATGTGGTGTGCCCCTGGTGCTATATCGGCAAGCGGCGGCTGGAGAGCGCGCTGGCGCTGGTGCCCGACGTGCCGATTGAGGTGCGGTGGCGGCCGTATTTCCTCAATCCGTGGGTGCCGCGCGAAGGCATGACCCGCAAGGATTATCTGATCGCCAAGTTCGGCTCGGTCGCCGCCTATGGCAAGATTTCGAAGAGCGTCGTCGCCGCCGCCCAGGAGGTCGGTCTCGAATATCATCCCGAAAAGGTCAGCCGTCAGCCTAACACCACCGACTGCCACCGGCTGATCCATTGGGCCGGCCAGGCCCCGCAGGGCGACAGGTCCGCGGCGATGAAGCAGCGGCTGATGGAACTGTATTTCCGCGACGGCGCCGATCTCAGCGATACCGATGTCCTGGTGCAGGCGGCGGCCGATTGCGGCCTCGATGCCGGGCAGGTGCGTGCGCGGCTGGCGACCGATGAGGACGTCGACCTGATCGCCGCGCAGGCGGAGGAGGCGACCGACAAGGGAATCGGCGGCGTGCCGACCTATGTCTTCGCCGGCAAATATGCCGTCTCGGGCGCGCAGGATCCGCAAATGCTGGCCCGCGCGATCCGGCAGGTATCCGCCGAGGTCAACGCGCAGGCCGCGGAATGAGGCGGAAAGCCTGACGGCGCGGCGTCAGGCATCCTGCATGTAATAGTTGGCCCGCTTGCCGAGCGCGATCCGCCGCAGGATGCGCCGCATCGTCAGTGATGCGCGCAGCGGCTGGATCGCGGCGGTCGCCGTCCGGTAGAACGCCAGCTTGGCGCTGTCGAACGCCGGATGGGTTCCGGGCGCCTGCTGCGGCAATCCGATGCCGCGCAGCATCGAATTGAAGAAATGCAGGTCGTTGTTGCGGCGGACGGCACTGGTCTTCCAGGTGATCGCCATCGAGATCGAGTAGCTGTCCGCGGTCCGCACCCAGTGCGGCCACTGATAGGGCACGAAGCAGCCGTCGCCGCCGAACATGTGGAAGGTGGTTCCGCGCCCCTCGATCGCCTCGTCATATTTGAGGTTGCGATGCTTGGTCATCGAATACTCGATCTCCTCATCGCTGGCGATCGAGCGATCGGCGTTGTCGAACAGCGTGAAGAACTTCTCGCCGTGAATCTGGACGAAGAAATTGTCCTCGCTGTCGAGGTGGAACGGCGTCGTCGAGTTCGGCGACGACACGAAAATGTAGCCCTCGATCTGTTCGAAGCCGGCCTCGCGGATGCTGTCGAAGCCGCGGGCACGCGCAACCGAGAGCAGTGCGCGTTCCAGCAGTTCGCGATAGGCCGGCGATGTCTCGACCCGCTTGAGCACCATCCAGGCGCCGGCGGTTTCGATCTGCCGGACGACCTCGCTTGGATCGAGCCGCAGCGTCGGCACGAGGTCGGGATCCTGGCCGATGGCGACGTTGCCGGGATTGTATTCGATCTGGTCGCGCGGCAGGTCCGCCGCGAGTTTCGCAAGGCGCGGCAGCGTCATCAGCGGGTGATCGGCAAGGCCGTGGCGGATGGCGAAGGGCCGCAGCGGAAAGTCGCGCCGGAGCGCATCGTTCGCGGCGGTGATGATCGGTGCGGGCTTGCTCATGAGGACGTCTCCCTGACCTGGCGAATGGCGTGAAGGGCGCGCCGGGCGTTCGCGCGCAACGCGGTGCGTAACGCCAACGCGGAACGGATCGCGGCGACGACCGTGTCGTCTCGTCGCAGCGGAATCAGCACGTCGCCGATCGGCAACCGCCCGCGCCAGATCGGGTCGATCATCGGATGGCCCGGCGCGGCCGTGGAATCGGCGGCGGTGATGGCGGGATCGGCGCAGAGGTGGCGCGTCAGTTCGAGGGTGAGCTGCACGCCGGGCGAACAGCGCGCAAACGTCTCGTCGATGCCGAGCTTGAAGAAGAAGGCCCGGTCCTGGTGCCGCAGCACGATGCCGGCCGCGACCGCCCGGGCGCCGGCCCGCAATGTCACGATCTGGCACTGGCCGTGGGCGGCGAGGGCGCCGGTCGCCGTGCGGATAAAGCGCGCATCGCCGTCGTGTTGCGCCAGCGCGGTGCCGCGGCGGGCTTTCCACCCGCTGGCTTCGAGCGCCAGGAAGGACTCGAGCGCGCGCGAGACGTCGGACGGCGACGAGGCGACCTCGAAGGCGACGGCGCCGTGCTCGGCGAGCCTGTTGCGCTGGCGCCGCAACTCCTTCAGCTTCTTGGCGCCGAGCGCGTCGCGCAGCAGGCGCTCGGCATCCTGCGTGGCGTCGAGACAGGCTCGCGCGTGCGATTGAAGGATCAGCGGCGCGATACCGTCGCGTGCGCCCGCCTTCGCGAAAGCGTCGAAGACCTTGCCGTCGAGCGTCAGGTTGCGCAACAGCAGCGCGCGGGCCCCATTGGTGCGTGCGGCATTCAGCAGGGTGGCGGCGGCATCGATTGCGTGCCTGCCGTCGAGCAGGGGAACCTCGAGCGAGCCGTAGGGATCGGCGGAGACCAGGGCAGGCAACGGAATCCGATAGGCGCGCCACAGCGAGACGACCGGCAGAAGTCCGAGCAATTGCCCCGGAGTAAACCGGGATGTGGCGGTGGGCGCGGTCAGCACGTCGGCGCCGGCGCGGCCGCGCGCGGATGCGCTCACCGCGAGTTCCCATTCCGGAAGATAATAGCCGTTGGGTTCGATCGCGCGCGCGGCGAGGTCGCGCCACGCGGCCCGATCGATCGCGGATATCGGCATCGGGGCCGTGCGCGATGCGGCGGCCCGTTCCGTATCGTATTTGATTGCTGCCACCGATCCGTGGCGGTTGCCCACCATCTCTGTCATATCGATCAATTCGGCCCACCATAGACTGCCGCGCGGCACAGGCCAGCACGCGGCAAAAGATCCGTCCCTGTCCGGCCAAGACTATCCGGAACCCGTCAAGATAGTGTTGGCCGGCAGGTTCAATTTGGGCTGCCGGCTTAACGCTCCGTTGACCACCGCCGGTTCCGCCGCGCCCCGACGGGATGGCGGGGCGATGTGATCGCAAAGCCTTGCTACAATCGGCCGCACGCCCTTGAACCGTCGTCAATTCTGGTGCGACCAATTCGGATGAATGGAGGGCTTTGCCGTGCGTCGCACATTTCGTCTTGCCGTCTTCACCGCGGGCTTTCTTCTCAGCGCATCGACCGTCTTCGCGCAGGACCGCCTTGCGCTGGTGATCGGCCAATCCACCTATCGCGCGGTGCCCGCGCTGCCCAATCCCGTCAATGACGCCAAGGCGATGTCGAATCTCCTGACCGACGCCGGGTTCGATGTCGTGACCGCGTCGGATCTTTCGCAGACCGAAATGCGGGAGGCGATCAGCAATTTCGCCGGCCGGATCGCCGCGAAGGGGCCCGATACGGTGGCGCTGGTGTTCTATGCCGGGCACGGTATGCAGGTGGACGGCGAAAACTACCTCGTGCCGGTCGATGTCGACCCGAAGCGCGAGGCCGATGTGCCGCTGCAATCCGTCCGGCTCAACGATCTCCTGAACACGCTGACATCGGTGCCGAGCAGGATGCGGATCGTCATGCTCGATGCCTGCCGCAACAATCCGTTTCCCCAATTGAACAAGACGGTCGGCAAGGGTCTTGCGATCGTCGATGCGAAATTCGGTGCCTCTGGCACGTTCATCTCGTTCTCCACCGCGCCGGGCGCGGAAGCGGAAGACGGCAGCGGCACCAACAGTCCCTACACCACGGCGCTGCTTGCCACGGCGCGGCAGCCGGGGCTGGCGATCGAGGATGCCTTCAAACGGGTTCGCGTTTCCGTCAACAAGGCGACGGCGGGGCGCCAGACGCCGTGGGAGAGTTCGTCGCTCACCGATGAGTTCGAATTCTTCGGGCAGGCCAATACCGCTTCGAAGACCGGCGCCAGGACTGATGACACGACCGATTCCGGAACCGGGGCAAAGGCTGACGGCAAGGCGGGCGCCAGGCCGGCGGCGGAAAAGCGGTCGCTGGAGGAGTGGCGCAAGTTCCTCAAGGGCAAGCCGGTCGAGGCCGCCAACGAACTGGTCGTCGCCGACGGCACGCTGGACGCCTATCAGGCGTTCGTCGAACTCTATACCGAGCCGCCATTCGCGCCGCAGGCGCGCGAATGGGTGGACCGTCAGCTCCGGATGCGGGCCTGGGAGAAGGCCGTCATCGAGAATACGGCGGCCGGCTATCGCGCCTTCCTCAAAGCCTTCCCGGACAGCGACCTGACGCCCACCGCGCGCAAGCTCGAGGAGCGCCTGCGCAACCGGCCGGAGATCGCCAATGTCGCGGTCACGGGGCCGGCCGTCGCGGCCGCTTCGCCGGCACCGACCTGCGCCTGCTCCAAGCCCCCGCCGCCGAAGAAGGTGGAGACGCGCAAGAGCAGGAAGAAGGCCGAGAGGCCGCAACGCGGCAGGCATCATCCGTCGCGCGGCCGCCGCCCGCCGCCCGAGGTCGTGTATGACGATGTTCCCCCACCGCCGCCTCCGCCCTATGTGGGCGGCGGGATCATCCGCATCGTTCCCGGTATCGTCGGCGGCGGAATCCGTGGCGGAGGCGGGCATCATCGCGGCGGCTATGATGGCGGTATTCGCGGGGGCGGCGGATATCACCGCGACAACTTCGGTGGTTTCCGCTGACGCCCGGCCAGGGCCATGCCAAGGCTGACGCCAGGAGCAAGGCCAAAAGCTCAAGGCCAAAACCGATACGAATACCGATACGAGGACGAGCGTCGAGAACCGACCAGGGTCAACGCCCGCCCGGGCGTTGGCCCTGGTCCGTCCCACGCATTCATGCGCTCCATCCGGCATCGCCTGCCGGCGCGCCGCCTGCGACCGCTGCGCCACATACCTCTGCGCCATATACCCCTTGGGCCATGCGACACAGCGGCGCGATGCGGGGTTGCGTCGGGGGGCCCGGTATGATGGTTCGGGTCGGTGCGTCGTTGCGGCTGCATCGGGTGCGGCGTTTCGACGGACGGATTGTGGGCTCCGCAAATCGCCGCGGTCATGATATTGCCGGAACCGGGTGCTGCGATTCAGCCTGATCCTGGCGGCGAGCCGCCGAAGAGGGGATGATCTGTCGCGGGCCAGGGAGCGCGCTCGCCGGTTTGCGGCCGTCGGGTTGCAGGAGTTTGAAGATGAGTTTGACGATGAAAGTGTTTCGCGCCGCGGTGATGTTCACGACGCTGATCGGTCCTTTCGCGCTGATGGGATCCGCAGCGCACGCGCAAAGCAACATGCCGAACGTCAATCTGATCCCGGACCTTCCGTCGAAGACGCCGGAACAGATCGAGCGGGACAAGCAGCGCGACAAGGCATACAGGGATTCCTTGCGCAAGATTCCGGACGCCAAGGGCTCCAACGATCCGTGGGGCGGGGTGCGCAGCGGCGCGGCCGAGCCGAAAGGCCGCGGCAAGATCCGAAGGGCGAATTGAGGGGGCTTTCTGCTCTCGACGGAATCATCTGTCATCATGCCCGGACTTGATCCGGGCATCCATTTTCTCAAGAAATGATGGGTTGCCGGGCCTTTGCCGCTCCGAAGGGGCTTCGGCCCCGCAGGCAGGTCAAGCCCGGCAACGACGGCCGGGGACGTTTTCAGCATCCCGCCATGGCCTTCGCCCCGGGGAATCGGAAACCCGCGCCACCGGCATCTTGACCTCCGGTCGATTTCGCGTAGCTTGCCGCGCAGATTGATGGGGATGGGGTTCCCCCGATAACCGCCGAGAAGGCCGATGACTCCTGCCCGGGCGCTCACCGCGTCGGGTTAGGGCTGTCCCCCTGTCCGACGCCGCCCTTGGACGATGGCGAGGATGACAGGACGACCCGAATGGACCCCGATCGGCAGCACCCCCGCAACAGTTCCGAAAGCCTCGGCCCGCGATGCGGCGCTTCCGCCGACCGTCGGCGATGCGGTGCGGTCTTTGCTTGTCGGTTGTCTTGCTTGCCCGCCGGCGACAACATTTTGGGCGGTTGGAGGATAAAGCCGTGAACTTGCAACTCATTGCGGCGGTCGCGATCGGCGGCGCGCTCGGATCGGTCGCGCGCTATCTCGCGGGAATCGGCATTGGCCGCATCGTCGGCCTCGGCTTTCCCTGGGGCACGCTGATCATCAACATCGCCGGCTCGTTCCTGATCGGACTGTTCATCGAACTGTTCGCGTTGCGGCTGAATCTGTCGCAGCCGCTCCGCGTGCTCATCACGGTCGGGTTCTGCGGTGGGTTTACGACATTCTCCACCTTCTCGCTGGAATCCTGGCTGCTGGTGGAGCGCGGGCAGATGGGGGAGGCGATGTTCTACATCATCGCCTCGGTGGGGCTGTCGGTCATGGCGCTTTTCGCAGCCCTGCAACTGGTCAGGAGCCTGGCCTGATCGTGCCGGTCCGGTCCGACGTATCGGTGCCTTGCGGGGGCGGTTCGTCGTCGATCTCGATGGTCAGATCGTCATGGCCATGGCGGCTGCTGTAGAAAACCAGCGCCATCAGGCCGACGCCGACCATCATCGACACCGTGACGCCGGCGAACAGCGCAATATATCCTTCGACAGGCATCGATGCAGGGCCGGCGGTGAGGCCCGTGTAGGCATACCAGATGACGCCTGCCAGAAGGGCAAAGAGCACGATGGTGACGAGAACGGAGCCGATCCGCATGGGGCTGGCCTGACGGGCAAAGGGGTGGCATTGGCAAGCAGGGCCGATCGGCAGGCTGATGGCGACGGCTGGACCTTGCGCGTGGCGATCCTGAACCGCGGCGCCGGCCCGTGCAACCTGTCGCAACCCGACCTGCCGCCAGAGCCTTGCCGCCAGAGCCTTGCCGCCAGAGC
>JAGRLZ010000009.1 GCA_020441545.1 Xanthobacteraceae bacterium | reverse complement strand
GGCGAACCGGCGGACGTGGTCGCGATCGTCAGGGACTATTCCGAATGGATGGCGGCGAACGATGTGCCGAAGCTGTTCGTCAATGCCGATCCCGGCGCGATCCTGACCGGCGCCACCCGGGAATTCTGCCGCGCCTGGCGCAACCAGGCCGAGGTCACGGTGCCGGGCTCGCATTTCATCCAGGAGGATTCCGGCCCCGCCATCGGCCAGGCGATCGCCGGATGGATGGCGGCACGCGGGCTTTGACCGGCGGGATTCGCAGGTTTCGATTCGCAGCCATGGCGCAAGGCCGCGCGTAAAGGGAGCGGCGCGGTGGTTAACCGATCGTTAGGAATTTGCGGCGCATTTTCATGATCGGGGCGGATGTGTTGGTCGATCAAGGGGTTCTGCCATGCCGTCGAGTCATGAAGCGTTCGAGAACGATGCCTGCCCGGTGCAGGATGACCTCCTCGGCCTGATGTATCGCGCCGACGAGAACGGCCTGCCGCGGCTGATCGAAAGCGTCACGCCGGATGTGCGGGCCATGCTGGCGCTGTTCTGCTATCGCCGCAGCCATCTGCATACGCTGGCGCTGGCGATCGCCACCAGTTGCGACGAGCGCGATCTCGTCAGGTTCGGCGGGCGGGTCGGTTCGGCGCTGTTCGCTCTGTCGCGGAACGCCGCGTCGCCGCGAAGCGCGGCCACGGGCGGCCGCAAGACCGTCACGCTCTCCACCCAGCCGCTCAGCACCTTTGCGCCGCTCGACGACATCGAGGACGACGATCCCGCCGACAGCGACGGCGAAGCCGATGCCGGGGCGGTTGCGGACACGCGCGCCGAGCCGGTGATGGCATAGAGCGTTTTCGAGCGAAGCGGGGATCGGTTCGCGTCAGGAAAGTGCGTTAAAGCAAGGATATAGAGCCCCGTTCCGATTCTATCGGAACGGAAATGGCTCCAGGCGTCGCCTCGCGCCCGGCAAGCCCGGCGGCCGCCAGGCGCGACCATAGGCAAGCCCCCGATCCGGCGATTTCGGGATTCTGTCGCAATTGCGACAGAATCCGGGGCAGCAGGCCGCTATCGATCGGTGCCTGCCGGAATAACGCAGGCACTGATCGGCGAGGGAGAGGCCATTCGGCGAGGGAGTGGCCATGACCCAACCTGGTCGATAGACGATAAAACTCAGACCCACACAGCCTCAAACGCCGCCATCGTGCAATGTGACGTCTGTCGAAATCCGGGAGTGAAGCGAGTGGCAACAGGCAATTCGAACATCTATATGGGAGCCCCCGTCCGTCTGGCGACGCTGCCCAACGGCGCGATCACCAATGCCGAGGCACACGAGCGTCTCGTGCGCAGTTCGTATCTCGAACCGACAGTCGACCGGGTTTCGTCCCGGGTCACGGTGTTCGGCGGGGACGCCTTTCTCAACCTGACCATGATCGAGGGCGATGACGGGCTGATCGTCTATGATACCGGCGAAGTGCTGGCGGACGGCGAGCGCTTTCTGCGGCAGATCCGCAGCGTATCGGACAAGCCCATCGTCGCCGTCATCTATTCCCATTCGCACTACGTGCATGGCACCACCGCGCTGGCGGGCGCGGACGTTCTCGTTATCGGTCATCCGAACGTCAACCCCAATCTGGCAGCCGGATCCGCAGGCACGGCCTTCGCAGAAACCGCCCCGTTGCAGAGTTCGCGTGCATTGCAGCAGTTCAGCCAATACGTCGATCCCGCCGGCCCGAACGCGCCCGCGGGCGCGGCGCTGCATTTCGGCCGCAGCGGCATGCTGCCGGTCAACCGTCCGGTTCAGGACGGCGAGCGGATGACGGTCGCCGGCGTCGAGATGCAATTCTTCACGCGCTTCGGCTCCGATACCGACGATTGCCTGACGGTGTTTCTGCCGCGCGAAGGCGTCGTGCTGAACAATTTCCTGTGGCCGTTCGTGCCCAATATCTACACGCTGCGCGGCTCGAAATTTCGCGATCCCAGGGAATGGCGCGACGGCCTGAAGGTGATCCTGGGTCTGGATGCGGAAGTCCTGGTCAATACCCATGCGCGCGCCGTGCGCGGTCGGGATGCGGTTCGCGATACGCTCGAGCATGTGATCGACGGCCTCGATCTCGTGCTGGACCAGACGCTGCGCGGCATCCTGCGCGGCTGCGGCCCCGAGGAATTGCGCGAGTTCGTGCGGCTTCCCGGGCCGCTGGCGACCCATCCCAACCTCGCCGAAATCTACGGCGAGATCAGCCATTTCGGCCCCTATCTGTACAACCACGCGCTTGGCTGGTTCGATGGCGACGCCGCCAGCATCAATCCGCTGCCGCCGCTGGAGCAGGCGACGAGACTGGTCGAGGCGATGGGAGGCGCGGCCGCGGTGACGGCGAATGCCCGCCGCGCGCTCGATGCCAAGGAATACGCCTGGGCGGCGCAACTGGCGGGCTATCTGTTTCGTGTCGCGCCGTCCGACCCGGCGATCCGCAGCCTCAAGGCCGATGCGCTTCAGGCCATGGGGCGCGTCACGCCCGCCCATACGATCCGCAACTGGTACATGGCGCACGCTCGCGCGCTACGCGGAGAGGTAACGATCCCGCGCCTGCTGTTCTCCAATCCCCGGGTTCTGGCGGCGGTCGATCCGGCGGCGTTCATCGAACAATACCGGGTGCGCATCGATCCGCAGCGGGCCGGATCGACGGAGAAGATGATGGCGATCCGGGTCACCGATCGCGACGCGCGCCATGCCCTGCATGTCAGGCGCGGCGTTGCCGCCTTTGTCGCGGACCCGTCCCGGCATGCCCGCTCACCCGACCTGGAAATCGCGACCGACTACGACAACTGGCTCCGGTTCTTCACCTGCCGGCAGACGCTCGAGTCGTTCCTTTCCGCGGCGACGATCGAGCGCGGCGGCAAGGAAGACGCGCGGGCATTCTTCGAACTGTTCGATTTCTACACGGAGGAGGACAACCGCCTCTTTCCGAGCACGGGTTCGAAGGCGTGACGAACATGGACATCGCTCACCGCACGATCGAAGCCAACGGCATACGAATGCATGTCGCGGAGGCGGGAGCCGGCCCGCTGGTGGTTCTCTGCCATGGTTTCCCGGAATGCTGGTATTCGTGGAAAGACCAGATCATCGCCCTCGCGGAGGCAGGCTATCATGCCGTGGCGCCCGACATGCGCGGTTACGGCCAGACCGACGCTCCGGAGGAGGTCGATCAGTACACGATCCTGCACCTGGTCGGTGATATCATGGGTTTGCTCGATGCGCTCGGCGCGCCGCAAGCCGTGATCGTGGGGCACGATTGGGGGGCGCCGGTCGCTTGGCATTGCGCGCTGCTGCGGCCCGATCGCGTGCGCGGTGTGGCGGGGCTGAGCGTGCCGTTTTTCCCGCGAACCTCGACGCGCCCCAGCCTGACGATGCCGCACACTCCGGATTCGTATTTCTATCAGGCGTATTTCTGCGACGGACGGTCGGCCGAGTCCGAGTTCAATGAAAATGCGCGCAAAACTCTGCGCAATTTTTCCTGGCTATGGTCCGGCGACTATCCCGACAACTCGCTGGACGGTCAGGCGATGGTGCGGAGGGGGCAGCCGATGTTCGAAGGACGCGCTGCGCCGCCAACCCTGCCCGCATGGGTCACGGAAACGGATATCGATGTCTATGCGCAGGCTTTCGCGAACGCCGGCTTTGGAGGTCCGCTGAACTGGTATCGGAACATCGATCGCAATTGGGAATTGACTGCGCCCTGGAAGGGCGCGCCCATTGCCGTCCCGGCGCTGTTCATGGCCGGGGAGCGCGATATGGTCCTGCGATTCAAGGGGGTCGATCGGCTTATCCCAAATCTGGAGCGGATCATTCCTCGCCTTAGCGCCAAGACGATCCTTCCGCAATGCGGCCACTGGATCCAGCGTGAGCGGCCGGATGCGGTGAACCAGGCGTTGTTGCAGTTCTTGGAAGGGCTGGATCGCGCATGACCGCCCGATCTGTATCCCAACACGGGACCGCGAGAGCAATCCGTCCATCTGCATTGGAATGGTCTTCATCGGCGTTGGAGCAAATGCTGATTACCGCATTCACTCGTCGAGAATGCTGCGGAAGGATTCCGTGCCGATAGATGTACCATCGAATCAGTTCGATGGTGTCAATGGCGAGCGGCAATAGCACGGCCCGTGGCCCAGGGTGTTCGCAGCATTGCATATGTGCTTCGAACGAAGTGGACACCGACGTGGGTCACGCACCGCCAAATCCGGCTACAAGGCCCGCGATTGACACCCGATCTTCCCGCTTGTCAGTCTCGGTTAAAGCCGGGACTTGATCCGTGCATCCATTCTTGCCGAAGATGATGGCGCGCCGGTTCTCAATGCCCGGTGTCGCCGCAAGTCGCGGAGCCGGCCTGCTTCACGCTTGCGGCAGCGCAGGCAGGCCGAAGTGCTGCCGCGCCAGCGCACATTCCGGGTCGCCCGGCATGCAGGTGCGGCAGACATCCGGCCGCACCGCATAGATTCCGCATGACGTGGCTTCGCCGACGCGACCCAGCAGCGCCGAACAGCGTTCGCCGTCGCAGCGCATGCCCGACTGGGTTTCGTTGATGAACGGGGCCGGGATCAGCGCGAGCGTCGCGTCGTCCTCGATCGTGAAGCGCGGCCAGTCACGGGAATAGGCGCAGCACGCGCCGCAACTCTGGCAGGGGGGCTGGAAGGGGCTCTGGCAGGGCTGCAAGGCGGCGGCGCCGGTCAGTGCATCGTCTCAGCGCATCGCCGAGAAGCGGTTGTCGAACGAGTTCGAGGATATGATCGGCTGGCCGCCCGACATCGTTCCGCCGCCGACGCGCCCGGGCGGCCTGGGGGCCGGGTCGGGCTTTTTGGACGTCGCGTTCGCGGTCCGCGATTCGGTCGGCTTGCGGCTTGCCCTGGTCCTTGCCGTCCGCGGGCCATGCGGCGCGTGCCGGTCTTTCGCGGCCTGAACCTTCGGCGCCGATGTCGGCACCGGAACCGTGCGTGCGGCGCGCGCCGTGGATGTATCGTTCTTGCCCAAGCCGTCCTTACCCAAGCCGATCTTGTCCGCGAGCGAGGAGAAGAAATTGCGCGAGGGGCGCTGCGGCGCCGCGATCGCCATGGTCGTGGCCGGCTCGGCTACGCTTGCCACCGCGGGCGTCGCCGGCTCCAGCGGGCGGGGCGGATTGACGTGGGAGGGGATCGTTCCCGGCGCCCTGGAGGCCAGCGACACGCCCGGCTTGCCCGGGTCGGACAGGCCGGTGCTGCCGTCGGGAATCTTGGCGGCGAACACACTGTTCATGCCGCCGTCGATGCCGGTGTTGAGGCGCGCCACCGGCGTTCCCCTGGACACCAGCTCGGCCACCCTGGCATCGTCGCGGCGTTCCTTTTCCTTCACCGCGTCCACCACCGCGGCGTCGACAGTATAGGCCGGACAGGCGCCGGCGGCATTGAAGGTCAGCGGCTGGTTCGATCCGGGCAGCGGCACCGCATCGAACACGTATTTCTTCTGGCAGACATCGACCTTCGGCTCGCGATGGGTGACCTCGAAGTGATCGGAGCCGACCTTGAGCATCTTCCAGAACGGCATGTTCGGATTGTTGCGGTGCCTGGCGAAGTTCACCGGGGTCATGCGGAACGGATAAGCCTGCACCTGGAAGGCGCGCTGGCCGCCGAAGAAGGATTCGCGCCCCAGCGCGTAGATGTCGGAAATCTGCTCGTCGGTCATGGCGTAGCAGCCGCGCGACGAGCAGTCGCCATGCACCATGAGCTGCGAGCCGGTGCGGCCGAGCGCGCGATCGAAGGCGTTCGGATAGCCCATGTTGAAGGACAGGTAATAGGACGAGCGCGGATTCATCTGCGCCGGCGTGATCGAATAGAAGCCTTCCGGCGCCTGGCGGTCGCCCTCGCGGATTTTCGGCCCGAGATCGCCGGACCAGCGGCAGATCGGATAGGTCTCGAGCAGCGCGAACCGGCCGGAGCGGGTCTGCTTCCAGACTTCGAGTTCCGCCTCCTGCTTGAACAGCCGGATCAGGATCGGCGACTGCGGATCCATGTCCTTCTTCTGCATTTCGGCGATCAGCTTGGGCGGAACCGGCCTGTTGGCCTTGGCGTTGGCCGAGAGCGAGCCCTGGTCGGTGTTGCAGCCGGCCAGCGCCAGACCGGCCGCGAGCACGGCCGACGTGGCAAGCACGCGAACCAGCGATCGATTGGTCAAGATGATGCTCCGCAGCGGATCGGCAAGCCGGCACCCCAAAGTCCGCACCCCAAAAACAGTCAATGCCCCGCAGCCATTTGAATAAAATAGTATCCTTAAAGGCCCCCGTCTCGCAAGCCGACGCCGTCCGCGCGACCGGGTCCCCGCAGCTGTGGTGAACGGAACTTAAACACCGCATTCGCGGCCCAATTGCGGCCGAACCGGGCCGAAAGCCGCCGCCGGGGATCGCCGTGGTTAACGCCGCCTGAAGCGCGCCGGCCGCGGTCGCGGCGTCAGCCCAGCTTGCGGCCGATGTCGAGGAACTTCTGCCGGCGCTGGCTGCGGAGCGTCTCGCCGTCGAGATTGCGCAGGTCGTTCATGGCCTGGGCGATGGCGTCGCCGGTCGCGGCGATCATGCCGTCGGGATCGCGATGGGCGCCGCCGACCGGCTCCTTGATGATGCTGTCGATGACGCCGAACCGGGCGAGGTCCTGCGCGGTGATCTTCATGTTGGTGGCGGCTTCCTGCGCCTTGGTCGAGTCGCGCCACAGGATCGAGGAGGCGGCTTCCGGCGAGATCACGCTGTAGATCGCGTGTTCCAGCATCAGCACCCGGTTGGCGGTGGCGATGGCGATGGCGCCGCCCGAGCCGCCCTCGCCGATGATGACGGCGACATTGGGAACCGTCAGCATCAGGCAGGCATCGGTCGAGCGCGCGATTGCTTCGGCCTGGCCGCGTTCCTCGGCGCCGATTCCCGGATAGGCGCCGGCGGTATCCACCAGCGACAGCACCGGAATACCGAAGCGGTCGGCCATCTCCATCAGCCGCACCGCCTTGCGGTAACCCTCCGGCCGCGCCATGCCGAAATTGTGCTTGAGGCGGGTTTCGGTGGTCGAGCCCTTTTCCTGGCCGATCACACAGACGCTCTCGCCGCGGAAGCGGCCGAAGCCGCCGACCATGGCCTCGTCCTCGCTGAACTTGCGGTCGCCGGCCAGCGGCGTGAATTCGGTGATCAGCGCGTCGATATAGTCCATGCAATGGGGGCGTTGCGGGTGGCGGGCGACCTGCGCCTTCTGCCACGGCGTCAGCGCGCCATAGAGTTCGGTCAAGGTCTGCCCGGCCCTGGCTTCGACGCGCGCGATCTCGTCGGTGATATTGCTGCCGTCATCCGCCAGCGCGCGCAGTTCGTCGATCTTGGCGTCAAGTTCGGCGACCGGCTTTTCGAAATCGAGATAGCTGCGCATGTGGCTCTGATCTTTACACCATGAGGAGGCCGCCGCCGGACCGGCGGATGAAGCGACACCCCGAAACAGGGGTCCGAAATTGTCCCCGCTGGCTTTTCAAGTCAAATGCTCCGGCAGTCAAGCGCGGTGGCGGCGCGGGAGCCGGCGTAAATGTGCGGAGTTTCAGGGGGTTGATTTGCGCCGTATCGCGATGCCTCCCGGTGGTTATTTCCGCGAAGGCGGCGATCCATGACCCCTGGCTTCGATTGTGATCGCAGGCGCGAGCAACGGGCGCTTTCCGCGTCGCCACAACTGGGGGTCTGGGTCCCTGCCTGCGCAGGGACGACGAGAGGGGAAGTAAAGCCTACTTCTCCGCCAGCGGATGCAGGTCGCGCACCAGGCTTTTCAGCCGCTCCTCGACGACATGGGTGTAGATCTGGGTGGTCGAGATGTCGGTATGACCGAGCAGCGTCTGCACGATGCGCAGGTCGGCGCCGTTATGCAGCAGGTGGCTGGCAAAGGCGTGGCGCAGCACATGCGGGCTGATGGCGCGGGCGGGCAGTCCGGCGCCGGCCGCGAGCTCCTTCAATTCGCGGGCGAAATGCTGGCGCGTCAGATGGCCGCTTTCGCCGAACGACGGAAACAGCCATTTCGCCGGCTTCGCGGCGGCCTTGGTTCCGGGGGCGGCGACGGCCGCCACGGCGTCGAGATAATCGGCCATCGCCCGCCGCGCCGCGTCGTTGAGCGGCACCAGCCGTTCCTTGTCGCCCTTGCCGCGCACCACGATCATGCGGGCATCGCGCCGCGCCGCCGAGACCGGCAGCGACACCAGTTCCGAAACCCGCAAGCCCGTGGCGTAGAGCACTTCGAGCAGGCAGACCATGCGCAGCGCGCGAATCCGCCGTGCCTCCGACTGGTCCGGCTGCTGCGCCAGCTCCCGCGCGTGGCCGAGCAGGCGGTCGACATCGGCGATCGTAAGCACCTTCGGCAGCGGGCGACCGCGCCTGGGGCCGGACAGGATGGCGGCGGGATCGTCGTCGCGGATGCGCTCGCTGAGCAGGAAGCGGAACAGGTGCCGCGTCGACGACAGCCGTCGTGCCACGCTGGACGACTTGAAGCCGCGTGCGTCGAGGTCGGCGAGATAGTCGCGCAGGGCCTGGGTCCGGGCCTGGGCCAGGCCGGTGTTGTGGTGCGCGAGGAAGGCGGCGAGGTCCGCGAGGTCGCTGCGATAGGCGGCGCGGGTGTTGTCGCCGGCGCCCTGTTCGGCGGCGAGCATGTCGAGAAACAGCTCGATCAGCCGGGCATCGGAGGTCGCGGTGCGGGTCGTGCTGCGGGTCATGCTGCGGTTCGTGCTGCGGGTGATGGGCGGAACACCGCGCGAGATACGATAGCTCAGTTCTTGATGAACTTGTCCGGCGGGATGGTCGCCGTCATCTCGCGCGGTTTCGGATGCACGAAATTGGCCAGTGCGAAGATCGCGCCATAGCACAGCCCCGCGATGATCGCGACGACCGTCAGGAATCGGAGCAGGCTTGGCATGGGTGCGCCTCGCGGCGGTCGGGCCGTATCGAGATGATATGATTCATCATGATTTCCAACATGTTCGCCGCGTCGTTGCAAGATTCTCCGGCAAGATTCTCCGGCAAGATTTCCCGGCGGTCGGCCGCCGTATCTGCCGCCGGTCCCACGAGGCCCCGCGCAAAGCCCGGAGTCAAAGGATCGCCGGCAATCCGCCAGGGGCCGATCCGCTTGCGTCGAATCGGACCCGCCGTTTGTCGTTTTGTCTGAGCACGACCTTTTTGCAAAGATAGGTTCCCCGTTTTCTGGATCATGCTCTGGTCGATTCCGGCCCGCGGATAGTATAGGTGGGGGCGAGGGCCGGATATGGCCGCAGGAACAGCGAAGCGATGTCGGAGACCGCGGCCCGGATGGCCACCGATTCAGGCGTTGAGTCCGCGATCGTCGCGGCGCTCGGCACGCGGTCGGTCGTGCTGGTGGGCATGATGGGGGCGGGCAAGTCGACGGTCGGCCGGCGGCTGGCGGCGCGGCTGCGGTTGCCGTTCCTCGATGCCGACCTCGAGATCGAGGCGGCCCATGCCGGCCTGACGATTCCGGAAATCTTCGCCGAGCACGGCGAGCCGTATTTCCGCGACGGCGAGGTGCGGGTGATCGCGCGGCTTCTGGAGGGCGGCCCCTGCGTGCTCGCCACCGGCGGCGGCGCCTTCATGCGCGAGGAAACCCGCCAGCGTGTCCGCGACAAGGCGATCTCGGTCTGGCTGCGGGCCGATGCCGACATCATCCTGCGGCGGGTGAAGCGGCGTGCCGACCGTCCGCTGCTGCAGACCGCCGATCCCGCCGCCACCATCGCGCAACTGATCGCCGCGCGGCATCCGGTCTACCAGCTTGCCGACATCACCATCGACTCGCGCGAGGTGCCGCACGAGAAGATCGTCGACGAATGCGTCGCCGCCCTTCACCACCGGCTTTGCGGCGCGCAGCCGGGGGCCGCCGGCGAGATTCGGAACGGACCATTATGATGACAGCTCCATTGAAGGCGACCGGGCCGACCGTCGTCGAGGTCGCGCTGGGCGATCGCGCCTACGACATCGTCATCGGCCGCGACCTGATCGGCTCGCTCGGCGCCCGCGTCGCCGCGCTGCGGCCCGGCGCGCGCACCGCGATCGTCACCGACCGCACGGTCGCTGCGCACTGGCTCGCGCCGGTGGAGGCGGCGCTGGCGCAGGCGGATATTCCCAGCACCCGCATCGTGGTCGATGAAGGCGAGGGCTCGAAAAGCTATGCCGGCTTCCAGCGGGTGTGCGAGGAGCTGATCGCCGCGAAGATCGAGCGCAACGACCTGGTGATCGCGCTCGGCGGCGGCGTGGTCGGCGATCTCGCCGGCTTCGCGGCGGCGGCGGTGCGGCGCGGCGTCGATTTCGTGCAGGTGCCGACCTCGCTGCTGGCGCAGGTGGATTCCTCGGTCGGCGGCAAGACCGGCATCAATTCGCCGCAGGGCAAGAATCTGATCGGCGCGTTCCATCAGCCGGTGCTGGTGGTCGCTGATACCGCCGTGCTGGATACGCTGTCGCCGCGCCAGTTCCGCGCCGGCTATGCCGAGGTCGCGAAATACGGCGTGCTCGGCGATGCCGCGTTCTTCACCTGGCTGGAGGCCAATCATGCCGAGGTGTTCGCCGGCGGCGCGGCGCGCGAACACGCCATCGCGACATCGTGCCGTGCCAAGGCCGCAATCGTCGCGCGCGACGAGCGCGAGACCGGCGACCGCGCGCTGCTCAACCTCGGCCACACCTTCGGCCATGCGCTGGAGGCGGCGACCGGCTTTTCCGACCGGCTGTTCCACGGCGAAGGGGTCGCGGTGGGGATGGTGCTGGCGGCCGAATTGTCGGCCCGGCTCGGCATGATCGCCGCGGCCGACGCCGCGCGGGTCGCGCGCCATCTCGCCGCGGTCGGCCTGCCGACGCGGATGCGGGACATTGCCGGCTTCGCCCAGGAAGGTCTGGCCGATGCCGACGCGCTGATGGCGCTGATGGCGCAGGACAAGAAGGTGACGCGCGGGCGGCTGACCTTCATCCTGCTTCAGGCCATCGGGCAGGCCGTGGTCTGCCGCGACGTTCCGCCCGCCACCGTGCGCGATTTCCTCGCGCGGAAACTTGCAACGCGCTGATGAGTTCGATCGTTCTTCAGATCCTGTTGGCGGTGCTGCTGCTGGCGGCCAACGCCTTCTTCGTTGCCGCGGAATTCGCGCTGGTCAAGAGCCGCGGCTTCCGCGTCAAGGCCATGGTCGAGCAGCAGCGGTTCGGCGCCCAGCTGGTGCGCGAGATCATGGGCAATATCGAAGCCTATCTCGCCTGCTGCCAGCTTGGCATCACCATGGCCTCGCTAGGGCTCGGCTGGGTTGGCGAGCCGACGGTGGCGGCGTTGCTGCAGCCGCTGCTGCAGCCGCTCGGCCTGCCCGAATCCGCGCTGCATTTCACCTCGTTCCTGACCGGCTTCCTGGTGTTCTCGTCGCTCCACATCGTGATCGGCGAACAGGTGCCCAAGACGCTGGCGATCCGCCAGCCCGAGCCGGTGTCGCAATGGATCGCCTATCCGCTGCGCGTCACCTACCTGATGTTCTATCCGCTCAACTGGCTGCTCAACGCCGCCTCGCGCGGCATCCTTAAGGCCATCGGCGTCAAGGAGGTCTCGCATCATGAGGTTCTGAGCGGCGCCGAGATCGAGGGGCTGGTCGGCGAATCCGCCGAGCACGGCAAGATCGAGAGCGGCGAGGCCGAATATATCCAGAACGTCTTCCGCTTCGGCGATCTCGCCGTCTCCGACGTGATGGTCCACCGCACCGCGATGGTTACCATCAACGCCGACCTGCCGACCGAGGACCTGGTGCGCGATGTGCTCGCCAGCGAATACACCCGCATTCCGCTGTGGCGCGACAAGCCGGAGAACATCATCGGCGTGCTGCATGCCAAGGACCTGTTGCGGGCGATCCGGCTGACCGAAGGCGATACCAGCAAGATCGATGTCAGCGCCATCGCCCTGCCGCCGTGGTTCGTGCCGGAGATGCGCACGGTGTCCGACCAGCTCAAGGCGTTCCGCCGCCGCAAGACCCACTTCGCGCTGGTCGTCGACGAATATGGCGAGGTCGAAGGCATGGTGACGCTCGAGGACATCCTCGAGGAAATCGTCGGCGATATCTCCGACGAGCACGACGAGGAGGTGTCCGGCCTGCGGATGCAGGCGGACGGCTCGGTGGTGGTCGACGGCTCGGTGCCGATCCGCGAGCTCAATCGCGCGATGGACTGGCATTTGCCCGACGAAGAGGCGACCACGATCGCCGGCCTGGTGATCCATGAGGCGCGCTCGATCCCCGAGCGCGGCCAGAGCTTCACCTTCTATGGCCTGCGCTTCCGCGTGCTGCGCCGGGAGCGTAACCGCATCACCATGCTGCGCATCTGGCCGCTGCCGGTCGAGGCGGCCGGTCCGGGCCGGCGAGCGCGGGCCGGCACCTCGTTCTGAGCCGCATCGGCGGCGGGCCGAGGCGGACTTGCGTCACTCGCCCGGCGCCTGCGCCTTCAGCGCCAGCGCATGCACGCGGCCGTCGAGTTCGTCCGCCAGGGCCTGGTTGATCATGCGATGGCGGTCGACCCGGCTCTTCCCTTCGAAGGCCCGCGACACGATATGGACGCGGAAATGCGTTTCGCCGCCGGGCCGGTGGCCGGCATGGCCCTCGTGCAGGTGCGATTCGTCGGTGACGTCGAGGCTTTCGGGGGTGAAAGCCTCGGTCAACTTTTTCGTGATCGTCTGTCGGGTCGTATTGGGCGCGCTGGTCATGATTGGCGGCATTCCGCTGGTTGTGCGGGGTGGTCGATGAACCACATCTTGAACCACGTCCCGCGGCGAGAGGAAACAATTTCGCGCAATCGTCTTGTCAAGACTTGAAGCGTTGCGCGGAGCGGTGTCAAAGAGCAGCCATGCCGATCGACTCGTCCAAATTCTTCGACAGCATCCGTGTGAAGCCGCGCAAGGCGGCGGCACGGCAGCCCCGTCCGCGCACCGAGGCGGTGCCGTGCGAATGGCCGGGATGCGACGCCACCGGCGCGCATCGCGCTCCCAAGGGGCGTGGCCACGATCGCGACTACTGGCATTTCTGCCTCAACCATGTCCGCGAATACAACCAGTCCTACAACTATTTCGAGGGCATGAACGCCGACGCGGTGGCGCGCTATCAGAAGGACGCGCTGACCGGCCATCGTCCGACCTGGAAGATGGGCGCCAATTCCGGCCCCAAGGGCAAGGGCGGCGCGCAGGACGATCTCGACGGCGCGCTCGATCCGTTCGCGATGTTCAACGAGATGAACGGCCGCAAGGGCTGGCGCACTGAATCGAAGGCGGAGGCCAAGCCGGAGACGCGCAAGATATTCAACGCCGAGCGCAAGGCGCTGCAGGTGATGGGGCTCGGCGCCGACGCCACGCTGGAAACGGTGAAGACCCAGTACAAGCTGCTGGTCAAGCAGCACCACCCCGACGCCAATGGCGGCGACCGTTCCACCGAGGATCGCCTGATCGAGATCATCAAGGCGTATAATTATCTCAAGACGGTGGTGAAAAGCTGAGGCGCACCACATTGAATGCACCGCATTGAACCTCGCCATGCGCGGGCCTGACCCGCGCATCCATCTTTTTCATGAATCAATGGATTGCCGGCAGAGGCGAGCGAAGCGACGCCGTTCTTCGAGCGGCTGTGCCCGGCAATAATGGTCGGTACCCGCGAATGATCGCTTCTATGCCGCCTGCGCCTCGCGCATCTGCTCCGCCATCACCGCCGCGATCAGCTTGCCGAGCTCGATGAAGTGATGCGCGCGCGGCGACCGGCGCCGCCAGGCCAGACCGATCACCCGGTTGGGCTGCGGGTCGGCGAAGCGCATCAGGTGGATGTCGCTGCGCCGGCATTCGAGCTTGATGCTCATCTCCGGCAGCAGCGTCATGCCCAGGCCGTTCGATACCATCTGCACGATGGTGGAGAGGTTCGAGGCGCCGAAAGTGTCGATGTTGTCGACCCGGCGCAGGTTGCAGAACGACAGCGCCTGGTCGCGCAGGCAGTGGCCTTCCTCGAGCAGCAGAAGCCGGTCCCGCTCGAGGAATTCCGGCGTCGCCTGGATCGGATGGGTGATCTGCCGCGCGCGCGGCATGGCCAGCAGGAAGCGGTCGTTGAACAGCGCGCGGGTCTCGATCTCGGGGCTGTCCAACGGCAGCGCCAGCAGGAGCAGGTCGAGGCTGCCGTCGGTCAGTTCGCGCAACAGCTGATGGGTCTGGGTTTCCCGCAGGTGCAGGTCGAGATCGGGATGGCGCTCGCGCACCACCGGCAGCAGGGCCGGCAGCGCGTAGGGCGCCACCGACGGGATCACCCCGAGACGGAGCGGCCCGGCGAGCGCGTCGCCCTGGGCGCGGGCGACATCGACGATGTCGCGGGTGTCGGCCAGCACCCGCGCGGCGCGCCCGGCGATCTCGTGCCCGGCCTTGGTCAGCATCACGCCGTTGCGCTTGCGCTCGATCAGCTTCACGCCCAGCGTCTTTTCCAGCTCCTGGATCTGCATCGACAGCGCCGGCTGGGTGACGGCGCACAGTTCGGCGGCGCGGCCGAAGTGCCGGGCGCGCGCGACGGCATCGAAATAACGCAGCTGCTTCAAGGACAACATGCGAATCCAGGGCCCGGATTTCGATCAGTTTTTCTTATCAAGAACTATTCTTAATACGATTAGACCTGATGAGCAACCGGACTTAAGGTCGCCCTCCGAGGACAACCGGCCGGGAACGCCGGATGCGCGTCGGCGATTGACCGGCGTCAATGCCGCGAGCCCGTCGTTCCCGTTGGATATCGACAAGAAACGCCCGAAAGCGATCGGAGAACATCATGGACGCAAAGACCGACGACAACAGCGCAGGCAAATGCCCGTTCACGGGCGGCGCCCACGGACCGACCAACCGCGACTGGTGGCCGAACATGCTCGACCTCCAGGTTCTCCATCGCAATTCCGGACTTTCCGATCCGATGGGAGAGTCCTTCGATTACGCCAGGGAGTTCAAGACGCTCGATCTCGACGCCGTCTTCAAGGACTTGAAGGCGCTGATGACGGACTCGCAGGACTGGTGGCCGGCCGACTTCGGCCACTATGGCGGCCTCATGGTCCGCATGGCCTGGCACAGCGCCGGCACCTACCGCATCACCGACGGCCGCGGCGGCGCCGGTGGCGGGCAGCAGCGCTTCGCGCCGCTGAACTCGTGGCCCGACAACGTGCTGCTCGATCGCGCGCGCCGGCTGTTGTGGCCGATCAAGCAGAAATACGGCCGCAAGATTTCCTGGGCCGATCTGCTCGTGCTCGCCGGCAACGCCGCGCTGGAATCGATGGGCTTCAAGACCTTCGGCTTCGCCGGCGGCCGCGCCGACGAATGGGAGCCGCAGGAGCTGTTCTGGGGGCCGGAAGGCACGTGGCTCGGCGATGAACGCTACAGCGGCGAGCGCGAACTCGCCGAGCCGCTGGCCGCGGTGCAGATGGGCCTGATCTATGTCAATCCGGAAGGGCCGAACGGCAAGCCGGATCCGGTCGCGGCGGCCAGGGATATCCGCGAGACGTTCTTCCGCATGGCGATGAACGACGAGGAAACCGTGGCGCTGATCGCCGGCGGCCACACCTTCGGCAAGACTCACGGCGCCGGCGACGCGGCGCTGGTCGGTCCGGCGCCCGATGCCGCGGCGATCGAGGATCAGGGTCTTGGCTGGAAAAGCAAATACGGCACCGGCAAGGGCGGCGACGCCATCGGCAGCGGCCTGGAAGTCACCTGGACCCAGACGCCGACGAAGTGGGACAACAACTTCTTCGAGACGCTGTTCAAGTACGAATGGGAGCTGACCAAGAGCCCGGCCGGCGCCCATCAGTGGCAGGCCAAGGATGCGCCCGCCATCACCCCGGACGCGCATGACAAGTCGAAGATGCATGTCCCGACCATGCTCACCACCGACCTGTCGCTGCGCTTCGACCCGGCCTACGAGAAGATCTCGCGGCGTTTCCTGGAGAATCCGGACCAGTTCGCCGATGCCTTCGCGCGCGCCTGGTTCAAGCTCACCCATCGCGACATGGGGCCGCGCGACCGCTACCTCGGCCCGCTGGTGCCGAAGGAGGAACTGATCTGGCAGGATCCGATTCCGGCCGTCGACCACAAGCTGGTCGACGACAAGGATGTTGCCGGCCTCAAGGCGAAGGTTCTGGCGTCGGGCCTGTCGGTGCCCGAGTTGGTCTCGACCGCGTGGGCCTCGGCCTCCACCTTCCGCGGTTCCGATAAGCGCGGCGGCGCCAATGGCGCGCGGATCCGGCTCGCTCCGCAGAAGGACTGGGAAATCAACGAGCCCGGGCAGCTCGCCAAGGTGCTGGCGAAGCTCGAGGCGATCCGCAACGACTTCAACGGCGCGGCTTCGGGCGGCAAGAAGGTCTCGCTGGCCGACCTGATCGTGCTGGCCGGCGGTGCGGCGGTCGAGAAGGCGGCCGGGGATGCCGGCGTCGACGTCAAGGTGCCGTTCGCGCCGGGGCGGATGGATGCGTCGCAGGAGCAGACCGACGTCGACTCCTTCGCGCCGCTCGAGCCGCGCCAGGATGCCTTCCGCAACCACGTCAACGCCAGCAAGCTCCAGCTCATGTCGCCTGAGGAGGCCATGGTCGACCGGGCCAGCCTGTTGAAGCTGACCGGGCCTGAGCTGACGGTCCTGGTCGGGGGCCTGCGCGTGCTCGGCGCCAATGCCGCCGGCTCGAAGGACGGCGTGTTCACCCGCGAGGTGGGCAAGCTGACCAACGACTTCTTCGTCAACCTGCTGACCATGGACACGGCGTGGCAGGCGGTCGGCGACAATCGCTATGAAGGCCGCGACCGCAAGACCAGCGACCTGAAGTGGACCGCCACCCGGGCCGACCTGATCTTCGGATCGCATTCGCAGCTTCGCGCCTTTGCCGAGGTTTATGCCTGCGCCGACGCCAGGGAGAAGTTCGTCCGTGACTTCGTGGCGGCCTGGACCAAGGTGATGAACGCCGATCGCTTCGATCTGGCCAAGGTTGACTAAGAAGGCTCACTCAGAAGGCTCACCAAGCGCGGGGGGCTGGCCAGGCCCGCCAACCTGCGCGAGGTTCGAAAAAGCCGCCGCGGCATCGTCGCTGCGGCTTTTTTGTCGGGCGCGGCGGTCGCCCGACCGGCGATGCCGCCAATACCGGCGGCAGCATCCAGCTATTCGCAAGGCAGCCTTCCAAAAAAAACGCAGCCTTCCAAAAACCGCGGCGAAGGGCTATCTTGATGATTATTCAATGGAACTTTGATTGCGCGGCGGGCTTCTGCCGACAGGTCGCGTCTGCTAGGTTCCGAATACGCCCGACCGCAGCCAAGTGATCCTATCTGGTGACCCTATCTGGTTTCGGAGTGTGCCCCATTCGGAGTGTACCCCGGACCTCGGAGGACTGATGACCGCCGCAACGACCAAGACCCAGGAGCCGATGATCGGCCTGCCCGACATGAAAGTGTCGGTCCGCCAGGTGTTCGGCATCGACAGCGACCTGGAAGTGCCCGCCTTTTCCGAAGTCGATCCCCACGTGCCCGACGTCGATCCGGACTACCGTTTCGACCGTCCGACCACGCTCGCGATCCTCGCCGGCTTCGCGCACAACCGTCGTGTGATGGTCACCGGCTATCACGGCACCGGCAAGTCCACCCACATCGAGCAGGTCGCGGCGCGGCTGAACTGGCCCTGCGTCCGCGTCAACCTCGACAGCCATATCAGCCGGATCGATCTGGTCGGCAAGGACTCGATCGTCATCAAGGACGGCAAGCAGGTCACCGAATTCCGCGACGGCATCCTGCCATGGGCGCTTCAGCACAATGTCGCGCTGGTGTTCGACGAATACGACGCCGGCCGGCCCGACGTGATGTTCGTGATCCAGCGGGTGCTCGAGGTCTCCGGCCGGCTGACCCTGCTCGACCAGAACAAGGTCATCAAGCCGCATCCGGCATTCCGCCTGTTCGCCACCGCCAACACCATCGGCCTCGGCGATACCTCGGGCCTCTATCACGGCACCCAGCAGATCAACCAGGGCCAGATGGACCGCTGGTCGATCGTCACCACGCTGAACTACCTGCCGCACGACAACGAGGTCGAGATCGTGCTGGCCAAGGCCAAGCATTACCGCACGCCGGAGGGCCGCGACATCGTCAACAAGATGGTGCGGCTGGCTGACCTCACGCGCAACGCCTTCGCCAACGGCGATCTCTCCACGGTGATGAGCCCGCGCACGGTCATCACCTGGGCGGAGAACACCGAGATATTCGGCGACATGGGGTTCGCCTTCCGCGTCACCTTCCTCAACAAGTGCGACGAGCTGGAGCGGCCGCTGGTGGCGGAATTCTACCAGCGCTGCTTCAATGTCGACCTGCCGGAATCCTCCGTCAACGTCGCGTTGAGCTGAGACCGAACCTGCACCTCTCCCCGCGAGCGGGGAGAGGGAGAGTCATGATGAGCAGCACGCCCACCACCAGCAAATTCCGGACCGGACCGAAGGAGGCGCCGACCGAGCCGTTCAAGCGGTCGGTGTCGTCGTGCCTGCGCGCGATCGCGCAAGCCCCCGAGCTTGAGGTTTCCTTCGCGGCCGAACGTCCCGGCCTCGCGCCCGGCAAGGCGCGCCTGCCGGAGCCGCCGCGCAAGCTGTCGAAGCGCGACGCCGCGGTGCTGCGCGGCTATGCCGATTCGATCGCGCTGAAGCTCGCCTGTCATGATCCGAAAATGCATCGCAAGCTGATGCCGGGGAATCCGCAGGCGCGCGGCGTGTTCGAGGCGATGGAGCAGGCCCGGGTCGAGGCGATCGGCTCGCGGCGGATGGATGGCGTCGCCAAGAACCTCACCGCGATGCTCGACGATCATTTCCATCGCGGCAAATACGACGAGATCACCGACCGCGCCGACGCGCCATTGCCGGACGCGCTGGCGATGCTGGTGCGCGAGCGCCTCACCGGGCTGGCGCCGCCGGCCGCGGCGCGCAAGCTGGTCGACCTGTGGCGTCCGACACTGGAGGAGAAGGTCGGCGCCCGGCTCGACCGCCTCGACCGGCTGACCGAGGACCAGGCCGGCTTTGCCGATGCCGTCCGCGACCTGCTCGATGCGCTCGACCTCGGCGACGACCGCGATGCCGACGCCGAGGACGACGAGAACCAGGACGAGAACAGCGAGGGCGAGAACGATCAGTCCGGCTCCGACGGGTCGCCCGAGAGCGAGGCGGCGCAGGAGATGAGCGCCGAGCAGGCCGAGGCCACCACCGACGAGATGTCGGACAGCGCCATGGAAAGCGCGCAGGCTTCGACCAGCGACACCTTCGACGACAGCGAACTCGGCGACGACGAGACGCCGGGCGAGGCGACGCGGCCGAATTCGCGCGGCCAGAACGAGCCGCGCGGGCCGGAATATCACGCCTTCGCGCCGAAGTTCGACGAGGTGGTGGCGGCCGAGGACCTCTGCGACCACGACGAACTGGAACGGTTGCGCAGCTATCTCGACAAGCAGCTCGCCCATCTTCAGGGCATCGTGGCGCGGCTCGCCAACCGCCTGCAGCGCCGCCTGATGGCGCAGCAGAACCGCGCCTGGGAATTCGATCTGGAGGAGGGCATCCTCGATCCGGCGCGGCTGTCGCGCGTGGTCACCGATCCGTTCCATCCGCTGTCCTTCATGCACGAGAAGGACGCCACGTTCCGCGACACCGTGGTGACGCTGCTGCTCGACAATTCCGGCTCGATGCGCGGCCGCCCGATCACGGTGGCGGCGACCTGCGCCGATATCCTGGCGCGCACGCTGGAGCGCTGCGGGGTCAAGGTCGAGATTCTCGGCTTCACCACGCGGGCGTGGAAGGGCGGGCAGTCGCGGGAGGCATGGCTCGCCGCCGGCAAGCCGGCCAGTCCGGGCCGCCTCAACGACCTGCGCCACATCATCTACAAGTCCGCCGACGCCCCCTGGCGCCGTGCCCGCAAAAATCTCGGGCTGATGATGCGCGAGGGACTGCTCAAGGAGAACATCGACGGCGAGGCGCTGGACTGGGCGCACAAGCGGCTGCTCGGCCGGTCCGAGCAGCGCAAGATCCTGATGATGATCTCGGACGGCGCGCCGGTCGACGACTCCACGCTGTCGGTCAATCCCGGCAACTACCTGGAGCGCCATCTGCGCCACATCATCGAGGAGATCGAGACCCGCTCGCCGGTCGAACTGATCGCCATCGGCATCGGTCACGACGTGACGCGCTACTACCGCCGCGCGGTGACCATCGTGGATGCGGAGGAACTGGGCGGCGCGATCACCGAGAAGCTGGCCGAATTGTTCAGCGAGACCGAGAACGCCGCGCCGGCGCCGATGCGCGGCCGTCGCCGGCTGCATTCCTGAGACGTTTGATGGTGCGCCCTGCGCGCTCGCCCCGCTTGCGGGGAGAGGGGTGGGTGAGGGGGTGTCGATGAATCCTCGTGAAGGCGGTTGCTCCGCGGCCGGCCCCCCACCCGGGTTGCCGCGCAATCCGACCTCCCTCCGCAGGAGCGGGGCAAGGTGAAACTCTCCGCGACGACTGCATATTCCCTCTCCTCTTGTGGGAGAAGGCCGGGGAGAGGGGGCGGCAGCGAGGATCGGTGCTTGCGGACACCCCCACCCCAAACTACTCCCCACCGGGGGAAGGGGAGCAGATTGCCCGTGCTGCGTCGCCTTGTCGTTGCCATAGCAGCCGCGTTGCTGCTCGCTGCCACCGCGCCGGCATCGACGCAGCCGCTCGGGCTCGCCGCCGACAATCATCCCACTTCGGTCGAGGTCAAGGCGCGCCCGATCCCCGCCTTCGATCAGCGCGACAGGACCCACCTGCGCTTCGGCAAGCTGCATTTCCGGTCCGGGCTGATCCTGACGTCGTCCTATCGCAGCTTCGGCGGGTTATCGAGCCTGAGGCTCGATGCCGGGGGCGGGCGCTTCGTCGCTGCCAGCGACAAGGGCACCTGGTTCACCGGCCGCATCGTCTATCGGGGTTCGGAGATGACGGGGCTGGCCGATGTCGAGGCGGCGCCGATGCTGGCCGGAGACGGCCGCCCGCTGGCGGCCCACCGCTGGTACGATACCGAGTCGATGGCGCGGGACGGCGGCACGGTCTATGTCGGCATCGAGCGCGTCAACCGCATCGTGCGCTTCGACTTCGGCCGCGACGGGGTGCGGACCCGCGCGGAGGTGGTGGCGGTGCCGCCGGCGTTGCGCGGGCTGCCGTACAACCGCGGCCTTGAGGCCATGGTGGTGGCGCCGCGCGGCTCCCGTCTCGCCGGCGCGCTGGTCGCGATCTCGGAGCGCGGGCTCGATCCGCACGGCAATATCCTCGGCTTCCTGATCGGCGGTCCGTCACCGGGCACGTTCACGGTCCGCCGCCGCGACGGCTACGACATCAGCGACGCGGCGCTGCTGCCGGGCGGCGGCGACCTGCTGCTGCTGGAGCGCAAGTTCTCGCTGGTCGACGGCGTCGGTATTCGCATCCGCCGTATCCCTCTCGCCGGCATCGCGCCGGGCGCGGTGATCGACGGGCCGTCGATCTTCGACGCCGATCTCGGCCAGGAGATCGACAACTTCGAGGGACTCGCCACCCATCTCACGCCCGAGGGCGAGACCGTCGTCACCCTGGTGTCGGACGACAATTTCTCGGCGCTCCAGCGCACGCTGCTGCTGCAATTCACGCTGGTGGACTGAGCGGTTATGCGGCGATGCCAGCGTTTACGGTATCTAAGTAGTGATTCCGCAAATGCCGCCATTGGCAATCGCGTCCCCCGCCCGCGAACGATTCGGCCCGGCGGTTAAGGAATCTGGGCCGATGGGGACGGCGGGGCGCCTGAATTTAACAGGCATTTAACTAAAATTGCCCGTAATGGCCCAAGGGGCGGCCCAAAAGCCACACCCGAAGAAAAAAATTGCACCGGAGCCTCGTTTTTGATGCAATCAGGTCGGACAAGGGTTTCCGGGACCCACGGGCAAGTTCAAGGTGTCGAGGAAGCTCGACGCCTTCCGGAATTGGGGTATATGAAGTACACGACCGAGAGGCCAGATAGGCTGGACGCGGCCAGTTGTGGGCGCGCGCCGGTGAGACGCGCGCCGGTGAAGCTTGCGCCGGGCGATGCCGCGAGAGACAGGCGCGTCGCCGCGGAACGCCGCGAGCGCGGGCCCACAGCTGCCAACGGGTCCTTGGCCGCAAAGATGCTCGCCAGCGTCGCATTCGTTGCCGGCGCGTTCGGCTTTTTCGTCTATGCCATCGCCGCGACCAGCGACGTGGAGCTCGCCACCGCGAGTGTCGACCAGGCGGCGACCGCGCCGCTGGCTGCCGTCACCCGCGTCGCCGAGCGCGCGCCGGCGGCCTCCAGGGGGGATGGGTCCAGGGGCGATGTTCTGGCTTATCGGCCGCTGTCGGCCCACAGCCCGCTGCTCAATGCCAATTATTCGCTGGGCGTATCGCCGACCGTGATCGGCAGCAGCGTCCGGGTGTCGTCCGCCTTCGAACAGGCACTGGGGCCCGATGCCGCCGGTGCCGATCCGCAGACGGTGGCCGCCCTGCCGCAGGCGCCGTTGCCGCCGCAGCGTCCCGATGGCGCCCTTCAGGTCGCCAGCGTCCCGCTGCCGATGGCGCGCCCCGCCGCCGCGAAGGCGGCCGAGGCCGCCGGTCCCAGCAGGCAGGAGATCGCGGAATCGAGCCGCGACGTCGCGCTCGCCAGGCCGGCGCCGGAAAAGGATTCGATTTTCCAGAAGCTGTTCGGCTCGTTCAAGTCGGGGTCGATGCTGGCCTTCGCCGCGCCCGACGGCGGCATCTTCAGCGATGGTTCGAGCATCACGCCGGGCAAGTATGATCGCCAGACCGCGGTCTACGATATCTCCGCCAAGACCGTTTACATGCCGGATGGCCGCAAGCTGGAGGCGCATTCCGGCCTCGGCAGCCGTCTCGACAACCCGCGCTTCGTGCATGAGCGGATGCGCGGTTCGACCCCGCCCCACATTTACGAATTGACCATGCGCGAGAAGCTGTTCCACGGCGTGCGCGCGATCCGCCTCAATCCGGTCGGCGGCAGCGCCTCGGTGTTCGGGCGCACCGGCCTCCTGGCTCACACCTACATGTTGGGTCCGAACGGCGATTCCAACGGGTGCGTGTCGTTCCGCAATTATGATGCGTTCCTTCGGGCGTTCGAAAGCGGCCAGATCAAGCGTCTGGCGGTGGTTGCCAAGCTCAGCTGAGACGTCTGGCCGTCGCGCCCGTCAGCGGTCCGCATTCGCGGGCCGCTTTTTTTATGCGGCCGGCGCAACGTGCGTTTGCGAATTCCGTCCTGCGCGAAATCATGAGCCTGCCGCGCGCCGCCGCATGCGGAGGTCCGGCGCCCGGCTCTGGACCTTGCCGGCTGAACAGCGTAGCCAGAACCGTCGCCGGCGCGAGACGCCGGCGGGAGCCGTTCCGTTCCCGATCGGGAGCGGAAACAGGCTTGGTGTTTTTGGTTTGATGCGTTTTCCTCACGCGGAGCGGCATCCGCTTCGCTTGGGAACGCGATGGTCCGGAGTTGCAGGCGTGGCGGAATATCGGTCGTCGGACATGATCGGAGAGGTCGAGACAGGACTTGCCGGGGTCGGCTACATCGCCAGCCGGCAGATCGCGACGGCGGTGTATCTGTCGCAGGCGATCGAGAAGCCGATCCTGGTCGAGGGGCCGGCCGGCGTCGGCAAGACCGAACTGGCCAAGGCGATTGCGGCCTGGCGCGGCCAGAAGATGATCCGCCTGCAATGCTACGAGGGGCTCGACGAGGCCAAGGCGCTGTATGAGTGGAAATACGCCAAGCAGCTGCTCTACACCCAGATCCTGAAGGACAAGCTGGGCGAGGTGCTGGGCGGGGCGCAGACGCTGCCGCAGGCGCTGGCGCAGTTGCACACCTTCGGCGACGTGTTCTTCTCCAAGGAATTCGTCGAGCCGCGCCCGCTCTTGCAGGCGCTCGAACAGCCGGACGGCTGCGTGCTGCTGATCGACGAGATCGACAAGTCGGACGCCGAATTCGAATCGCTGCTGCTCGAAATCCTCTCCGATTTCCAGATCACCATTCCGGAGCTCGGCACCGTCTCGGCGGTGTCGCCGCCGACCGTGATCCTCACCTCGAACGGCGAGCGCGATCTCGGCGATGCCCTGAAGCGGCGCTGCCTGCACCTGCATATCGGCTTTCCCGAACAACGGCTGGAGGAGCGCATCGTCGAGAGCCGCGTGCCCGGCATCGCGCAGTCGCTGCGCCGCCAGCTCGTCGGCTTCATCAACGACGTGCGCACGCTGGACCTGAAGAAGCTGCCGTCGGTCAGCGAGACCATCGACTGGGCGCGGGTGCTGGTGCTGTTGCAGGCGTCCGAGCTCGAGCCCGAGATCGTCAAGGATACGCTCAACGTGCTGCTGAAATACGAGGCCGACATCGAGGCGACGCTGCCCGAGGTCTCCGCCTTCGTCGCCCGGGCCGGGCGGCGGGGCGTGTTCGGCTGACCGATGCGCGAGAACCTGCATCGCTTCTTTCGGGCGGCGCGGGGCGCGGGCGTCCACGTCTCGCCGGCCGAAAGCATCGATGCGATGCGCGCGGTTGCCGCGGTCGGCTTCGACAACCGAACGGTATTGCGCGATACGCTTCTGCTGACGCTGGCGAAATCCGAGGATGAGAAGCGCTCGCTCGGCGAATGCTTCGACCTGTTCTTCGACCAGCCCGACCTCGCCGATGCGCCGCCGGAGAACGCGGAAACCGACGCGCGAGGCGAAGGTGAGGAGGGCGCCGGCGACCAGCCCGGCTCCCCGCCGATGCCCGGCGCGCCGCAGGACGGGTTGCAAGACGGCCAGCAGGGCGGCGGCCAACAGGAGCCGCAGCAGGGCGACCAGCAGCCATCGGCCGCGGGCGGCGGCGTTTCGTCCGAACTCGGCCCACTGGCCCGGATGCTGCTGTCGGGGGATCGCGCCACGCTTGCCGCGGCGCTGGCCAATGCCGCCAATGCCGCGCAGCTGTCGAACATCCGCTACTTCACCCAGCGCGGCATCTTCTCGACCCGCATCCTCAACGAGCTCGGCATCGAGCGGCTGCGCGACGATCTCGACCGGCTGACCGAGACCCGCCCGGGCGAGGCCGAGCGGCTGGCGGCGGCGACCGAAGCCCTGCGCGACACCGTGCGCGACCAGGTCAACCAGGCGCTGCTGCTTTACGGACGCGAGGAATCCGAGAACCTCCGCAACGAAATCCTGCGCAACGCCCCGCTTGCCCGCATCGAGCCGCGGCAGGTCGAGGAAATGCGGGCGCTGATCCGCCGCATCGCGCGGCGCTTGCGCGAACGCTACAGCAAGCCGCGCAAGCGGCAGCGCCGCGGCCATCTCGACGTGCGCCGCACCCTTCGCCGCAACGCCGCCTGGGGCGGTGTGCCGTTTCTCACCGCGTGGAAGCGCAAGCACCGCGACCGGCCCAAGATCGTGGCGCTGTGCGATGTCTCCGGCTCGGTGGCGCGGGTGTCGGATTTCTTCCTGCTCCTGATCCACAGCCTGCACGAGGTGGTGGACGATGTGCGGTCGTTCGCGTTCTCCGGCGACCTGATCGAGGTCAGCGACATCCTCGAAACGATGTCGCCGGAAGAGGCGATGCGCGAGATCATGGCGAAGGTCGGCTTCGGCTCGTCCGACTACGGCAATTCCTTCGTCGATTTCGAGAAGGGCTGGCTTGACGCCGTGACGCCGCAGACCACCGTGATCGTGCTCGGCGACGCCCGCAGCAACAATCTCGATCCGCGCGCGGACATCCTGCGCACCATCGGCGAGCGCGCCAAGCGGCTGGTGTGGCTCAATCCGGAAAACCGCATGGCGTGGGGCTGGGGCGATTCCGAGATGCCGCGCTACGCGACGTTCTGCACGGTGGTGCGCCAATGCGCCACCGCCCGCCAGCTCGAGCGCGCGGTATCGGATATCGTGGCGAGCTATCAGTGACGATACGTTCCGAGGTTTATTGAAGCGTCATGCGCGGGCTTGACCCGCGCATCCATCGATCGAAAAAAGGAATGGATGGCCGGATCAGGTCCGGCCATGACGGTTGTGGGCAAACGAGGGCAAACGATACATGGTCGAGGCAGTGATTTTTGATTTCGGCGGCGTCATCACGTCGTCGCCGTTCGAGGCGTTCGCGCGGTTCGAGACCGAGCACGGACTGCCGGCCGACATCATCCGGCGCACCAACGCCGCCAACCATCTCGACAACGCCTGGGCCAGGTTCGAGCGCGCCGAGGTCGATCTCGCTACCTTCGATGCGTTGTTCGCGGCCGAATCCCGGGCGCTGGGCGCGGAGGTGCGCGGCCGCGACGTTCTGCCGCTGCTGTCGGGCGATCTGCGGCCCGCGATGGTGGAGGCGCTGAAGACGATCAAGGCGAACTTCAAGACCGGCTGCATCACCAACAACCTGCCGAACAACGCCATCGGCAGCGCCAGCGGCCGCGGGCTCTATGTCGCGGAGGTGATGGCGCTGTTCGATCATGTCATCGAATCGGCCAAGATCGGCCTGCGCAAGCCCGACCCGAAAATCTATCGCATGATGATCGAGGCGCTCGACGTCGATCCGAAGAACTGCATTTATCTCGACGACCTCGGCGTCAACCTGAAGCCGGCGCGCGAGATGGGGATGACGACCATCAAGGTTCTGAGCGGCGACCAGGCGATCGCTGACCTCGAGGCCGCCACGGGACTGAGCCTGCGCGGCTGAGCAGCCGTGCCGTGGACAGATGCCGCGGCCTCGACGGGTCACCGCCTCCGCGCCGGTTTTCCGGTGCAGGCGTCGATCAGCGTTTCCGCCGCGGCCAGGATCGATTGCGCCGGGCCGCCGGGCGATTGCTGGCCGGTCACATAGGCGCCTTCGAGCAGCAGCATCAGTCCGTCGCCGAGCACGCGCGGGTCGCGGGCGCCCATCTCGGCGGCAAGCTCGCGCAGCCGCTTGCGCAGCGCCTTCTTGTGCGCCTCCGCGACGCCCCGCGCCGGATGGGTATGATCGGGATATTCGACGGTGGCGTTGGAGAGGCCGCAGCCGCGATAGCCGTCCTGCACCGCGCGCTTGCCCAGTTCGCGGATATAGGCCAGCACCTGCGCGCGCGCGTCCGGCCAGCGCCTGCCGCCGGGCTTCTCGAAGCGCGGCCAGAACTCGCGGTCGTAGTCGCTCAGATAGGCGGCGGCGAGATCGTCCTTCGACGGAAAGGCACGGTAGAGGCTCGGCTTGGTGACGCCCGCGCGGTTGACGATCTGGTCGACGCCGACGGCGCGGATGCCCTCGCGGTAGAACAATTCGCGCGCCGAGACGCGGATACGGTCCGCGGCGCGCGGTGCGGGGGCTGCGTCCCTGGGCTTGGAAATTCTGCTCATCCGTGTTGCGAAGCCAGCGCTTGACAGTGTTACCGATCGGTACGTATGTTCCGCGCCTGTCGTTACGTACTGGTAAGTAACATGCAGCAGGCTTCCGTTTCAAGTCGCTCCGCGACCCGCCCCTTCGGCCAGAAATATGCCTTCGTCGTCGTCGCGGTCATTTTCGTCGCGCTGCTCACCGCGGCCGGCCTGCGCGCCACGCCGGGGGTGCTGATCCTGCCGCTGCACACGGCCTTCGGCTGGAGCATCGACGCGATCTCGTTCTCCGCCGCGGTCGGCATCTTTCTGTATGGCCTCGCCGGCCCGTTCGCGGCGGCGGTGATGAACCAGTTCGGCATCCGCCGCACGGTGATCGGCGCGCTGGTGGTGATGTCGGCGGCCACCGCCGCCAGCTACTTCATGACGCAGCCCTGGCACCTGTTCGTGACCTGGGGCCTGCTGACCGGCCTCGGCTCCGGCGCGGTCGCCAACGTATTGGGTGCGGTGATCGTCAACCGCTGGTTCGTCACCAATCGCGGCCTGGTCATGGGCGTGCTCACCGCGAGCACCGCGACCGGCACCCTGATCTTCATGCCGGGGCTGGCCGCGATCGTGCAACGCGGCGGCTGGCAGCCGGTGGTGCTGATTATCGCGGCCTGCTGCGCGGCGCTGATTCCGCTGGTATATGTCCTGGTGCCGGAGCGGCCGTCGACGATCGGGCTGCGCGCCTATGGCAGCACGGAGGACGACGTGCCGGTGCCGGCCACCGGAAACCCGTTCGCCGCGGCGATCTCGCACCTGGTCGAGGCGGCGCGCACACGGACCTTCTGGTACCTGTTCGCGACCTTCTTCATCTGCGGCTTCACCACCAACGGGCTGGTCGGCACCCACCTGATCGCGTTCTGCGGCGATTACGGCATCGCGCAGGTGCAGGCCGCGAGCCTGCTGGCGCTGATGGGCGTGTTCGACCTGATCGGCACCACGCTGTCGGGCTGGCTGACCGACCGCTTCGACCCGCGCAAGCTGCTGTTCATGTATTACGGCCTGCGCGGGCTGTCGCTGATCTACCTGCCGTATTCCGATTTCTCGATGCTCAGCCTGACGATCTTCGCGGTGTTCTACGGGCTCGACTGGATCGCCACCGTGCCGCCGACGGTCCGGCTCGCCAACGAGGCGTTCGGCGACCGCAAGGCGCCGGTGATCTTCGGCTGGATCGTCGCCGGCCATCAGCTCGGTGCGGCGTCGGCGGCGTTCTTTGCCGGCCTGATGCGCACCGTGCAGGGCAACTACCTCGACGCCTTCACGATCGCCGGCTGCACCGGGCTGGTCGCCGCCGTATTGGCACTGATGATCGGCCGCAACCGCGACGCCGGCGCCCGGCTCGCGCCGGCCTGAGGCGCCTCACGATCTGCGCTGCCGTTCCGGTGTTGATCGCGCCCGCACTTTCTTCTTAAAAGGACAGCGCGGGCGGCGAAGCGGCGGACGCTTGCGCTCCTGCGGCGGGCCGCCCGGCGGCGCCGGTCCAGGCAATTCGCGCAGCGACGATCGGAATTCATGCGATTTTCCTTCATCCATGCCGCCGACCTGCATATCGACAGCCCGCTTGTCGGCATGAGCCTGAAGGACAGGAGCGTGGCCGCGCGCTTCGCCCAGGCCGGGCGCCGCGCGGTCGAGGCGCTGGTGGCGGAGACCGTCGCGAGCCGGGCGGCGTTCCTCGTCATCGCCGGGGATGTCTTCGATGGCGACTGGAAGGATGTCACCACCGGGCTGTTCTTCGCCCGCGCGCTCGGGGCGCTGCACCGTGCCGGCATTCCCGTCTTCATGGTCAAGGGCAATCACGACGCCGAAAGCGTGATGTCGCGCGACCTGCCTTATCCGGACAGCGTGACCACGTTCCGCGCCAACAGGGCGGAGACCGTCACGCTCGATGCGTTGCGCGTGGCGCTGCACGGCCGCAGTTTCCCGCACCGGCTGACCGGCGACTTCGTCGAGACCTATCCCGCCCGCCGCGACGGCTGGCTCAATATCGGTGTGCTGCACACCTCGCTGGACGGCAGCCGCGGCCATCAGGGCTATGCGCCGTGCAGCGTCGAGGACCTCAAGCGTTTCGGTTACGACTACTGGGCGCTGGGGCACGTCCACGCGGCCGAGATCGTGCAGCGCGATCCGTGGATCGTGTTTCCCGGCAATCTTCAGGGCCGCAGCGTGCGCGAAACCGGCGCCAAGGGGGCGATGCGGGTGACGGTCGAGGATGGCCGGATCGTCGATGTCGCCCCGATCGTGCTCGATGCCGCGCGCTGGGCGCATCCCGCCGTCGACGTGACGGCTGTGGAAACCGAGGCCGCGGTCCTGGCCGCGGCCGGCGAGGCGGTCGCCGCCGCCCATGAGGCCGCCGAGGGGCGGCCGCTCGCGGTGCGGGTGACGCTGAGCGGCGAGACGCCGCTTCACAACCGCCTGGTGGCGCGGCGCGAGACCTTGCAGGACGAGCTGCGCGCGGTCGGCTTTCGTGTCGCGGACGACTGCTGGATCGAATCCCTGAAGGTCGGGACCGTGCCGCCGCCGGCGACGCCGTCGTTGGCGCAGGATGCGGCCGACGAGGGAATCGATGTCGATCGGGTGCTGGCCGAGGTGGTGGCCGACCCGGAATTCGCCGGCGTCGTCGATGACCTCGCGAGCGTGCTGAAGGCCCGGCTGCCCAGGGATCTGCACGATGCGTTCGCGCAGTCCGACGCGCGGGAAACCGTGCTGGCGGATGCGCGCGCGTGGCTT
>JAGRLZ010000008.1 GCA_020441545.1 Xanthobacteraceae bacterium | reverse complement strand
CAGCGGGCGCGGCACCTGGCGCAACGGCTCGATCGTCCGGCGACGGAAACCCCTGCGACGCAAGATCTGGCGGCGGACGATGCCGGGGCGCAGGCGGAGAAAACGCGGGAAGCGCTGCGGCAATGCATCTATGAGGCGCTGCGATTCCGCCCGATGCTGCCGCTGTTGGTCCGTGACTGTCCGCGCCGGACGATCATCGCCAAGGGCACCGCGCGGGCGCGGCTGATCCCGGCCGGCACGCGGGTCATTGCCTCGCCGCTGGCGGCGATGTTCGATCCCGAGGCGTTCCCGAATCCCTCGGCGTTCAGCGAGCGGCCGCTCGAGAGCTATTTTCATTTCGGTTTCGGTCCCCGCCGCTGCTTCGGCAAGTACATCGCCGACATCGCCATGCTTGAAATCGTCCGGGCGCTGGCCGCGCTTCCGCAACTCGCGCGGGCGTCGGGGGCCGCCGGCCGCGTCCGTTACGAGGGGCCGGCGCCATGCGCGCTCGCCGTCACCTTCGCCCCGTTCGACCCGGGAGCGACGCCGTGACCCCGAACTGCGTCACCATCATCACGCCGATCAGACCCGGGCGCGAGGCGGCGTGCAGGCAGTACCTGCGCGACCATGCCGATCCGCAAGCCGACCGGGGAAACGAATTCCTGCAATGCCGCCATGACTTCCGGTTCGACCGGATCGAGAGCCTGCACTTCTGCAGCTTCGTCATCCTCGATGGCATGGGCGGGATTCCCCCGAGGCTGGTCTTCGAGGCGACGTTCGATGGATCACGGGACGATTTCCTCGATCGGTTGCTGACGGTCGCGCCGGACGGGCTCGATACGGTCTATCGCCTCTGCACGGACTATCCCGGCACGGACTATCCCGGATCCGGAGGCGTGCCATCGACGCTCTTCAGGGAGTACCTCGTTCGCCACGATGTCGGCGCCGATACCTTCTTCCGCGGGAGTCCGGGCCGGACGGTGTCCCAGATCAGGGACGAGGGGCGGATTCGCGACGACCTCGTCTCGTTTCTGTCCACGCGCTGCCAGGCAGGGGCGCGTGTGCCCGGGCGGGCGGCGGCGATCCACGATCTCGTCCGGGATTTCATCCGCGGCGGAACGACCGACCGCTGGACCGAGCAGCCGGTGCGGGGCGCGTGGGAAATCGCCCGCCGCAGGCAGGTCGCCGTGGCCGCCGCCGTTGGCGCGTTCCTGGTCGCCTGCGGTCTGGGCGCCATATTCTACTGGGCGGTTGGCGATGGACCGGAGTGGCTTCATTGGGACGCACCGGCCTGGCTCCAGGTGGCCGGCGAACTCGGCAAGCGCATCAGCCAGCAGGTGGCGAGGCTCGTCCCGCTGATGTCGGAGCTGGTTCTGATGATTTCGCCGGAAACATTGTGGACGCTGGTCGGGCTGGGCGTGGCCTGGCTCGTCATCCGTGTCGGCGAGCTTGTGCTGCGCGGCCTCAGCCGCGACTTGCGGGATCAGGGCTTGCTGCTTCGCTTTCCGCTGCAGATCGCGGTCCTGATCCGATACGCGCTTGCGGCATCGATCATGGGGGCGGTCCTGCTCGCCGCCGTCTCGGGGGCGAATTCGCTGCAAGCCCGTCACCCGTCGGGATCGTCCCTGACGTGGAGCGGCTCGGCCGCGGTGGTGGCGCAGCTCGTCTGCCTCGGCGCGCTGTTCCTGATCGCCTGGCATCGCGCCACGAGCCTGAAGCTCAAGGTCGAGCTGCGGCCGCTGGGCGAGAAACGCGAGGTCGTGCGGCGGATGAAGCTCGATCTCGTCCAGTTCGCGATGCTGCTCCTGCTCGGCTACGCCATCCTGCTGGTCGCGCTGCTTCTGCCGCAAGGCGCCGTGGCTGCCTTGGCGATGGTCGTCCGGCCGGCGGTCCATGTCCTGTTCCGGCTCATGCTGCTCGCGGTGACCGGCGCCGTCGTGGCATATGCGATCGGGCTGCTGGCGCTGTCGGTGATCCGATTCCTCGAGCGGCGGGATGCCTCGAAGTTCGAGAATCCCGCCGGGCTGATGAAGCATGCCCACGCCAACGCGCCGAAATATGCCCGCGAGGAGAGCGGCATCAATCGCTACCAGAACCATCTGGCGAGCGTGACATGGGTCAAGCCCGGCCTGGTGCGCCGCTGGCTGTTGCGGGCGGCGCTGTTCGCGATCAATCTGCTCGCCCGCTTCTGGTTCAACAGGGGAGAGCTCGGCGGCATTCCGACCATCCTGTCCGCCCGCTGGGTTCTGATCGACGACGGCAGGCGGCTGCTGTTCCTCGACAATTACGGCGGCTCCTGGGAAAGCTATCTCAACGAATTCATCGATCTCGCGGCGGTGAAGGGCCTCAACGCCATCTGGTCGAACACGTTCGTCAATGCGGCAGGTCGATCCTACGGCTTCCCCGCGACGCGATTCCTGTTCTGGCAGGGCGCGCAGGACGCCCGGCCGTTCAAGGCCTATGTCAGGCAGAGCCAGGTGGAAACGATCGCATGGTACAGCGCCTATCCGACCCTCAGCGTGGTCAATATCAACGCCAACACCGAGACGCGGGAGTTGCTGTTCCGGGAGTTGCGGCCGGCGGCCGTCGATCGCCTGCTGCAAGGCCTCTAGGAGCTATTTCCGTTCCGATTCTATCGGAACGGGGCTCTATGTTCTTTGTTTTAACGCGTTTTCTTTACGCGAACCGGCACCCGCTTCGCTTGAAAACGCTCTGGTCCGGACTGCGACGATGGAACCGATCGAATGGGATGATGTTCAGGGCCTGCTCCTGAGCGGCTATCCCGAGCTCAAGTTTTCCGCCTATGTGGTCTGGCGCTTCCGGCCCGACCGGATCGGCGCCGCGTGCCGCTGGCTGGCGGATCTCGCCGGGCGGCTGATGCGGGCCGCGCCGGGCCACCATCAGGGCGCCCACCAGGCCGATGCGGTGTGCCGGAACATTCAGTCCCTCAAGGCCGTGGACCCGTGCCATCGACACGCCGTCAACCTGGCCCTGACGGCCGACGGCCTGCGACGACTGCGGCTCGACGAGCACCGGCTTTCCGAATTCGCGCTCGAATTCCTCGAAGGCATGGCGCCGCGGCCGTCCGCGGCTGCGGCAGGCGCGCGACGATCGAACCTGCTGGGCGACACCGGAGACAGTGCGCCCGGCCTGTGGGACTGGGGTGGCACCGCCGGGGTGGACGGCATGCTGCTGCTTTACGCCGCCGACGCGCCGGGCCTGCAGGCGCTGATCGATGTCGAAGTCGATGCAATGTCCGGCGCGTGCGAGGTCGTCACCTCGGCGGGCCGCGACAAGGGCCGTCCGGTCATCATCAAGGGCCGGCTCTATGATGACATGAAAGAGCATTTCGGCTTCCGGGACGGCGTGTCCCAGCCGATGATCGCCCACTCCCCGAAAGCCGATCGCGACGAACAGAGGTTCGCGGCCGCCACCGGCGACACAGCGCCGATGCCGGGCAGGCGCGACAGGCGGATATCGCTGGTCAAGACCGGCGAATTCGTGCTCGGCTACGAGAACGAACGGCGGGAACGCATCCGCAGCGCCTTTGCCGGGGACAACCCGGGCGCCTGTGACCTGATGCGGAATGGCACCTATCTGGTATTCCGGCAGCTCGAGCAGGACGTCGCGGCATTCGATGCGTTCGCCGCGCTGATGGCGAAGCAGCTGTACGGCGTCGTCGACCGGACGACCACCGAAAGGGCTGCGGCCCGGCTGATCGGCCGGAACCAGGACGGCGACCCGCTGATCTCGCCGTCCGCCGACTCGCCGAAATCGCCGGTGCGAAACGATTTCCTGTATTCCTTCGAGGACGGTGCCGGAATGGCCTGTCCGATCGGCTCCCACATCCGGCGCGCCAATCCGCGCGATGTCCTCGGCCCCGATCCGGACACGGCGCTGCGGCTGTCGAAAATGCACCGGATCATCCGGCGCGGCCGTCCTTACGGACCGCGGCGTTCGGACGACGGAGGTCGGTCGAGCGACGGCAGCGAGTCCAGAGGCATCGCCTTCATCGCCCTGAATGCCGATATCGCCGGACAGTTCGAAATGATCCAGAACTCCTGGCTCAACAATCCGAGCTTCGGCGGGCTGCAGGGCTGCACCGATCCGATCGGCCATGTCGCGCCGGCCGGTGACACCTTCGTCGTTCAGAGAAGGCCGTCCAATCTCCATGTCGGCAAGCCGCGGCCATTCGTGACGGTGCGGGGCGGGGCGTATTTCTTCCTGCCCGGCATCAAGGCGACCCGGGTTATCGCTGATGCCGCCGTGGCGGCCGACCCGGCCTGACGCCGCAGGGCCGGCGGCATCAGGCGACCCCGTCGGCCAGGGCCTCCCGGCACAGCCGGACCAGCGGCCGCATCGCGCATTGCTCGGCCAGCGCGAGCGCTTCCTCGTAATGGCGCGTTGCCAATGCGGCATTGGATTTGCCGCCGGCGCGCGCGACGTCGCCCAGCAGTTTCCGCGCATAGGCCGATTGCGGCGGCTCTCCGCGCTCCTGGGCGAGCGCCAGCGCGCGTTCGGCCACGCGCCTTGCGTCATCCGCCTGTCCCGCGGCGAGCAGGGCTGTCCCCTGGGCGAGGAACAGGTAGCGCCAGCCGAAAGCGTGCTCGGCCAGCGGCACGTCCAGTTGCTCGGGAACGGCAAGGATAGCAAGCGCCGCCTCGATATCTCCCAATGCGAGATGGGCTTCGCCCAGGCGCGCCGCGAAGATCGGATACATCTGCTTCATGTCGAGGTCGAGGCACGACTGCCAGCTCTTCCGCAGCACCGCCAGCGCTTCCTCCGCCCGTCCTTGCGCGATCCGCAATCGGCCGAGCACATGGTTGATGTTGGCGTGCGAATAGACATGGTTGGCCGCGTCCGCCAGACGGCTCGCCTCTTCGGCGAGTTGCTCGGCACGGGCGAGGTCGCCGAGGTCGATCAGCGAGTCGGCCATGAACGTGCGCAGCGTGACGCTGGGCAGGGCCGCCCATCCGGCGCGCTTGCGGTCGATCTCCGGCGTCTCCATCGCCAGGCACTTTTCGTGATAGGCCAGCGAGGTCTCGAAATCCCCGGTCTCGTGATGGATGATCCCGATATTGTGGAGCGCGGCGAAGGTCAGGCTCGGCTCGCCGACGCGCTCGGCCATCGAAATCGCCAGCCGGGCCGCGGCCATCGCCTCGGCGTGGCAACCGAGGCGCCATAGCGCCACCGTCAACTGACAGTTCACCGCGGCGATCCGCCACGGCTCGCCGAAGCCTTCCGCCAGCCGGCCTGCAAGGCGCAGGGCTTCCGCGATCCTGCGATGCATCCCGAGCGGCTCCAGCGCGGTGACGACCGTGAGATGGAAGTCGATCTCGGCAATCGCCCGCTTGCGCGATTCCGGCCAGTGCGACAGCGTCTCCAGGCCGCGCTCGTAGATCGCGACCGCGTCGTGATTGGCGCCCCGCCGGATCGCGCGCTGGCAGCTCCGCAACTGGTAAGGGATCGCCTTCTGCCACAGCTCGGCGGCAAAGGCGTGGTCGGCGAGGCGATCGATGTGCTCGTCGAGCCGGTCCGGGAATCGCTGCTCGATGACCTCGATCGCCCTGGCGTGAAGATAGCGGCGGACGCTCAACAGCATCATGCCGTAGGTAACGTCCCGCGTCAGCTCGTGCTTGAACGCATATTCGATGCTGCCCGTGGTCTCGATCCGGCGAAGGAAATCCGCCGTTTCGAGCACCTGAAGACGCTCCATCAGGTCGTCCGGCTCCGCCCCCGCCATTCCGGACAACACGCTGAGGGGAACGTCCCTGCCGACGACCGCGGCCATCTGCAGCAGCGACTTGGTTGCCGGCGCGAGCAGATCGATGCGCGATGCGAGCACCGAGTGAATGGTCTCGGGGATCTCGATCGCGCTCGACCCGCTTCGGACCCTGTATTTGCCGGACTCGCCGACCACGACATTGGTTTCCCGCAGCGACCGCGCCAGTTCCTCGACGAACAGGGGGTTGCCTTGCGCATGATCGAGCACCCGCTGCCGCATCTGGCGGAGGCTGCCGTCCTCGCCGAGCAGCGAAACCAGAAGCCGGTCGCCGTCGGCGGCGCTGAGAGGTTCGAGGGTGAGGTGGCCGCCGCTGCCGTGGGTCCAGAGCCGCTCGGGCCTCTGGGTTGCGACGACGAGCACGCGTGCCGTTCCGATCGCGTCGATCAGGTTGTTGAGAACGAACCTGGTCTCGGCATCGATCCAGTGGACATCCTCGATCACGATCACCAGGGGCGTGAAGCGCTCCTGGTACAGGACGAGCGCCTTGATCGCCTCGACGATCTTGTTGCGCCGCTCCAGCGGCTCGAGCGCGGACCACGCCTTTCCCTCGACCTTCAGGTCCAGCAGCGACAGGATGGCCGGGAGATGAACCATCATGCGCGGATCGAAACGCGCCATCTGCGATCGCACGCGATTCGCGGCGGCATCGGGCGTGTCGGCGACATCGACGCGAAAGATCGCACGCATCAGGGCGCTGACGGGAAAATAGCTCGAATTCATGCGCTGAGCCGTGCAGGCCGCTTCGAACACCAGCCATTCGTCCGGAAGGCCGGCAAGGAATTCATGGACCAGGCGCGACTTGCCGATTCCGGCGGCGCCGAGAATCGTGAAGGCGTCGCCGCGGCCGGACGCGGTGCCGTCCATGGCTTGCTTGAGGCGCGCCAGCTCGCGTTGGCGGCCTGTCAGCGGGCTCAGGCCGCCGGACGACCGCGCCTGCCATCGCGTGCGCAGGCGCATCGCCACCAGTTCGTAGGTCCCGACCGGAGCCGACACGCCCTTCACCTTGGCGGCGCCGAGCGAACGCGCGCTGACGAAGCCCTTCGCAAGCTGGAAGGTGTCGGCGGTCAGCATGATCTGGCCGGGCTCGGCGAGGGCTTCCATCCGCGCGGCGAGATGGACGGATTGCCCGACGGCGTCGTAGTTCATCGCCAGGTTGTTGCCGATCGAATGGATCACCACCTGGCCGGAATTGATGCCGATGCGAACCTCCACCGCGCGCTGGCTGGTCGCGTTGAGGTCGCGGATGTTGTCGCGGATGGCGATGGCGGCGCGGCACGCCTGAACGGCGTGATCCTCGGTGGCGATCGGTGCGCCGAACAAGGCCATGACGCCGTCGCCGCGGGTCTGGTTGACGAACCCGTCATGCTGGTGGACCGCGTCCATGATCCTCTTGAGGATCGGCGCGATGATCTCGAGTGCCTGCTCCGGATCGAGCCCGTCGATCAACTCGGTCGATCCGCGGATATCGGCGAACAACACCGTTACGTGCTTGCGCTCGCCGAGCCCGGAGCTGCCGGACCGAATCCGCTCGACCAGGCCGGCGGGCACGTTCGATTGCAGGAACGACAGCGTCTCGCGCTCCATCGCGGTCGATGCCGTCCGCGGCCGTCCGCAGCCGCCGCAGAACTGTGCCGACGCGCTCATGACGTAACCACAATGGATGCACCGACTGGCAACCGCGCCCGTCATAACCTGACGTCAAGCCCCTATCATCGACCGTGTTCAGCTCGCGCATGATCCCGGAATAGTGGCAACCGGATTTCGCAAAAGATCATGTTCGAACAAGAAGATAAGCGGCGGGTCCGATTCAGCGTAAGTGGATCAGGCGCCTAGCGGCGTGCAGTCTTATGCAATTGTACGGGCATAGCAAGTTCGGCCGGCGCGATTTGCCGTTCTTCACGCATTTGGGACAGTTGTGAGGGTTGGATCTTTCTAATTCGTCATAGCCACCGGGAGCATGGGGAAACGGGGCGCCGGTAGTGGAGCGGGACGAGTATCCTGAATGTGTGGCATGGGCTTTTGCCGTGGCTGAGATGGGGGCTTTTGCCGTGGCCGAGATATGGCCGGCCGCATTGCTGCGGGGGCCAGCGAAGCGGTCGGCCTTGTTACGCGTCCACCGAACCCTGTCCCTCCCGGGTCTGGCCGAAAGACAGGCTACCAGACCGCGCTCAATTTGACCTTGCCGCCATATGCGAAGCTGTCGCGCGAGAACGCGCCGTTGAAGGAAAGGCCCGCCGACAGGTTGCGGGCCAGATGCATTTTTGCCCCCACGTCGACCAGGAAGGCGCTGCGGTCCGCAATCGCTCCCCTGACGCTGAAATTCGAGCCCGGCAGCGCCTGGAAGGCAGCCATGACACGGCGGGTGCGTGTGGGGTTCCAGGCCCAGGCCACGCGGCCATTGAGTTCGAGCGCGCCGCTATCGAGCAAGACGGTCCGCGCCAGCTTGAGACCCAGTTCCGTGCTGACGTCGGTGATTGTTTGAGCACCGTAGGACAAGGCATAGGTCGTGCTGCCTGTCGACGTCTCGGAATAGCCCGGCATGAAATAAGCGTGCGCCTGGGCGGCGGCATAGGGCGTGAGCGAAGTCCACCCCAGGCCGACCGTGCGACCCGCTTCCAGCCGGGCCGACAGGATGTGCGCGCCATATCGGCCAGTGAGCGTATTGCCCCCCACGGTCCGGGCCGTCGTCACGCTGTTGAATGTGTAGGCGGCAGCGCCCGACAGATATGCCGCCCCGGACCGCAACGAGCCGTAAAGGCCGGCATTGAAAATGCCCGCCGACCCGAAGCCGCGCCCGTCGGCCAGCGAATAAGATGACCCGCCGCCGCCGAGCGCTACGCCGACACGTCCGTCGCCGGCTTGCTGCTCGAAGCCGCCCGTCATACCCCAATTGCTTCCGTAGAAGTTGGCCGAACCGACGGCGGCATTGCCGGACACCCGGGCTGCCTCGCCATAGGCGGAACCCCATCCGCACCAACGATTGGCAAAGACGGCATCGACGGAGCCGGTCGATACACCTTGTTCCGGCGCCGTACAGGCGGTCACGGTCGTCAATCCGCCACCATCAGCGCTGCCAGCGTTGCCCTGGCCGGTCAAGCCGTTCAGGAACTGGCTGGAGGCGTCAAGGCCGGCTGTCACCGCGCCGGTGGAAACCTCCCCCGAAAGCGTCGTCAGATCGGATGCCGACAGCCCGGTGAAGGCGGTTGGCAGGCTTCCGTTCTGATCGAAACGATCCTGCAGCGTGTCGGCGACCGACTGCTGGTTCATGTTCAATCCCGTGGGAAAGAGCAGCGACAGCAGCAGATATGCATTGTTGCCATCATAGACGAGCGACTGGGCAAAGCCGGAGGGGGCGGTTCCGGTGAGCCCGACGAAGGTGGTGCCGCCGAGCCCTCCGCTGGCGCTGAGGATGGTGTATTTCCTGGAGACGTAGCTGCCGGTCTCATATGTCGCCGCCACCGTGGCTCCGGAGATATCGGCGCTTCCAGTCACGTCGGTGCGGTCGGCCGCGGTTGGCGAGACCTCGATGTTGTAGATCGAGCCGCTGTTGAAGGCGAGATGACCGTTCACCGTCAGCGTGCCGATTGAATTGCCCGGTGCCAGCGTGCCGCCATTGTTGACGGTCAGGGCGCCGACCGTGCCGTTGCCGCCCAGCGTGCCGCCCGCATTGACCGTGGTGGCGGAATTGGCAATCGAGCCGTTGACGCTCAGCGTGCCGCCATTGACGGTGGTGACGCCCGTAAAGCCGCTGGACACGCCTGTGAGGTTGGTTGCGCCCGCCAGATGGTCGATGTTGCCGGCGCCCGAAATTTGCGCTGAGAATTCATAGCGGGTGTCTGTGTGGTTGAAGACCAGCGTGCCGGTGCCGTCACCGAAGGCGACGCTGGCCGCATCAAGCGCACCTGCGCCCATCGCCGCGTCGCCGGCCGCAGCGCCGATGTTGAGCGTGCCGGTAGCGTCAACATCCCTGCCGAGGATCACTGTTCCGCTGCCGCCCCCCGCACTCACGACCCCGCCATTGGCGATGGTCAACGTGCCGGTTCCCAGACTGCCGACAATAATGTTCTGCGAATTGGTCCAGGTGGAGCCCGCGCCATCGACAGCCACCGCGCCGTTCGACCCGGTGCCGCCGCCGATGAAACCATATGTGTTGCTGACCGCGCCGCCATTGGTGATGTTCAACGTTCCGGCGCCGATTTCGCTGATGGTCAGGAAGCTCGAATTCGTCCAGCTGGACCCGGCACCGTCCACCGTCACTGTGCCTTCTGAACCCGAGCTGTTGCCGACATAGCCAACATTGCTGCCGACCGCGCCACCGTTCGCAATGTTCAGAATGCCGGTCCCCGAATTGCCGACAACAAGAGACTGCGAATTCGTCCACGCCGCCCCCGCGCCGTCCACCGTCGCCACGCCGGTCGAGCCGGAGTCGTTGCCGACAAAACCGTATCTATTGCTGACGGTGCCGCTGATGCTCAGTGTGCCGTCGTTTACCGTCGTCCTGCCTGAATTATCGATCGATCCGGTCACGCTCAACGTGCCGGCATTGACCGTGGTGTCGCCGGAATAGGTGTTGGCGCCGGAAAGCACGACTTCGCCCGTCCCGCTCTTGGTCAGGGCGCCGGAACCGGCCAGCGCGGCAGAGATCGTGCCGGACTCGACCCCGAAGGCGCTGCTGGCGAGGGTGCCGTTCCGGATCGTGCCGCCGGTCATCGCAAGCCCACCCGTGCTCTGCGAGGTGCCGCCGAGGTCGAGCGTACCGCCGGAGACGACGAGCGCGCCGCTCGTGGCGCCGAGCGTGCCGGCGCCCGAAAGCGCCAGTGTGCCGTTGCTCACCGTGGTTCCGCCGGAATAGGTGTTGACACCGGAGACCGCCAGCGTGCCGGTGCCAGTCTTGACCACGCTCACGGCGCTGCCGCTCTCGTCGAAACTGCCCGCGAAGGTGGCGCTGTCGGACCCGTTCACGGTGAAGGTAAAGCCGGTGAAGCCGGTCGGGAAGGTCACCGTTTCGCTGTTGGTCGCGCCGTTGGCCAGCGTGATGCCGGTGCGGAAAACGCCGAGATCGACATCGTTGCCGTCGCCGCCCGCCGTGGTGACGGTCGAAAACAGCGTGCTGTCCGTGTTGAGGCCCACTCCGGCGGCAAACGTGCCGGTCACCGCGTCGGCGCCGTCATTGGAGATGATGGTGCCCTGCGTCGCGATGGCGAGCGTCGAGATGTCGCCGTAGCCGCGAAGGTCGAGCGTGCCGCCGGTCAGGTCGACGGTGCCGGTCACGTTGATCCGGTCCATGTTGCCGGCGGCGTCGATTTCAGTCAGCAGCGCGCCCGACAGAGACAGATCGCCAGTGTTCAGCGTACCGATCGAATTGCCGGCGGCAAGCGTGCCGCCGGCATCGACGGTCACGCCGCTGGTCGTGCCGTTGCCGCCGAGCGTGCCACCGTTTTTCACGGTGACGCCGCTCGACGACGCAATCGAGCTATTCACCGACAACGTACCGCCGGTGATGGTGACGGGGCCGGTAAAACCCGAGGAATCGCCCGTCAGGCTGGTGGCGCCGGCAATCTGGTTGATCGCGCCATTACCGCTGATGCCGGCTGCGAATTGATAGTTGCTGCTCGTGTGGTTGAAGACCAGCGTGCCGGTACCGTTGCCGAAGGCGAGATTGGCCGCGTCGAGCGTCCCCGCTGCTGCGGCCGTATCGCTTGTCGCCGCGCCGATATTGAGCGTGCCGGTGGAGCCTGCATTGGCGGCAAGGGTGAGGGTGCCGCTGCCGCCGCCAGCGCTGACCGTTCCGCCATCGGCGACAGTCAGTGCGCCGGCGCCGGATTCGCCGACGTAAAACTGGTTCGTATTCGCCCAGCTTGACCCCGCGCCCGCCACTGTTACCGCACCGGTTGAAGCAGCGCCGCTGCCGATAGAGCCGTTCAAACCGCCAAGCTTGCCGGTGATGTTCAGCGCTCCCCCATCGACCGTGGTCACGCCGGTGAAGCCGGACGAATCGTCGGTCAGGTTGGTGACGCCGGCTATCTGGTTGATCGTGCCGCTGCCGCTCATTCCTGCCGCGAACTGGTAATCGGTGTCCGTGTGGTTGAAATTGAGCGTGCCGGCGCCGTTGCGAAAGATGAATTCTTTCGCATCCAGCGTGCCCGCGCCCTTTGCCGCACTCCCGGCCGCCGCGCCGATGTTGATCGTGCCGTTGCCGCTGGCGGTGTAGCCGAGCGTCACCGTCGAGCTGCCGCTTACCGCGCTCACCGTCCCGCCATCGGCGATGGTCAGCGTGCCGGTGCCCCGCTCGCCGACCGTCAGGTTATAGGTCGTCCAGCTCGATCCCGCGCCCGTGACCGTTGCAGTGCCGACGCCATCCGCTTTATAGCCGATGTAGCTGGTCGTGTTGCCGGTGACCGCGCCGCCATTTGTGACGTTAAGCGTGCCTCTGCCTGTATAGCCGATGTAGGTTTTGTTCGAATCATTCCACTCAGAACCTGCACCGGTCACATTCACCGTGCCTTTGGAGCCGGCGTTAAAACCGACGGTGCCGAACCAGCCAGAGACCCTGGCCCCGCTCTGGATATTGAGGGTCGCCGTGCCGTCGAGCCCGACAAAGAGAAAATCATTATAGTTCTTGTTTGTGGTGAAGGTTTGCGTTGTGCCATCGATGACTGCGTCCGCCCGGGCCGGGAGCGGCGCGAGGCCCGCCAGTGCCCCCGCGAGCCCGGTCGTCGCCATCAGGGCGGCGGCAAGCCGCCGGTATCGATTGTCGGTGTTTCCTGATCCGATGTTTCCCGACATTGTGCGCCCCTCAGCCCGTAAATGCGTCCCGCGGGCCTGAAGATGGGGGCGAGCGGTCACAACGTTGGCGCTTGTCCGGAGCCTTTGGGAGTGGCGGCGATCGGGGATGAATTTCAGGGCCGGCGAAAATCGCCGTCGTCACCACCGCGAACCGCAGGATTGCCCACCAGCGCTATCCCGAACGGATAGCGAGGCGGGCGCCGCGAGAAAATACCATGAATATGGTATGTGCATTCCTTGGGAGCGAACCTGGAGCCATTTCCATTCCGATAGAATCGGAATGGGCCTCCAGATTCCTGTCTTGACGCGTGTTCTTGACGCGAACCGGTATCCACTTCGCTCGAAAACGCTATAGGGTTAGCCGAACATGCGGTTGTCGGCGTCTGGGGTCGTTGTCACGGCGCACGGACACGGCGCGGCTTTCTCAAGAAAATCACGAGTGACAGTCATGCCCCGGGAGGCGGTGGAGCAGACAGGAAAAGAAGCGAACTGGCGTGTCCTTCTCGTCGAGGATGACGAGCCGGTGCGCAAGCGGCTTGCCCGCATTCTGGACGGCTGGGACAAAGGCAGCCTCATCGCCGCCTGTGGAACGCTGGCTGATGCAACGCGGGTGATCGACCGCGAAGCGATCGACCTGCTGATTACCGATCTGCGACTGCCCGATGGCAACGGCCTTGAGGCGATTCATCGGCTGAAGGCCGTTTCTCCTGACGCGGAGGCCATGGTCGTCTCGGTACTGGCCGACGAACGCACCGTGCTCGACGCCATTCAAGCCGGTGCCGCCGGCTATCTGCACAAGGACGCCTACGCCATCGACCTGCTCGACGCGGTCAACGATCTTTTGGCGGGGCACTCTCCGATTTCATCGCGCATCGCCCGCCTGCTGGTGCGCCGCCTTGCGGGCCGCCAGACGCATGACACGCAGCAAGGCGCGCCGTCCGACCTCACGGCGCGCGAGATGGACATCCTGAACCACATCGCCAGGGGCCTGACCTATGAGGAGATCGCCATCCGCCTCGAAATCTCGCGCCATACGGTTCCCGTCCACATTCGCAACATCTATCGCAAGCTGAGCGTGAACAATCGCTCGCAGGCCGTGTTCGAGGCGCGCGAACGCGGAATCCTGCCAAGGTAGGCATGACGGCCAGATCGCACATCATCGGCCGAAACGCCGGTCTTGTCGGCTTGTTCCTGCTGGCCATACTTCCCCTACTGGTGCATCTGCCCAAACCGGATGCGCCGACGATCGATCAAGCCTTCTTCGCCCTCGATGGCGCGCAACCGAAGCAGGTCAGCCTGCCGCATTCCTGGCCGCGCGATATTCCTGCAGGACTCCACGAGGGGGAATACAAGCTGACCTTCACGCTCCACACCGAACAGGAGCGCGAGCGGATGCAATTCCTGCTGATCCCCTTGACGCGCCTCACCCCCCAAATCCAGATCAACGGGCAGAGCCTCTTTGTGGTGCGCGCGAATGTCTGGGCCACCCCTCTTTTCGAGATGCCGCTTCTTGCGCGCTTGCCCAAAGAAGACCTCAAGCTCGGAACGAACGTTCTAACCCTGCGCATGGCGCGCGAGGGGGGATTCAGAATCGGTTACCTGGCCCGGGCCTATCTTGGAACCGGCGAGCAGATATTGCCCGATTACCGGCTTCTTTCCTTCCTTGTGGATATGCAGCGCGTTGCCGTTCTGGCCCTGTATACTTTGCTGACCATCGGTATCGCCAGCATCTGGCTGGCTCGCCGCCGTGACACCGTTTACGGCTGGTTCTGCCTGATGGGCTTTAGCCTCATGCTGACAAATCTCTCAAGCATCAATCCGTTCAATGTGCTGAGTGAGGGCATGTCATCCATTGCGGTAATGAGCGTTGGCAGTTTCTCCAGCATGGTCCCTTTCGGCCTCGCCTGCGCCATGGTCGGGCGGCGCGCGCCGCGCTGGCTGATCCCTTTTGCGCTTCTGTGGTCGGGAGTGGTCGTCCTCGCCTTGATGCAATATCCGTATTTCCGGCCGGTCGGCGCCTTTTTCGGCCTTGTCTCGATCGCCTGGCTCTTCGGGGCCGTCATTGTGCTCGGGCGCGCGTTCCTCGCTACCCGCAATATGGAATATGCCCTGGTCATGAGCGGGGTCGCGGCAATCATCGGCTATGTATTTGTCGATATCGCCAGCATCTCCGGGGTGCATGATCGCGGCGTTATCTTGCTTCTCTACCCTCAGATATTTCTGATCACGGCGGTAGCGGTCATCCTGTTCCGACGGCTGACGCAGTCCCTCGACATCCTCGACATTGCCAACGAAACCTTGCGCGTTCGACTGGACGAGCAGCAGGAGGAGCTTGTCAAGGCCCACGCGCACGAAACCGTCCTGTCCGCCAACATCGCCCGCGAACAGGAGCGCCAGCGCCTGACGCGCGACCTGCATGACGGGCTTTCCGGCCATATCGTCTCCATCATCGCGCTGGCCGAAAGCGAGGAAAAGCCGGACATCGAAAAGGCCGCGCGCGAAGCATTGGATGATCTGCGCCTCGTCATCCAGTCGCTCGATATCGGCGACGAAGACATCCCGGTGGTGCTCTCCTACTTCCGCGAGCGTACAGCGTTGCAATTGCGCCGCCTCGGCATCGCGCTGGAATGGTCGATGGATCGCCTGCCGGCCGTCACCGGCGTCACGCCGGGCCACGCGCTCGCGCTTTTGCGGATTCTTCAAGAGGCCGTAACGAACGCCATCAAGCACGGCCCCGCGCGCCGCATCGCGTTTACCGGAGAAAGGGCCCAGGACGGCTCCGCCCGCATCACCATCGAGAATGACGGCAGCGACATCCTGCTGAATACGAATGGCAAAGGACTGGGCAATATGCGCCAACGCACCGCGTCACTCGGTGGAGAGGTGACGCTTGAACCGCTTTCCACCGGCATGCGCCTTACCCTCAGCCTCCCCACCAGCCTCCCGGCGACCGGGCATGAGCCTTGAGATAAAACATGAGTCTTGAGACAAAATCCGTGCCGGTCGGGAATGTGAATAGCGGCCGGTGAGGATGGCAGCGCCGCAATGTCGTCGGCGATCTCGCGCGTGCAGGCGAGCAGGAATTGCGCCCGCGGATCGAACCGATCGCCTCCGGCCAGACGATGCGCATACCGTCACCCGGCACGATGCCGAATTTGAAGGACGGCTTGACCTGAAAACGTCGTCCCAGGCAATGATAGCGAGTTATGTCGCCTCCATAGCCCCCATCATGATGGCTGCGCCTGCGTCAATCGCCGGCGACGCTTTCGCCGTCCGTCGCACGCGCGCCCAGGCGTGCAACGGTCGAGATGGTGTCGAGCGCTTCCTCGCACCACTCCGATAGCGAGCGTTCGTAGCGAAGCCCGAGGCGCAGGGTCAGCAGCTTGCCGGTCTCGGCCAGCGATGTCGCACCATGGGCGAATCGTTTTTTGAGAACGCGCTCGTACCGCGCCAGGCGGTCGCGGTGATATTCGAGCCGCGCCATCAGATCGGCGCACAGGGGCGCGATGTCGATGCTGTCGAGCGCGTAGACCCTGACCAGCAGATCGTCCTTGCTGGCCGGTGGATTGCTGGGCTGTGCCGCCCACCGCCTGAGCGCCGCCTTGCCTTCGCTCGTCAGCGTGTACACCAGCTTGTTCGGCTTGCCCGATTGTTCGACCTCGCGGCCCTGGATGAAGCCTTTGGCGCGAAGCCGCGTCAGCTCGGCATAGATCTGCTGATGGTTGGCCTTCCAGAAAAATCCGATCGAGGTGTCGAATGTCTTGGCGAGTTCGTAGCCGGTCATTGAACGCTCGGTCAGACAGACGAGGATCGCGTCGCCAAGCGCCATTGTCGGATGTCTCCAATAAAGATACTTGACCATATGCAAAAGAAAGCATATAGGCAATATGCAAATATGAGCATATTGAGATTGCCGCGACGACATCGCCATGGATCAGGAGGGATCATGACAATTCCGGCGCTGCTGAAAGATCGACTTGAACTTCCCGTCGTGGGCTCGCCCCTGTTCATCGTCTCGGGGCCCGAACTGGTGATTGCTCAGTGCAAGGCCGGGGTCGTCGGATCGTTTCCGGCACTCAACGCGCGTCCCGCCGGCAAGCTCGATGAATGGCTGACGCGCATTGCGGACGAACTCGGCGAGTATCAGGCGCAGAACCCGGACAAGAAGGTCGCGCCATACGCGGTCAACCAGATCTGCCACGCCTCCAACGACCGGCTGTTCGCCGACATGGAAACCTGCGTGAAGCACAAGGCGCCGATCATCATCACCTCGCTGCGTCCGCCGGCGGAAATCGTCGAGGCCGCGCATTCCTATGGCGGCCTGGTGTTTCACGACGTCATCAACGTCAAGCACGCCCGCAAGGCGGCCGAGCAGGGTGTCGATGGCCTGATCCTGGTCTGCACCGGCGCGGGCGGCCATGCCGGCACGCTGTCGCCCTTCGCGCTGGTCCGCGAGGTCAAGCAGTGGTTCGACGGCACGATCCTGTTGTCGGGTGCGATCTCGGATGGTTGGGGCATCGCCTCGGCGCTCGCGCTCGGCGCCGACCTTGCCTACATGGGCACCCGCTTCATCGCCACGGCGGAAGCCAATGCCGATCCCGGCTACAAGCAGGCGCTGATCGCCCACGCGGCGCACGACATCGTGTATTCCAATCTGTTCACCGGCATTCACGGCAACTATCTCGGCCCGTCGATCGCGGCGGCCGGACTTGATCCCGACAATCTCCCGGTGGCCGACAAGTCGAAGATGAACTTCGGCTCCGGCGGCAACATGAAGTCGAAGGCGTGGCGCGATATCTGGGGCTCGGGCCAGGGCATCGGCCAGATCGTCGATGCACCGCCGGTCGCTGGGCTCGTGGAGCGGCTCAAGGAGGAATTCGCCGAAGCCGGCGAAGCCTTCACGCAGCGGTTGAGCGCCTGACGCCCTGACCTTCCCCTCGCAACATGGGATTTCCCAATGACGATGATCGGCCTCGATAAATGGTACGCTTATATAAAGGCGCACGACACCAAGCTGCTCTGGGAGCTTCTCCATCCCGATGCGGTGTTCGAGAGCCCGGTGGTGCATACGCCGCAGCGCGGGCGTGACATCACCTTCAAATATCTTACCAGCGCGCTCGGCGTTCTGGACAGCCCCGCCTTTGCCTATGTCGGCGAATGGCGCAACCACAACGGCGCGGTGCTCGAATTCGCGACCGAGATCGACGGCATCAAGGTCAACGGCGTCGATATCATCAAATTCGACGACGCCGGCCGGATCACTCATTTCAAGGTGATGCTGCGCCCGCTCAAGGCCGTCAACCTGATCCACCGCATGATGGGTGAGGAATTGATGCGCCAGGGCGCGGGTGGCGCCACCGACAACACATAGCCCTGGTCAGCTCCACGTCCTGACCATCTGAAAAGGTAGAGAACCATGGTTGCAAGCCCGTCCGCTCCGCCGTCACTCGGATTGTTGATGCTCGAAACGCGCTCCCTCTCCGAGTTGGCGGCGTTCTTCTCCCTTGCGCCGGCGTTGCGCCTGTCTCCGCGCGGCGACGGCCATCCGGTCCTGGTGCTGCCCGGCCTCGCGGCAAGCGACGCCTCGACGCTGGTGCTGCGTGCTTTCCTGAGAGATCGGGGCTACCAGCCTTACGGCTGGGGGCTCGGCATGAATCGCGGGCCGCGGCCCGGCGTCGAAGAAGCGGCACGGGCTCGGCTGGATCAACTGGCGCAGCGGCACGGCCGCAAGGTGAGCCTGATCGGCTGGAGCCTCGGCGGGATATTCGCCCGCGAACTCGCGCGCGCGGCGCCCGAACAGGTGCGATCGGTCATTTCGCTCGGCAGCGGATTCGCCATCCAACCGACGGCCACGACGGTCGGGCCCGTGTTCGAACTGTTGAGCGGCATGAAGATCGACCAGTGGGTCGATGACGAACAGGCTGCGATCATCAGGCGGCCGCCGCCGGTGCCGACCACGAGCATCTACAGCCGGACCGACGGAATCGTTGCCTGGCAAGGATGCCTGGAACAGGAGGGGCCGCAGTCGGAAAACATCGAGGTCCGCGGCAGCCACTCCGGGCTTGGACATCATCCCGCCGCGCTCCATGCGATCGCGGACCGGCTGGCGCAGCCGGAAGGCGCATGGAAGCCGTTCGTCCGAGCGGGTTTTCGGCGCCTCGCATTCCCCGAGCCGCATCGCAACGCGGCGTGAACTGCGTCCGCGACAGGGCGCTGGATGCGAGACGCGATCGCAGCGTCAGGCGCCATCCGCCCTTCGCCGATCCCATCGCGCGGGTTTGATGCGAACCAGTTCAACAACCCGCTTTCCCGCCCCCTTGCAAAGGACAAGACCTGTGTCGCAACCTCCCAAGAACGCCCATCCCGCGGTCGCCCGGTCACTCGATCTCTGGCATCGTGCGGTCGCCGCGAACGATCTCGGCGAGCTTCCGGCCATCATTCATCCGGATGCGGTGTTTCGCTCGCCGATGGCGTTCTCTCCCTACCAATCCGCCGAAGCCCTGATCCTGGCGCTGACCAACGTCAATCAAGTGTTTCAGGACTTTGTCTACGAGCGACAACTGGCGAGCGATGACGGCCTGGACGTCGTGCTGGAGTTTCGCGCGCGCGTCGGCGACAAGAAGCTCAAGGGCATCGACTTCATTCGCTTCAACGAACAGGGGCAGATCATGGATTTCGAGGTCATGATTCGTCCCATGAGCGGCTTGCAGGCACTCGGGAACGCAATGGGTCAGCGGGTCGGCGGAACGCTGCCGTCCTACAAGTCAAAGGGCTGACGCGCTTTAGGTGTTCAGTCCCGAGGTCAAGTGGATGGGATCGAACCGGAAGCGATCTGGCTCGTGTGCCCAAGCTGTGCAGATGGCTTCGTAGGGTGAACGCGTCAGATGGGGGATGGTCGCCTGCAGAGCATAGAGGCAGTCATCGAGAGGCAGCAGCGTGTGCTTGCGGAACGCAACGACCATCGCCTCCTCCTCTGCCGTCAGAACTGTCGAACGCACGATCTTCGGACCCATCGGCGCATCGTGAACAAAGGTCCGTTTGCGCCACTCGGAGACTGTCTTCTGACGAAGGCCGTGCTGCGCGGGCTAGATCTTTGAGCGGAGCCCTCGATCGCTGTATCGCTGCTCGGATGGCGTGCGTGGTCGTGGCGCTGCCGTGAAGTTATCTGTCCCATAACTCCTCCCGGAATGAGGGATCAGCTTGGCTGATTCCCCCACACTCCAGGACCAGACACCTTTGTGTTCCTGATGAGGCGGCATACCCCGAGAATTATGGCCGGACTGAAACTTCAGCCGAT
>JAGRLZ010000081.1 GCA_020441545.1 Xanthobacteraceae bacterium | reverse complement strand
CGATCTCGTCGATATAGACGATGCCGCGCTGGGCGCGCTCGACATTGTAGTCGGCCGCCTGCAACAGCTTCAGGATGATGTTCTCGACGTCCTCGCCGACATAGCCGGCCTCGGTCAGCGTCGTCGCATCCGCCATCGTGAACGGCACGTCGAGGATGCGCGCCAGCGTCTGCGCCAGCAGCGTCTTGCCGGAGCCGGTCGGGCCGATCAGCAGGATGTTCGACTTTGCCAGTTCGACGTCGTTGTGCTTGGTCTGGTGGTTCAGCCGCTTGTAGTGATTGTGGACCGCAACCGACAGCACCTTCTTGGCATGGGCCTGGCCGATCACGTAGTCGTCCAGCACCTTGCAGATTTCCTTCGGCGTCGGAATGCCGTCACGCGACTTCACCAGCGAGGACTTGTTCTCCTCGCGGATGATGTCCATGCAGAGTTCGACGCATTCGTCGCAGATGAAAACGGTCGGTCCCGCAATCAGTTTGCGAACTTCATGCTGGCTCTTGCCGCAGAACGAGCAGTAAAGCGTGTTCTTGGAATCGCTCGCACCGACCTTGCTCATTCGTATCTCCGTCGCCAATCGATCCCGCCAATAGAGACCGCTCCTGTCCGGCAAGCCTGCCGTACCGATCCAGATAGGAGCAAAATCCGTACCAGAAAGACCTCTATCTGCTCTCACCGGCGGCACGCCGCCAGTACAATTGCAACAATTTCTCAGTCTACCGAAGCGCTGCCAGCAGCCAACCATGCTGACAGCCGACTATCAAGAATTCGCTAATCGGCAAATCGTCTCATGCCGTGACAATAGCGTGATTTGGGACCACAGCGCGACCCTAAAGCTTGAAATCGCCCGAGATCGGCAATTCTCTTGCCACAACACGCCGCCACGGAACCGAAGCGAATCAATCCGAAGCGAATCAACTGGCGGGCACGGCCTGGCTGGCAATATCGCGCCCGCGCTTTATTCGTCTGCCGGGAACCTGCTTTGGTTCAGCCGGCCTTCGGCGCCGCCGGATCTTCGGTGCGCTTCTCCTTCACCTCGTCGACCAGGCCGAATTCCTTGGCTGCTTCCGCGGTGAGAAACTTGTCGCGCTCGAGCGCATCCTCGATCGCCTTGTAGGTCTGACCCGTGTGCTTCACGTAGATCTCGTTGAGGCGCTTCTTGAGATTCAGGATTTCCTGGGCGTGCAGCATGATATCGGTCGCCTGCCCCTGAAAGCCGCCCGACGGCTGATGCACCATGATGCGCGCGTTCGGCAGCGAGAACCGCATGCCCTTCTCGCCGGCGGCGAGCAGCAGCGATCCCATCGAGGCCGCCTGCCCGGTGCAGAGCGTGGCGACCGGCGAGCGGATGAACTGCATGGTGTCGTAGATCGCCAGGCCCGAGGTGACCACGCCGCCCGGCGAATTGATGTACATATTGATTTCTTTTTTCGGATTCTCCGCCTCGAGGAAGAGGAGTTGGGCGACCGTCAGTGTCGACATGCCGTCCTCGACGGGGCCCGTCACGAAAATGATTCGCTCTTTCAGAAGGCGCGAAAAGATGTCGTAGGCGCGCTCGCCACGGTTGGTCTGCTCGACCACCATCGGGACGAGGTTCATGTAGGTTTCGATCGGATCGCGCATTGCTCACCTGAAGGTTGTCAGGACCGCCGCTTCGGCCACCTCGGGAAACTCCCGGATTCACCGACCCTTACGGCCGTCCTGTAAGGCAGGACTTGACGAGACTCCCGGCACGCCAAGGCCGGAAGAGCCAGGGCCGTCAGGAACCGGGCATATATATGCCACTTCGGCGGCGGCAAGACCCCGCGACCTGCGGACTGATCCAGGCTCGCCCCGCCAAAGCCACCGGACGCTTTCGCAGTTGAAACTGATTCCCGTCCGCCGGCAAAGCAGCCAGGCGCCGGTCGCGCCGGCTTTCGCCGGCTATCCTTAATGCGGCGGCGCCGATGCGGCGGCGGCGCGGCCGCCCCGCATCGCGATTCCAGGTCAGGCGACTCAGGCGGCCGGCTTCTCGGCGTCGTCGTCCTTGTAAAGGTCCTCGCGCGAGACTTTCTTCTCGGTGACATTGGCGAGTTCGAGAATGAAATCGACCACCTTGTCCTCGAAGATCGGCGCGCGGAGCTGCGCCAGCGCCTGGGCATTCTGGCGATAGAAATCCCAGACCTCCTTCTCGCGGCCCGGCATCTGGCGGGCGCGCTCGATCACCGCGCGGCTGACCTCGTCGTCGGACACCGTGATCTTGTTCTTCTCCCCGATCTCCGACAGCACCAGGCCGAGGCGGACGCGGCGATCGGCGATCTTGCGGTACTCGTCCCTGGCGGCGTCTTCGGTGGTGTCCTCGTCGGCGAAGGTCTTGCCGGCGGATTCCATCTCGGCCTTGATCGAGTTCCACATCAGGTTGAACTCCTCGTCGACAAGCGACGGCGGCGCCTCGAACTTGTGGGCCTCGTCAAGCTGATCCAGCAGCATCCGCTTGACGCGCTGGCGGGTCGCGGCGGCGAATTCCGCGGTCATCCGCTCGCGCACCGCCTCCTTCAGCTTGTCGAGCGACTCGAGCCCCAGCGACTTGGCGAACTCGTCATCGATCACCTTGTCCTGCGGCTTCTCGACCAGAGTCGCGGTGGTCTCGAATTCGGCATCCTTGCCGGCGAGTTCTTCGTTCGCATAATTCTTCGGGAACGGCACCTTCAAGGTGCGCGTCTCGTCCTTGGCGATGCCGGTCAGCTGCTCCTCGAAGCCCGGAATGAACGTGTTGGAGCCGATCTCCACCGGAATGCCTTCGCCGGAGCCGCCCTCGAACGGAACGCCGTCGATCGAGCCCTTGAAGGAGATCGTGACGCGGTCGCCACTCTCGGCCTTGGCGCCTTCGCCCTTGTCGGCATAATCGCGGTTCTGGTCGGCGATGCGCTTGACGCCCTCGTCGACGTCGGCGTCGGCAACGTCGGCCACCGGCTTCTCCACCGAGAAGGTCTTGAAATCGGCCAGCGCGATCGACGGCACGACCTCGATCGCGACCGTGTAGGTCAGGTCGGACTGGCCCGAGAGGATCGCCTCGACGTCCTTCTCCTCGGTCGGCATCGTCACCTTCGGCTCGGTCGCCAGGCGGAAGCCGCGCTCGGTGAAAATCTGGTTGTTGGTGTCGCGGATGGTCTCCTCGACCGTCTCGACCATCACCGAGCGGCCGTAGAGCTTCTTCAGGTGAGCCGGCGGCACCTTGCCGGGACGGAAGCCGTTCAGGCGCACCTTGTCCTTGAGATCGGCCAGGCGCGCATCGGCCTTGGCATCAAGATCGGCGGCCGGGATGCTGACCTGGAATTCGTGCTTCAGTCCGTCGGCGACGGTCTCATTCACCTGCATGACGTCAATCTTCTCGCTTGCTCAGGCCGATGGCCGGAGATGTTGTCAATCTGGACGGCCCGGGACGCGGCGGTCCGGACCCGGTGGCTCCGGGGACGCGATCCCTGACGGAAACTGCCCTCCGGAAAAATCGTTCAGCGCAAACGCGAACCGCGTTTGGTGCGGGCGCGTTTGGTGCGGGCGGAGGGACTCGAACCCCCACAACTTGCGTCACTGGAACCTAAATCCAGCGCGTCTACCAATTCCGCCACGCCCGCCTCCGGCAGCTTTCCGGTCACCTCGCGACGCAAGGGCCGCGCCGAAACGACGGGTGGCCTTCGGTAGATGTCGTGCTCCACGTCCCGCGGTCAATTGCGGTGGGGCCGGATGCCGCATCCGAAACCACAGCCATCGTCGCGGCGGGCTTATAACATGCAGTCCTCGCTTCGCAGCAAAAAAATGGCCCTTTCCGGTGGGTTCGGTCTGACGAGCACAACAATTTCCGGGTGAGATGATTGGCTCCCTCCATGCCTGACCGTTCGTTGCCTGACCGTTCCCTCCCGATGACCCGGCGCCGCGTGGTGGCGGGACTGGGGATGCTGCTGTTGCCGGGTCCACCGGCCTCGGCGGCCGAATCCACCGGCGCGGGCAAATCACTCATGCTCCACGCCGCCGGCCACGCCCGGCGGCTCGAGGCCGGTTCCAGGCAGATCGCGGCGCCGGGGCTCGCGACGGAAGGCGGCGAAGGCGTTCCCGTCTTCAACGCCGGCGACCGCGTCGAGGTCCATTTCCGCAACGGCCTGACAAAGCCAGCCGTCCTCACTTTCAGGGGACTGGACGGGAACGCCGCCGCCGAACCCCTGACCGGCCGCGCGCCGGTGGCTCCGGGCGATACCGATACGTTCACGGTCAGGCTCGACCGCCCCGGCACCGTGATATGCGAGGCCGGCCTGCTCGACGATGGTACGGGCGCGCGCGCGGGCTGTCCCTTGATCGTCCGGGAGCAAACCCCGCCGCGGGTGGACCGCGACGAGGTCGTGCTGATCGAGGATTGGCGGCCGTCGGCGGACGGGAACGTGGCAAGCGGCGAGCCCGGCGCGGACGACGCCGAGCCGCTCTACACCCTCAACGGCCGGGCCCGGCCGACCCTTGCCGCCCGCCCCAATGAGCGGATCAGATTCCGCTTCATCAACGGCTGCCAACGCAATGCCATTGCACTTGAAATTCCGAATCATGACATTCGGATCATGGCCATCGACAGTTGCCCGGCCGAGCCGTTCCTGGCCCGCGGCGGGCGGATCGTGCTGGCGCCGGGAACCCGGATCGACGCTTTCGTCGATGGCGACGCGGCAGCCGGGACCTCATCCTCCATCATGCTCGATGACGGCCGCGGGCCCCGGCGGATCGGGCTCTTCGCCGTCGCGGGCGAACCAGTCCGTCGGCAGCCCCCGGGCCCGCCGGAAGCCCTGAAGCCGATCGGCCTGCCGGACGCCATCGACCTGCGAACGGCCGTCAGGGTCGACATGGATCTGACCTTCGCGGCGCCGGCGCCCGATCGGCCAGGCCCCCGGTTTACCTGGACCAGACCGGGCGAATTCAGCCGGGACCAGGCGCCAGCCTTCCGCGTTCCGCGGAACCGGGCGACCGTCATCACCCTGGCCAATCGTGGCAGCGTCCCGGTCACCTTTGCGCTGCACGGCCACCATGTCCGGCTGCTGGATCGGCTCGACGACGGCTGGAAGCCGTTCTGGCTGGATACGCTGATGGTCGGGCCGCGGCAGACGCACCGGATCGCGTTCCTCGCCGAGCATTCCGGCAGCTGGTTGATGGAGGCCATCGGCGCAGACAGACCCACGGGGAGACGGGTCTCAAGCTATCATGTCACTTGAGGAAATCCCGCCTAATCTCTGTAGGAACTCATATTGAGACGACCATAAAGGCGACGAAAGACGGCCGGCAGCGCCTCCGGCAGGTCTTCGGCGATCAGGCCCGGCCCCATTTCGCGGCCGGCTTCGCCATGCATCCAGACGCCGATGCAGGCCGCCTCGAACGGAGGCACGTCCTGCGCCAGCATTCCGCCGATCAGCCCGGCCAGCACATCGCCCGACCCTGCCGTGGCCAGCCACGGCGGGGCGTTGGAAGCGATCGCCGCGCGCCCCTCCGGCACAGCCACCACCGTATCCGGCCCCTTCAGCAGGACGACGGCACCCGAGCGGGCGGCCGCGGCACGCACCCGCTCCAGCTTCGATTTGAGGGGATGCTTGTTGTCCAACTCGCCGAACAGCCGGGCGAACTCGCCCTGATGCGGGGTCAGCACCACCCGAGGCCGCTCCAGGGCCTTGATGGCCGCGAACAGTATGTCCGGCGCTTCCGCGAAGCTGGTCAGCGCATCCGCGTCCAGCACGCAGGCGCGATCCGCCGCGAGCGCCGCCAGAACCCGCTGCCGCGTCAGGTCACCGACGCCAGCGGCGGGCCCGATCACGCAGGCATTCAGCCGGCGATCCGAAAACAGGTCCGAGAACTCGGCGGCGCTGTCGATCCGCCTGACCATCACCGCGGTCAGTGCGGCGGCATTGACCGCAAGTGCGTCGGACGGCGACAGCACGGTGACGAGCCCCGCCCCGGCCCGCAGCGCCGCGCGCGCGGCGAGCCGCGCCGCGCCCGTCGCGGCCACCCCTCCCGAAACCACGACGGCATGTCCGCGCGCGTATTTGTGGGTGTCGATCCGGGGCACCGGGAAGCTCGACGCCCAGAGATCGGGATCGTTGTCGAAGGTCGACGGGCGGATGTCGTCGAGGACGGACGCGGGAATCCCGATATCGACCACGGTGAGGCGACCGCAACAGGCCCGTCCCGGCATCAGCAGATGCCCCGGCTTGCGGCGGAAGAAGGTGACGGTTTCGGTGGCGCGCACCGCCACCCCCAGGATGGCGCCGGTGCTGCCGTTCACCCCGCTGGGCAGATCGACGCTCAGGACCGACGCGCCGCTGGCGTTGATGGCGTCGATGACGGCGCGCGCGTCATCCGTGACGGTTCGATTGAGACCGGCACCGAACAGGGCATCGATCACCAGCGCCGGCTGCCCGATGACGGCCGGCTCGCAGCGCAGCACCGGCCCGGTCCAGTGACGGGCGGCCAGCGCGGCATCGCCCGTCAACGCCTCCCGGTCCCCCAGCAGCGCCAGCGTCACGTCCCGGCCGTGCGCCACCAGTTCGGCCGCGGCCACGAAGCCGTCGCCACCGTTGTTTCCGCCGCCCGCGACCACGAGGATCGGTCCGCGCGGTGCCAGGTCCATGGCCGCCGCCGCCACCGCCCGCCCGGCGCTCAACATCAGGGCAAAGCCGCTCGTGCCCGCCGCAATGGCGAGCTGATCCGCCGTCCGCATTTCGCCGACAGTCAGGATTTCCATGTTTTTCTCCTGACGTGAACCGCCTTAAAGTGAGGCACGGCCAGCACCTTCCCGAATGCCGCCTGCGCCGAACTGCTCATAAATTATGCAAGCAGATCAAAAAAACGTCACTGAGTGACCGCAAATGCACCAACGCCCGCGTGGAACAAAACCGAATACCCTGCTAATTCACCAACGTTCCTGCCGGGCCAGACGCCGGACCAGATGCCGGACCAGACTTGGCACAGACCCTGCTTACCAAGAGCAAATGTCGAACCTGCCGTGCCTTCACCGAATGAAATCCTGACCGAATGAAGCCCTGACCGAAATGAAGCTCCGGACGTCGTTCGATGCCGCCAGTTCCGGATGAACGGCCCTGCCGAAATCGCCAACCGTCGACCCGTCCCATTCACCGAAAGCCGCCAACACGCCAACCAACACGCCAAAACGTTCTGTCCCAAGGAACTGAAGTGCCCGGAGACGCTCAATGAAAAAGATCGAAGCCATCATCAAGCCGTTCAAGCTGGACGAGGTCAAGGAAGCGCTCCAGGAGGTCGGTCTTCAGGGCATCACCGTCACGGAAGCCAAGGGATTCGGCCGCCAGAAGGGACATGCCGAGCTTTACCGCGGCGCCGAATACATCGTCGACTTTCTCCCCAAGGTGAAGGTGGAGATCGTGACCTCCGACGATCTGGTGGAGAAGGCCATCGAGGCGATCCGACGCGCGGCACAGACCGGCCGCATCGGTGACGGCAAGATTTTCGTCTCCAACATCGAGGAAGCCATCCGCATCAGAACAGGAGAATCAGGCACCGACGCGATCTGATCTCCTGCCCTTGTCACCAATATCCGCCCCTATTGCGAACCGCTGAACCTGAAAGAGGTATCCATGACCACCGCTAACGAAGTCCTCAAGTCCATCAAGGATAACGACGTCAAGTATGTCGACCTGCGCTTCACCGATCCGCGCGGCAAGTGGCAGCACGTCACCTTCGACGTCACGATGATCGACGAGGAGATCTTCGCCGAAGGCACCATGTTCGACGGCTCGTCGATCGCCGGCTGGAAGGCCATCAACGAGTCCGACATGACGCTGATGCCGGATCCGAAAACCGCCTGCATCGATCCGTTCTTCGCCGAAACCACGATGGTTCTCACCTGCGACGTGCTCGAACCGAGCACCGGCGAAGCCTACAACCGCGATCCGCGCGGCATCGCCCGCAAGGCCGAGGCCCAGGTCAAGGCGATGGGCGTCGGCGATACCGTCTATGTGGGGCCCGAAGCCGAGTTCTTCGTGTTCGACGACGTGCGCTACAGCGCCACCCCCTACAACACCGGCTTCAGGGTCGACTCCAGCGAACTGCCGACCAACTCGGACACCGAATACGAAGGCGGCAACCTCGGCCACCGCATCCGCACCAAGGGCGGCTACTTCCCGGTGCCGCCGCAGGATTCGCTGCAGGACATGCGCTCCGAAATGCTCGGCGCCATGGCGCGCATGGGCGTGAAGGTCGAGAAGCACCACCACGAAGTGGCGTCGGCCCAGCATGAGCTCGGCATGAAGTTCGACACGCTGACCTACACCGCCGACCAGCTGCAGGTTTACAAATACTGCATCCATCAGGTCGCGCACATCTACGGCAAGACCGCGACGTTCATGCCGAAGCCGGTCTTCGGCGACAACGGCTCGGGCATGCACGTGCACCAGTCGATCTGGAAGGACGGCAAGCCGACCTTCGCCGGCAACAAGTATGCCGACCTGTCGGAAACCTGCCTCCACTACATCGGCGGCATCATCAAGCACGCCAAGGCGATCAACGCCTTCACCAATCCCTCGACCAACTCCTACAAGCGCCTGGTGCCGGGTTATGAAGCGCCGGTGCTGCTCGCCTACTCGGCGCGCAATCGCTCGGCGTCCTGCCGTATCCCCTACACCACCTCGCCGAAGGCAAAGCGTGTCGAGGTCCGCTTCCCCGATCCGATGGCCAATCCGTATCTCGCCTTCGCCGCGATGCTGATGGCCGGCCTCGACGGCATCAAGAACAAGATCGATCCGGGCCCGGCGATGGACAAGGATCTCTACGATCTGCCGCGCGAGGAGCTGAAGCAGATCCCGACGGTTTCGGGCAGCCTGCGCGAAGCCCTCGAAAACCTCGATCAGGATCGCGCCTTCCTGAAGGCCGGCGGCGTGTTCGACGACGACTTCATCAACGCCTTCATCGAACTGAAGATGGAAGACGTGATGCGCTTCGAAATGACGCCGCACCCGGTCGAATTCGAGATGTATTACTCGCTGTAAGGCACGCCTTCGGCGATCGGAAACATGGCCGCATCCCTCTGGGATGCGGCCATTTTCATGCTTATTTCCCTGCGTGACGGCGTCTCAGCGCGACCGGACCTTCCGTCCGCCTCGCGGTCGTCATTCCGCCGGTTTGGGCTCGCGCCGGACGCCACGGATGCGCTGCGACAGGCTGATGAGGTACATCGCGGTCGGCCGCAGGATGAACAGGTCGGCGACCAGCGCGGCCACCATGGCGAACGCGCTGAGCCAGCCGAACAGCCGCAGCGACGGCAGGTCCGAGAACACCGTCACCACCAGGCCGCAGGCCAGCACGACCGTGGTCAGGATCAATGCCGGGCCGACCAGCACGGTGGCGCGCTCCACGGCGATTGCCGGGTCTTCGTCCGGCCCGCTTTCCAGCCGCAGGCGGTTGAGGAAATGGATCGTCGCGCTGAGGCCGAGGCCGAACGACACCGTGAGCGCGACGACGCTTGCGAACTGCAACCCCTCGCCCATCAGCCAGAGCACCGTGCCCGACAGCACGACCGGGAAAATGCCGGGCAGGATGCAGGCCAGCATCACCACCACCGAGCGGAAGGCCAGGCCGATAAAGATCGCGACGAACCCGAACTCGAGGGTGAGGCCGTGATTGAGCTTCTCGATCATGCCGGCGCTGTTGCGCGCGGCGATCGCCGACAGGCCCGTCACCGCGATCTCGTAGCCCGGATGTTCCTTGCGGATCGTGTTGAGGGCACTGTCGAGCTTGTCGACGACCGGCAAAAGCTGGCTGGAATCCTTGTCGGGCACCCGGCCGGACACCACGACCGCGTCCTGGTCGGCGGAAATGAACCGCCGCACCAGATGCTTCGGCAGCAGGTCGACATACTCCTTCAGGGTCGCGACATCCGACTTGCCGACCTTCTCCTGGAGCCAGCGCCGCAGCGTCTCCAGCGACCAGACATTGCCGACGCCGGCCTGCTTCTCGACCATCTCATGGACCTGCGCGATGGTCTGCAGCGTCTGCGGGGCATAGAGCGACTGGCCTTTCGGGAATTCGATCAGGATGTCGATCGGATTGGCGCCGGTCAGCTTGGCATCGAGCCGTCCGCTGGCGGCCACCGCCTGCTGCTTGTCCGGAACCTGGTCGGCCAGGCGATAGCGCGGCTCGAGATTGGCATAGATCACGGCCAGGCCGCCGACCGCGATCACCGCCAGCAGGCTGAAGAAGCCCGGCCGGCTGACCATGCGCACCGCGATCCACATGCAGAACGCCCGCAGCGCGTTGACGCCCGCATCCGCCGTCTTGAACTTGGCGGCGAAGAGGTTCTCGTTGCGAACCAGCAGCACCCCGAACACCGGCACCAGCGACAGCACCGCCACCAGCGCGATGACGGTCGCGGCGAAACCGGCCTCGCCGAAGGTGCGGATCAGGTCGGAATTCGAGAACTGCAACGCGAGGAACGAAATGCCCGCCGTCGCGTGGGTCAGCACGCAGGCCGGCCCCACCACCCGCACGGCATTGCGGAACGCGGTGTACTTGTCCTCGCCCGCGATAAGGCGGTCGCGCGCCGCGAATGTCAGCTGCATCGAGTCCGAGAAGCTGATGACCATGATCAGCGGCGTCATCACGTTGAGGAACATGTTGAGGCTGAAGCCGGCCCAGCCCAGCCCGCCGAGCGAGAGCAGGATGGCGAGCAGCGGCGGAAACGCCGCGACGATCATGAACGATATCTTGCGGAAGAACAGAATCGCGATGACGCAGCCGGCGAGGATGCCGATCACGTTGTAGATCAGGCCGTCGCGCTCGACCGCGTTGCGGATTTCGAGCTGCATCACCGGCACGCCGGAAAGCTCCCTGGCAAGCCCGCTATTCGCCAGATCCTCGTTCATGACCTGGCGGATTTCGCCGACGACCTTGTTCAGCTTGTTGTTGTGAACGACGTCGGGATCGAGCGCGAGCACGACCAGCGCCAGCGTGCCGTCTTCCGACAACAGCTTGCCGCGGATGATCTCGTTGGACTTCACCGTCTCGATGAACTTGTCGTAGGCTTCCCCCTTCGGCAGGTCGGGAGGAAACAGCGCGGCCGGCAGCTTGCCCGCCTCGGGCGCCTGGCGCGCGGAGAACAGCGAGATCAGCCCGCGCGTGCCGTCGATCAATTGCAGGTCGGTGACCATGTCGCGCAGCTTCTCGAGGTTCTGCCGCGCCAGCAGGGTCTTGCCCTCGACCACCACCAGAACGTCGAACTCGGTCGAAGGGAAGCGCCTGGTCACCTCCTCGTACTGCTTGAACTCCACCGTATCGGAACGGAACAACTGGCTGAGGGAATCGTCGATCTTGATGCGCTGGATGCCGAACACGGCCGCGACGCAGAGCGCCAGCAGGACGATGCACGACAGGACCGGCGCCTTGATCGCGATCAGCCCGATCCGCTCCAGGCCGAAAGCGATGCTCGGCAGTTTCCGTGCGCGCTCGGCTTCGGTGTCGCTTCCGTGCATGCCTAATCCAATCCTGCTGAGATCGCCGGCGGCCCGAATGCGTCGATGGGCCAAGCATGAGTCGTTGAAAACATGAAATAATTCGCGGCGCCGAGGTTTAGCAGGTCTGTGCGATCCCGCAAGCGCAGGCAGGGACATCTCCGACATGGCCGGAATTATGACGGCATTGTGATTCGCCGGGACAGGATGCCCTATTCGGCGGCCTGCGCCGGAACCGACGGCTCGGTCGGTTTCAGGGAGTAGTAGGAGGCGTTGGTGCGGCCGTGCGATGCGTTCCGCGCGAACACGATCAGGTGGTGCGACACCATGATCGAGCTGATGAGGTATTCGATCTCTCCCCGTGCCAGCCGGCGCAGCGCGAAGGCCCAGAACGCGCGCCGGTAGTCGCCGCGGACGCCGACCTTCCAGAAGATATTGCGCAGCATCGTGAGGCCGAGCTTGATGTTCCTGGCCGAGAGCCGGGCGCGCGAAACCGGCGGCTTCAGCCGATTCGGATAGGTATGGCCGATCTGGTACTCGAATCGCCCCAGCAGTTTGGCGGGCTCATAGGCTTCGCCCATGCAGTGGCGCCATGTCGTGACGACGTGCTCGTAGGGCAGGCGGAAGTCGACATTGGAATCACGCCCCTCGTCCTCGATCAAGCGGTTCTCGCGCTTCAGCCGGTCCCACAGCGGCGTGCGCGGCAGGGCCTGCAACAGGTTGATCGTCAGCAGCGGGATCTGCGACTGCTCGACGAAGTTGAGCAGATGCTCGCCGGTCTCCGGCTTGTCGGTATCGAGCCCGAGGATGATGCCGGACACCACCTCCATGCCGAAGCCGTTCAGCGTTTCGATCGCCTCCATGATCGGGACCATCATGTTGTGGTCCTTGTGCATGGCCTTGAGCGCGACCGGATCGGGCGTCTCGATGCCGCAGAAGATGGTGGCGAAATAGGCTTCGCGCATCAGCGCCAGGATTTCCGGGCGCTTGGCGATGTTCAGCGTCGCCTCGCAAGAGAAGCGCAGCACATAGCCCGTCTTCTTCTGCCATTCGATCAGATGCGGCAGCAGGTCCAGCGCCGCCTTGCGGTTGCCGATGAAGTTGTCGTCGACGAAATAGACCGAGCCGCGGATGCCGCATTCCAGCAGCTTGTCGAGTTCGCGGGTGATCTGCTGCGGCGTCTTCAGGCGCGGGTTGCGACCATAGAGGCCGGGAATGTCGCAGAACTCGCACTGATAGGGGCAGCCGCTGGAATACTGGATGCTGCCCAGGAAGTAGCGCGGAATTTCGGCCAGTTCGTAGGCGGGGATCGGAAACTCCGCCATGTCCAGGCGCTCCGCCGTCTTGAGCACGACCTGGCGCTCGGGGCGCGAGCCGTCGCGCGCCAGGCGGGCGATCAGTTCATCGGTCGCATCGCCAAGCTCGCCGATATGCAGGTAGTCGAAGCTCGGGTAGTAATCGGGGCAGGCGCTGACCGACGGACCGCCGATCGCCACCGGCAGGTCATAGGCATGGGCGCGATGGCAGATGTCGTTCATCTGCTTGCGCTGGATGTGCATCCCGCTGACCATCACGGCCTCCGCCCACGTGAACTCCTCCGCCGTGACTGGCCGGATGTTCTCGTCGACGAATCGCACCTCCCATGTTTTCGGCAGGTAAGCCGCGATCAGCAGAAGACCCTGCGGCGGCATGAAAGCCCGCACGCCGTCGGTCAGCGGATAGGCGTGCTCGAAGGTGCCGAACGACGAGCTGTAGCGCGGAAACACGCACAGGATGCGCCGGCCGCCCGGCTCAGCTCCGCACTCGTTCGCATTGCCCGCATTCATCAGATCTTGCACAGCGACGCTCCCCCAGCGGGACCAACGCCCGGCGCGCCGCAGCGTTCCTCACGATATCCAACAACCCAAGCATGGCACATATCGCGAGGCTGTTCCAAGAATTGCTCAACATTGTGGCAGGCAGCCCGGATGCGCCATCGCCCCGCCCGTGACGGATTCGTGACGCGCTACATCGTCGCGCCGAGCACCCAGGGGGCGAACTCGGCGCCGCCGAAATCGAAGCTCTCGCTTTTCGTCCGCTCGCCGGATGCGACCCGCAGCATCAGGTCGAAGATGCGCTGCCCGCACTGCTGCACGCTTTCCTCGCCGTCGAGGATGGTGCCGCAATTGATGTCCATGTCGTCTTCCATCCGCCGATACATCGGCGAGTTGGTGGCGAGCTTGATCGAGGGCGCCGGCTTGCAGCCGAACACGCTGCCGCGGCCCGTGGTGAAGCACACCATGTTGGCGCCGCCGGCCACCTGCCCCGTCGCCGCGACCGGATCGTAGCCCGGCGTATCCATGAACACGAAGCCCTTCCTGGTCACCGCCTCGGCATAGTTGACGACGTCGACCAGATTGGTGCTGCCGGCCTTGGCCATCGCGCCCAGCGACTTCTCGAGGATCGTGGTCAACCCGCCGGCCTTGTTGCCGGGGCTGGGATTGGCATTCATCTCGGCGCCCTCGCGGCGGGTGTAGTCCTCCCACCACCGCATCAGGGCGACCAGCTTCTCGCCGACCTCGCGGCTGACCGCGCGGCGCGTCAGCAGATGTTCGGCGCCATAGGTCTCCGGCGTCTCGGACAGGATCACGGTGCCGCCATGGCGCACCAGCAGGTCGCTTGCCGCCCCGAGCGCGGGATTTGCGGAAATGCCGGAATAGCCGTCCGATCCGCCGCATTGCAGCGCGACCGTGAGTTCGCTCGCCGGCACGGTCTCGCGCGTCACCCGGTTGGCGTCCTGCAAGGCTTCCTTGACGAAGGCGATGCCGGCCTCGGTGGTCTTGCGGGTACCGCCGATCTCCTGAATCTGAAGCTCGCGCAGGCGGCCCGCGAGCTTCTGCTCCTGCATCAGGCCGCCGATCTGGTTGATCTCGCAGCCGAGCCCCAGCACCACGACGGCGGCGAAGTTGGCATGGCGCGCATAGCCGCCGAGCGTCCGCCGCAGCAAGGTCAGCGGCTCGTCCTGGGTCATGCCGCAGCCGGTCTTGTGGGTCAGCGCCACCACGCCGTCGACATTGGGGTAGTCCGCCAGCGGATCGTGGCCGCTGAACGGATTGCGCTTGAACACGTCGGCGACGAGACTTGCGACATGCGCGCTGCAGTTCACGCTGGTGAGCAGGCCGATATAGTTGCGCGTGGCGACGCGCCCGTCGGCGCGGCGGATGCCTTCGAACGTCGCCGGCAGGTCGAAATTCGGCGTCGGCTTCGCGTCCATGCCGAAGGCATAGTCGCGGGCGAAATCGCCCATGCCGCAATTGTGGGTGTGGATGTGCTGGCCCGGCACGATCGGCGCAGTCGCAAAGCCGATGATCTGGCCGTAGCGGCGGATCGGCTCGCCGACGGCGATCGGACGGATCGCCACCTTGTGACCCGCGGGGATACGATCCGACGTGACAACGCCCTCGGCGACCTCTACGCCGGGAAGCAGCGTGGCGCGGGCAATCAGCACGCTGTCGTCGGGATGAAGGCGGATGACGGGCGTCGAAGTCATAGCGGGCGAAGTCATGGCAGGCGAAGTCATGGCAGGTGAAGTCATGGCGATCGGCTCCTTGATGCCGGCACCCCCGCGCCGGCCTTGACGACAGGGTGCGCCGCATTTCCAACATTCCGTCGCGGGATGCGGGCGAAAGACCGCGGGCACAGGTTTCCTCGTCACGCTCCGCCGGCTGGCACTCCGCCTCGCGTTACGCCTTGCCGCCGGACTGCTTGCGGGTCTCGGCGACCCACGACCTCGCGCCCGTCGCCAGGATGCCGCTGTCGTTGAGCAGCGTCACCAGCCGGAAGCCGAGGCCGATCGCGCGCGCCGCGGCCGCCGGCCCGCTGCAATGAATGCCGGGATATATCTTGCGCTTGTCGCACTCTTTCACGAGCTTCTCGTAGATCTTCAGGATCTCCGGCTCGTCGCGGTCGAGCTTCGGCACCAGCCCGTAGGAAAAGCCAAGATCGGAGGGCCCGACGTAAACACCGGCGATGCCCTCGACGTCGAGGATGGCTTCCATGTTCTCGACCGCGGTGCGGGTCTCGATCATCGGAATGCACAGCGTCTCGTCATTGGCGGTGGCCTGATAGCCGCTGGAGGAGCCGTAAAGCCCGGCGCGGATCGGACCGTTGCTGCGCGTGCCGCGCGGCGGATACTTGCAATAGGACACGAAGTTCTCGGCTTCCTGCCGGGTGTTGATCATCGGGCAGATCACGCCATAGGCGCCGCCATCCAGCACCTTGCCGATGATGCCCGGCTCGTTCCAGGGCACGCGGACCATCGGCGTCACCGGATGCGCCTGCATGGCCTGGAAGCACTGCACCATGGACAGGTAGTCCTGAACGCCGTGCTGCATGTCCACCGTGACGCTGTCGAAGCCGCATTGCGCCATCACCTCGGCGGAAAAGCCGGACGGGATCGCCAGCCAGCCATTGACCGCGACCCTGCCCGCCGCCCAGATCTCCTTGACCTTGTTTGCCATTGTTGTCGTTTCCTTGCTCTGGTTCGGGTGAATCGGGTCGCGACGGGCGGTCCTCCGCGCCGTGCATCGGCTCGGGCGCGCGGGGCTAGGTGGTTGCCCGGGCGATGCCGTCTTCGCCGACACCGACCTCGCGCGCGGTATTGACGATGGCCGCCCAGGTCTCGTCCGGCAGCGGCACGCCGTTCTTCATGCGCTCGGCCCGCATCCGCGCTTCCGGCTCGCCGGGGATCAGCACCGCATCGGTGCCCGCGACCGGCCTGGCGCTCCTGAAGAAAGCGACGTAACGCGCGATCTCGCCATCGAAGAAATTATCGGGATCGACCCGTTTCGGATCGACGTAGATCGCGAACATGCCATTGGCGAAGCGCCGGTCCGGACCGGTGGCGCCGGTGCCGGTCAGGGCGCCGCCAAGCAGTTCGCAGATCAGCGCCAGCCCCGATCCCTTGTGCTCGCCGAACGCGCGGATCGCGCCCTTGCCCTGCGAGTGGTCGCGCGGCCCCTCCGGCTCGTACGGACCATAAAGCAGTGTCGGGTCCTCGCTGGTGACGCCATCGGGCCCGATCAGCGCGCCGGTCGGCAGCGTCTTGCCGCCCCGGCTCGCCACCAGCACCTTGCCTTCGGCCACGATCGAGGTGGCGAAATCGAGCACGATCGGCCCCTGACCGACCCGCGGAATGCCCACGCAATAAGGTGCGGTGGACAATCGCCGCTCGACGCCGCCGTATGGCGCGACCAGCACGGAGCCCGCCGCGGTGACGAAATGGATCGAAACCAGCCCCTGCGCCGCGGCCATTTCCGCCCAGTCGCCGATCCGGCCGATATGGCCGGCATTGCGCAGGGCCACGGCGGCAAGACCCGCCGCCTTGCATTTCTCGATGCCGATCCGCACCGCTTCCGGCCCCACAGTCTGGCCGTAGCCGAAGCGGCCGTCGACCACCGCCAGCGAAGGGGTGTCGACCACGACCTCGACGGTCCGGTCCGGCACCACCGCGCCCATGTTCTTCCAGCGCACATAGACCGGCACGCGGATGACGCCGTGGCTGTCATGCCCGGTCAGGTTGGCGGTGGTGAGATAGGTGGCGATCCGCCTGGCTTCTGCTTCGGAGGAACCGGCGTGGTGAAAAACATCGGCGACGAAATCGATCAGTTTTCCGACCTGCACGGTGACCATGGCGAGGACACTCTCCCTGTGTTCTTGTTGGCGGCAGTTTGCGCGAAAAGCCGCGCGGCTGTCTATGGCCAACTGAAAGCCGGCCGCACAGCTTCGGAGCGGGCGTGAGCAAGGGGTGTGAGCTGAGGCACGAGTGAGCAGGATGTTGAGAAAATCCTGAGCGGTCATTCCGGGCGCACCACCCGGATCGGCGCCGGAAGCGCGGTCACGCGTGTCTTCGACGCGCCATGGCGCCGTCCGGGCACGGGCTCCGGTGCGAACCCGGAATCCAGCCGCCCTGATTTTCTTCGCATTTTTTCGGATTCCGGATCGCCGCTTGCGCAGCGTCCGGAATGACAACAGAGCGTTTTTCAACGGCCTGTTAAGCCGATCAGGCACTGCCCGGCCCACCGTCGCCGCAAGGCAGCGGCATATCGCGAAGGCTCGCCTCGAGTTCATGCAACATGGCCTGCAATTCCGTCAGCCTGTCCTCGCCATAGCGGTGCGTGATCTCCGCATAGATCTGCTCCGAGGACGGCGCGACCACTTCGATCAAGCGCAGTCCTTTCGGCGAGATCGAGACGATGTTGCGCCGCAGATCTTCCTTCATGGGGCGGCGATCGATCAGCCGGCGCTCTTCGAGGTCCCGCAGAATCCGCGACAGGCTCGGCCCGAGCAGATAGGCGACCCGCGCCAGTTCGGTCACCTCGATGCTATCGAACGACGTCAGCGCCCGGAGGATGCGCCATTGCTGCTCGGTCAGGCCATGGGCCCGCAACGAAGCGCGGAAGTGCCGCATCACCGCCTCGCGCGCCCGCAGCAACGCCATCGGCAACGACCGCGAGAAATCCCGCATCGGCATCGCCCGAGGCGTTCCGGCATGCGGGTCCGCCACCGCCGTCCGCGTTTCGCGGCCGGGACTGTCCGTCCTTCTCGGCTTTTTCGTCGCCATCGCGGCCCCCGGTTTGATGAAGCGCGGTGCAAATAACGCGGCTCTCGCTCACGGCCCCCCGCGTTCAGTCGCGGACGATGGCCTCGACGCCGGCCGCGATCTCGAAGATGCGCCGGTCGGCGCCGCCGGCGGCGGCCAGCATCAGGCCGGCCGGCGCGTCCCCTTCGCGATGCATCGGCAGCGAGATGGCGCAGCCGTCCATCACGTTGATGAGCGTGCAGTTGCGCAACGACAGCAGGTTGGCCCTGGCATAGGCGGCATCGTCATCGGCCAGGTCGTCGATGCGCGGCGGCGTGATCGCCGTGGTCGGCATCGCCAGCGCATCGTAAGGCGCGATGCGGCGTTCGAAATCCCGGATCATCCGGCGGCGGCGCGCCAGCAGGTCGACATAGTCGGCGGCGGTCTGGCTCTCGCCGCGGCGGATCCGCACCAGAACGCGCGGGTCATAGTCATCGGCATGTGTGGCGATCAGCGCGCGGTGCCAGGCCCAGCTCTCGGCGGCTGCAAATCCGCCGCCCGCATTCAGCTCGGCAACCTCGGCGAATTCCGGCATCGCGATCCGCGCGATCCGCGCACCTCGCGCCGCCAGCGTGGCAAGCGCCCGCTCGAACGTGGCGGCGACCACAGGGTCCAGCTCATCGAGCGCGACCGTCTCCGGCACGGCCAGGCGAAGGCCGCGAACCGCACGCGGCAACAGCGGCGCAACCGGCATGTCCGCGTGAACGGCATCGAGCATCGCGCAGCAGGCGACGCTTCGCGCAATCGGCCCATAACTGTCGAGCGTGAACGACAGCGGCACGCCGCCGTCGAGGGGAACGCGGCGCGCGGTCGGCTTGAAACCGACGATGCCGCAATAGGCCGCCGGAATGCGGCACGATCCGCCGGTGTCGGTGCCGAGCGCACCGTGCGCCATGCCGTCGGTCACCGACACCGCCGCGCCCGACGACGATCCGCCGGGCACGTGCCCGACCTCGCGCTGCCACGGGCTTCTTGGCGTGCCGTAGTGCGGGTTGAGCCCCAGCCCCGAAAACGCGAACTCCACCATGTTGGTGCGGCCGATCACCACGAAGCCGGCGCGGCGCAGGCGCGCGACCACCGGCGCGTCGGCGGTCGCCGGCGGGGCGTCGCGCAACACGGTCGAGCCGGCCCGCGTCACCTGGCCGCGGATGTCGAACAGGTCCTTGATCGAGATCGGGATGCCGGCATAGCGCGACGGCGCGGCGTTCGCCTTGCGCAGGCCATCCATCGCATCGGCGGCCGCCAGCGCACCGTCGGCATCGACGTGAACGAAGGTCCGCGCACCCTCGCCGTCCCTGTCGCCGATCCGGGCAAGGCACGCTTCGACCAGCGCCCGCGCGGTGGTGCGTCCCGCCGCCAGATCGGACGCAAGCGATTCAAGGGTCGGACCATTCGGCATCGGCACATCCATCTTCGGTT
>JAGRLZ010000080.1 GCA_020441545.1 Xanthobacteraceae bacterium | reverse complement strand
GTTCAGATGGCGATGGAGACGGATCGTTGCAAGGAGATGCGGCAAACGGCCCGGCAGGCGGCGAACGGGCCGGCGGCCGGATCAGCCGCCGGTCGTCAGTTTCCGGCCTTCAGGATTTCCGCGGCGCGCGCGGCGAAATAGGTCAGCACGCCATCGGCGCCGGCGCGCTTGAAGGCCAGCAGGCTTTCCATCACGGCACGGTCGCCGTCGATCCAGCCGTTGCCGGCCGCCGCCGCCAGCATCGCGTATTCGCCCGACACCTGGTAGGCGAAGGTCGGCATCGAGAAAGTGTCTTTCACGCGCCGGACGATGTCGAGATAGGGCATGCCCGGCTTCACCATCACCATGTCGGCGCCTTCGGCGATGTCGAGTTCGACCTCGCGCAGCGCCTCGTCGGAATTGGCGCTGTCCATCTGGTAGGTGCGCTTGTCGCCGGTCAGCGTCTTGGCCGAGCCGACGGCGTCGCGGAACGGGCCATAGAACGCGGATGCGTATTTCGCCGCATAGGCCATGATCTGGACATCGAGGAACCCGGCCCGGTCGAGCGCCTCGCGGATCGCGCCGACGCGGCCGTCCATCATGTCCGAGGGCGCGATGACGTCGCAGCCGGCATCGGCCTGCACCAGCGCCTGGCGCACCAGCACGGCCACGGTTTCGTCATTGAGTATCCTGCCGTCGTGGATCAGCCCGTCATGGCCGTGGCTGGTATAGGGATCGAGCGCGACATCGCACAGCACCCCGAGGTCGGGAAATTCCCGTTTGATGGCGCGCACCGACTGGCACACCAGGTTGCCGGCATTCACGGCTTCCGAGCCGATGTCGTTGCGCAAGGACGGCTCAGTGTAGGGAAACAGCGCGATGCAGGGAATGTCCAGCATCACCGCGCGTTCGGCCTCACGTACCGCCTGGTCGACGCTGAGGCGGGCGACGCCGGGCATCGAGGCGATGTCGTCCCGCCTGTTGTGGCCGTCGATAACGAACAACGGCCAGATCAGGTCGTCGGTGGTGAGCACGTTCTCGCGAACCAGCCGGCGCGCCCATTCCGATTTGCGGTTCCGGCGCGGGCGGACGACCAGATCGAGCGGCGGGGCGCTGACGGCAGCCTCGCGCCGCGTCGCGTCGCGCATTTCGATCGGACGTCCGAATTTGATCGCCATCTTGCTGTTTTCCTGGGAATACGAGTGTGGGTTGATTTAGTTTCATTCTAGCATCCCGTGGAGGTGCCGTCACGGCGTGCGGGCAGGGCAAGGATGATTGATTTTGGCGGCGCAAGCGGCCATGAATCGCGTACCCCCATCGCGTTCTTCCAGAACCGGACGATCCGCCTCATGTCTGATACATCGTCACACGAGCCTGCCGAACGCAGACCGGGCCTGCCCGCATCGGCGGTCGGCCGGTTCCGGGCTGAGACCGAGGACGGGGTGTGGACCGGGCGGCTGGTCCTGTTCCTGCGCGCGATGGCCGTGCTGTCCATGGCCAAGGGGCTCTATCACTGGGCCGAACTCACCGGCTTCATCGGCAGCGCGGACCAGGCGTTCGAGAATCAATCGATGGCCTGGCAGTCGGCCACCGTCTATTTCGCGGTGATCGAGCTTGTGGCGGCCGTCGGGCTGTGGCTGGCGACGCCATGGGGCGCCGTGGTCTGGCTGACCACCGTGGTCTCGATGGCGGTGATCGAACTGATGTTCCCGATCGTCTATGGCGGCAGTCTGGTCATCGTCGGCATCGAGCTTCTGTTCCTCGCGATCTATCTGGTGCTGGCCTGGCTGGCCGCGCAGGAACGGCCCCCATAGGCCGGCGTCGTGCGGCCATCGATCGCAACTCATGCCACGGGGAGGGAACCTTGCAGCAGCTTCATTCCGGCGGAACGGCGGGCAGTCTCGTGGTGAATGCGATCGCGCGGTTCGCGGACCGGCCGGCCATCGCCGATGGCCATGTGCGCTGGAGCTATCGCCAGCTCGGCGACGTCGTCGCCCGCTTCATCGCCGTGTTCCGGAATGCCGGGCTCGAGCGTGGCGCCGCCGTTTCGGTGCTCGCCAGCAACCGCGCGGAATCCTGGGCGGTGATCTGCGCCGCGATGGTGATGGGCCTGCGCTACACGCCGCTGCATCCGATGGCCGCCGAGGACGATCATGTCTTCATCGTCGAGGACGCCGAGATCGATTGCCTGATCGTCGAGGCCGGCAAGTTCGATGAGCGCGGCCGCGCGATCAAGGCGCGCTGGCCGGGACTGAAGCACCTGCTGTCGTTCGGCGCCGCCGATGGTCTTGTCGACGTGCTGGCCGAGCTGCCCAGGGTCGAGCCCGCACCGCTGGTCGATGAGAGCGCCGTCGGCGAGATCGCCTGGCTGGCCTATACCGGCGGCACCACCGGCCGCTCCAAGGGCGTGATGCTGCCGCATCGCTGCGTCACCACCATGGCGACGCTGCTCTATTCCGACTGGGACTGGCCGTCGGACATCCGCTACATCGCGGCGACGCCGATCAGCCACGCGGCCGGCGTCACGCTCTATACGGTGATGATGCGCGGCGGCTTTGCCCGGCTGGTGCAGGGCTTCGAGGCGGAGAGCTATTGCCGCGTGGTGGCGGAGGAGAAGATCACCGCGGCGTTCCTGGTGCCGACGCTGATCTACAACCTCATCGACGCGACCGAACTGCGCGCGCGCTACGACCTGTCGTCGCTCGAGATGATCGTCTATGGCGCCGCGCCGATGTCGCCGGATCGCCTTCGCGAGGCGATGGGGATTTTCGGCCCCGTCTTTGTGCAGCTCTACGGGCAGACCGAAGCGCCGCAATGCATCACCACCCTGCGCAAGGCCGACCACGATCCGGCGAAGCCGCATCGGCTCGGCTCCTGCGGCCGGCCCAATCCGCTGGTCGATGTGAGGTTGTTCGATTCCGACATGCGCGAGGTCGCCGTCGGCGAGCCGGGCGAGATCTGCGTGCGCGGCACGCTGGTGATGGACGGCTACTGGAAACGCCCCGAGGCGACCGAGGAGGCGTTCCGCGGCGGCTGGCTGCACACCGGCGATGTCGCGGTGAAGGACGAGGAGGGCTATCTCTATATCGTCGACCGCACCAAGGACATGATTATCTCCGGCGGCTTCAACATCTATCCGCGCGAAGTCGAGGATGCGCTGATGGCGCACACGGCGGTCGCCTCCGCCGCCGTGATCGGCATTCCCGACCAGAAGTGGGGCGAGGCGGTGAAAGCGTTCGTCGTGCTGAAAGCGGGCGCGAATGTCGGCGCCGCCGAATTGCAGGCGCATGTGAAGGAGAAGCGCGGTGCGCCGTGGTCGCCGAAGGCCATCGATTTCGTCAGCGATATTCCGGTGACCGGGCTTGGCAAGATCGATCGCAAGGCGCTGCGCGTGCCCTATTGGGAAGGACGCAAGCGCGGCGTCGCGTGACCTGTCGGTTGCGAAATTCGCGCATGACGGCGGATGCGTCCGCCGCAAGCGGACAGCTTCAAATTGTTACCCCAAAATGCAGATGGCCGGGCCTTCGCCGCGCCGAAGCGGCTTCGGCCGCGCAGGCGGGATAAGCCCGGCCATCACGTCGCATGAAAATCAACCGGCTTCGATCGTCACACCGGATCCCAGCTGAAGATGTCGGCCGAGCGGTCGAGCTTGTAGAACGAGCCCTTCAGCGCCGGCATGCCGTGTTCGGCGATGGTCTGCGGCGTCCAGCCCTCGCCACGATGCACCGAGCGGATCGGGCGCGACTGGCCCATCAGGAAAATCTCGTTCATGCGCACGGCGAAGATCTGGCCGGTGACGTCCTTGGCCGCATCGCCGAGCAGGTACACCGACAGCGGTGCGATCTTGTCGGCGGTCATGCGCTGCATGCGCTCGACGCGCGCCTTTTCTTCCGGCGTCTCGGTGGGGATGGTGCCGATCAGGCGGCTCCAGGCGAACGGCGAAATGCAGTTCGAGCGGACATGGAAGCGGCTCATGTCGAGCGCGATCGACTTTGACAGGCCGACGATGCCGAGCTTGGCCGCGGCGTAGTTGGCCTGGCCGAAATTGCCGATCAGGCCGGAGGTCGAGGTGAAATGCACGAAGGCACCGCTGTCCTGCTCCTTGAACAGGCGCGCGGCGGCGTGTGACACGTAGAACGAGCCCATCAGGTGGACCTTGATGACGGACTCGAAGGCATCGACGCTCATGCGATGGAAGATCGCGTCGCGCAGGATGCCGGCATTGTTCACCACGCCGTCAAGCTTGCCATAGGTATCGACTGCCTGCTTGACGATCTTGCTGGCGGGGATCGCTTCCGCCACGGTCTCGAAGTTGGCGACCGCGGTGCCGCCGCGCTTCCTGATTTCCTCGACGACCTGTTCGGCCGGGGCCGCGTCGTTGCCGGCGCCGTCCGCCGCGCCGCCCGGATCGTTGACCACGACCTTGGCGCCTTCCGCCGCGGCCAGGAGCGCGATCTCGCGGCCGATGCCGCGGCCCGCGCCGGTGACGATGACAACCTTGCCGTCCAGTGATTTCGCCATATGGATTCTCCGTTGCTCGTTCGTGTGAAGTTCAAGTTGTTCGCCGCCATTCCGGGGCGCGTGAGGCGCGAGCCCGGAATCCATCACCACGACCGGGAGTTTGGATTCCGGGCCTGCGCCCAAGAGGGCGCATCCCGGAATGACGACGTGGTTAGCGTTCGTTCGTGAAGATGATCGTGCCGCTTGCGGCGAACATGCCGCCGACGCCGTGGCAGACCGAGATCTTCGCGCCTTCCACCTGCGCCGGCGCGATGCCGCGCATCTGCCGCACGCTCTCCTGCAGCGCGTACATGCCGTACATGCCGGAATGCATGTAGCTCAGGCCACCGCCGTTGGTGTTGAGCGGCAGCTTGCCGCCGGGGCGGGTGTTGCCGTCCGCGATGAACTTGCCGGTTTCCTCGTAAGGCATGAAGCCGAGATCGCCGAGGCCGTACAGCGGCAGGTGCGCGAAGGCGTCGTAGATCATCAGGTGATCGACGTCCTTGTGGCTGATGCCGGCTTCCTTGAAGGCGGTGGGACCCGCGACCTTGAAGGCGCGCGAGGAGTTGAAGGTCTCCATCTGGCTGACCATCGGCGTCTCGACGCTTTCGCCGGTGCCGAGGATGTAGACCGGCTTCTGCGGAAAATCCTTGGCGCGGTCGGCCGAGGTGAGGATCAGCGCGCCGCCGCCGTCGGTGACGAGGCAGCATTGCAGCAGGCGGAACGGATAGGCGATCATGCGCGAGTTCAGCACGTCCTCGACGGTGATCGGCGCCTTCATCATGGCGCGCGGATTCTTCGCCGCCCATTCGCGCTGCGCCACCGCCACCGAGGCGATCTGCTCGTGGGTAATGCCGTAGGTCTTCATGAAGCGCAGGACGGGAATCGGGAACATGCTCGGCGGGCCGTAGACGCCGAACGGCGCCTCGAACTGGCCCTGCAGGCTGTAGGCCGGAATCGAGCGCGGCGGCTTGCCGATCATCGACTTGCCGCTTTCGGCGTGGGTGATGAGCACGGTCTTGCAGAGGCCGGCTTCGATCGCCGCGGCGGCATGGCGGACATGCAGCATGAACGAGCAGCCGCCGACCGAGGTGCCGTCCACCCATGTCGGCGTGATGCCGAGATAGTGCGCGATCTGCTGCGGCGTCTCGACCGCGGTTGCGATGCCGTCGATGTCCGACGGTTTCAGTCCGGCATCGGCGATGGCATTGAGCGCCGCGTCCGCGTGAAGCTGGATCTGCGACATGTCCGGAATGACGCCGAGCTTGGTGGTTTCCGCGGCCCCGACGACCGCGACCTGGTTGCGTCGCATGGGGCTTATCCTTTCGCCGGGCGGAATAACGGAAGAGTGATCTCGTCATCGAGTTTGTCGAACGCGACTTCGAGCTTCATGTCGAGTTCGAGCGCCTCCGGGGTTTGCGGGCAGTCGATGATGTTGCTCATCATCCGCGGGCCTTCCTCGAGTTCGACCACCGCGATGGCGTAGGGCGGCGTGAAGCCGGGCGCCGCGGGGCGATGGTTGATGACGTAGCTGTAGAGCGTGGCTTTTCCGCTGGACGGAAACACCGACACCTTGCGCGAGCCGCACGACGGACAGAACGGCCGCGGCGGGAAATAGGTGTGCGCGCAGGCGTCGCAGCGTTGCAGGCGCAACTCGCCCGCCTTGGTCCCGTCCCAGAAATGTTGTGTTTCGGGCGTCGGAATGGGACGTGCCCGTGCGGCTTCGGCCATTGTTTCCTTCCTTCTGTCCTCTTGTCGCGAATGGATGCGCATCCGTGCGTGCCATGTGTTCTGTGCGTGCCATGTGTGATGCGCCATTTGTGCCGCCAGCGTCAACGGCCCGCATGCGGTCGATTGTCTGGTATTCCGGGGCCGGACAGGTGCCGGATCGATTCCGGGGCAGGCTTGAGCGCCATAAAGACAACGGGTTGCGCGGTCGCATCCGCTTCTCCGGCACGGGTTGCCGGGACGGTCGGCAATGAGGTCTTGCGGGATGAGGTCTTGCGGCGCGCCTGTTTTGGGTTGAAGTAATGTCTCCCCGAAATTCCGAGGCCGCCCGCTTTGTCCGCTTCCGCTTCCGATGATCTCACCGCCCTGACCGTCGAGGAACTGGCGACCCTGCTGGCGCAGCGGCGTGTCTCCTCGGTCGAATTGACCGATGCCTGCCTCGCGCGCATCGCGCGGCATAACGACGCGCTGCACGCCTTCATCGACGTCTATGCCGATGCGGCGCGCGACGCCGCGCAGGCGGCCGATCTGGCGCGCCGCGCCGGCTATGCGCTGGGGCCGCTGCACGGCATTCCGTTCGGCCTCAAGGACCTGGTCGATATCGAGGGCCGGGTGACGACCGGCGGGTCGAAGGTCTGGGCCGACCGGGTCTCGCCGTCGACCGGCTCGCTGGCCCATCGCCTTGTCGCGGCCGGCATGATCGTCGCCGGCAAGACCCATACCGTCGAGTTCGCGTTCGGCGCCTGGGGCACCAATCAGCACATGGGGACGCCGCGCAATCCGTGGGACATGACGATCCACCGCGCGCCCGGCGGTTCTTCCAGCGGCTCCGGTGTCGCGGTCGCGGCGCGGCTGGTGCCGTGGGCGATCGGCACCGACACCGGCGGTTCGGTGCGGATTCCCTCGGCGATGTGCGGGCTGACCGGGCTGAAGACCACCGTCGGCCGCATCCCGACCGACGGCATCCTGCCGCTGAGCGAAACGCTCGACAGCGTCGGCCCGCTGGCGCGCAGCGCAAGGGATGCCGCGATCCTGTTCGATGCATTGTGCGGCAATGAAATACGGCTGGCCGATCCGGCGCTGGCCCGCGGCGTCAGGGGCCTGCGGCTGGCGCGGATGCCGGACAGCGAGCGCGACGGCGTCGAGGCGGCGGTGCTCGCGGCCTATGACGAGTCGCTGCGGCAGTTCGCCGGCCTCGGCGCCGAGATCGTGTCCGTCGCGCTGCCGTATCGGTTCGCGGATTTCGCGGCGATGACCGGCAACCTGATCGCCATGGAAGGCTACGCCCATGTCGGGCCGATCGTCGACGATCTCGCGCTGCCGATGGACGATGCGGTGCGGGCGCGCTTCGCACCCGCCCGGACGATGACGTCGACCGATTATCTTCATTTGCTGCGCGACCGCGACCGGATGCGGGCGCGGATGGACGACGCGCTGGCCGGCATCGATGCGCTGCTGACGCCGACCGCGCCGATGGTGGCGGCGCCGGTCTCCGATGTGGACGGGCCGGGCCTGGTGCCGTCGCATTTCACCCGCATGGCGAATGTGATGGTGCGCTGCGGCCTCGCCGTTCCGAACGGTGTCTCGCCCGAAGGGCTGCCGACTTCGCTGCAGATCGTCTGCGATGCCGGAAACGAGCAGATGGCGCTGCGGATCGGCTGCGCCTATCAGGCGACGACCGACTGGCATCG
>JAGRLZ010000079.1 GCA_020441545.1 Xanthobacteraceae bacterium | reverse complement strand
TGAGGAAGGCATAGTCGCCGGCTGCGGCGACCGTCAGCATCGCGGGCGACAGGCCGCCCTTGCCGCGCGCCAGCCCGGCCTCGAACAGCACATGGCCGCTCGCATCGGTCGTGCGGGTGGCGAGGATCTCGTTGTTGCGGGCGACGAGACGCACGTCGGCGCCGGCCTTGGCATCCGTGGTCGCGAGCGAATTGACGAACACGTGGATGCCATCGTTGCCGGAAAAGGCCGTGAGGCCGAGGTCCGAGACGATGAACCACTGGGTTGCCAGCAATCCCGAGTCATTGCTGCCTTGCGGCCCCTTCGGGGTCGCGGTCATCACATAGACGCCCGGCTGCAGATCGCCGAGCGCCTGATCGACCGGGAACGCCGTGGTGACATCGGCATTCAAGGTCGAGGCGGTCGCAACCTCGCCCGACCACACCTTGACGCCGCGCTCGCCGCCGAGGCCATCGAGTTCGTAGCTGCTGAGCGAACGCTGGAAGTCGCTGCCGAGCACGGTGTTGATGAGGTTGCGGTCGCCGATCCGGAACACCTGCACGGCGACGGCCTGGGTATTGACGCTGACCAGCGGAATGCCGCGCTGGCCGGTCCGCGGCAGCACATAGGCCCGCCCCGTGAAGCGCACGAACGGCTTGCGGTCACGGACATAGATGTTGAATTCCGCCGATTTCGGCAGCGTCTCCCTGACCGTGGACGGCAGGCCGGCGCGCAGGTTGATGTTGTAGCGCTCGCCGTGCTTCAGGCCCTCGACGCAGAGCTGCCGGCCCTCGGCGGAAATCGCCGGCTTGTCGTTGTCGGCCAGCGCCAGGAACGGGGAGAAGTCCGTGCGCTTGGCCAGGTCTTCGGAGAACTGGAAGCAGGCACGGGGCGAGGCGGAATCGGAATCGACGGTGTAGTCGAGCAGCCGGAAACCGTGGTCGTCGCGCAGCTTTTCGTAGGCTTCCCGGACCGAGGCGACCTCTCGGATATCCAGCGACATCCGCATGGTGTCGAGCGCCGGCCGCCACAGGCGCCGTTCGGAGAAGGCGCGGCCGAGCACCGCCAGGGCGTCGGCTTCCTCGGGCGGATTGCTTGCGCGCTGATAGGCGATGTAGGCGGCGGTCGATGCCCGCTCACGCAGGAACGTCTGCTCGCGGCTGTTGGCCGGCCATATCTGGAAAATGGTCTTCGCCAGCCGCAGCCAGTTCTGGCTGTCATCGGGCGCCACCGAGGCGATCTGCCCCAGGATCAGCAAGCCCTGCCGGACATTGCCGCTCTTGAAGGCCGCATCCGCGTCCGCCCGCAAGGCGGGGGCGGACTTGGTGACGGCCCCCGCCTCGCTCTTGATCTGGGCCTCGAGCTTGATCGCCGCATCGGCAAGATCGTCGCGCTTGAATGCCTTGTCCGCCGCCTGGGATGCCCCGGCTCCCAGGGCCAGGATCAAGGCCAGGACGAGGACGATCCCGACAGCGCGAACCAAGCCGATCATGCTGAACTCCCTTGCGCGAAACGAGCGCCCGCAGGCGACTAGAGGATGCGGCAAACGTGACCGGCTGATGACGGCAGCCGTCGCGCGAGGCGCAGGCCGGACACTGACACGATTCCGCATCGACGGCCCAGATTGCCACAGGTGAGGTTTGAGGCAGAAACTCCCTTCGCTTGGTCGCAACGAGGCGCTAAATGGTTCGGATCGGACGTCCGATTTCCGCTTCCGTCAGAGTCCCTCCCGCCGCGCGGAACGGATACCGCCCCCTCCCGGGGAGCGCTTCGAGGTGATATCTTACGGAATCAGCGGTCCCATAGCTCAACTGGATAGAGTAGCGGATTTCTACTCCGCGGGTTGCAGGTTCGAATCCTGCTGGGATCGCCATTCATTGCGTGGTTACGGTCGCCTGTCCCGACCGTTCCGCATCACGGCTCCAGCGTCACCCGCAGTCCGTCGCCGTCATCCACGTAAACGTAACGGGATCCGATCGGCCGGCCTCGGCCGCTGGCGACGGTGACGATGTCTTCCAGCGAACACGCTTTCGCATCGGCCTCCGGCCGCGAAACGATGAGATCCGCATGGAACAATCCCTCGGTCTCGAGACCGCTCGCATCGATGCCGACGGCCGCCAGTGCATTCAACGTGCCTTCGAACTCCTCGGCATCCCGGAAGCGACGTTGAACGAAGGTCGCGCCGCCCAGACGTTCCGTCACCAGTCCGCGCCTGGCGAACTCCTTGGCAAGAGCATCGAACGGAAACATCCGCAGCACGAACGATATGATCCACGGCGGCCGGTCCAGCGCATCGAGAACCTTGCCGAACGTCGTTTCGCTGACATAGCCGATGCAGCCTGTCGACATGATGACATCGACGGAACGGATCGCCCTCGCATCGGCGGGCGACAATTCGCTGCGCTCGAGATCGGTCACGATCCCGTGGTCGATCAATCCGACCCGCGTTGCGTAGGACACCGCCGGCGCCGAGATATCGAGTCCGAAAAAGCGCGCCGTGCCGACGTCAGGCCACGACGCGTAGAAATTGCGATCCAACCGCACCATATCTTCCGGATCGAGCGCCCGCACCTCGCGGCGCGCATAGCGATGCCGCAATCCGGAGAACGTCAGCGGGAAACGATGCACCGCGGCGTTGATGCCATAGGAACAGCCGATATCGAGCACCTTCGGCATGACGCCGCTCAGCGCCTGTCGTGCAGCCAGTATCTGACGAACAACCGGCTCGGCCACGTCCGGGATCATGTAGTCCAACTCTCCCAGAACGGAAAAATAGGCCCGAGGGTCTTGCATCGTATAGATGTCGTCGAAGACTGCCTTGGCTTCATTGATCCGAGAGAAATTAACTCCCAACCCTTCATCTCCTTTTTCTGATTTGCGATTATTTGAAAGGGTCATGCTCATCCGAGCAGATGACAGGTTATCGCAGAAACAGGCCGGGAGATAAACCCCTGCAGGCCGGAGATCGCCGGCAGAGTGCGGCGCAAACCGCATTGCGGGTTGCCGCATCGTGATTTTGAGACGGACCGGACAACAAACGTCGCTAACGATTGCGTGATCCGTCGATCGCAACTTGCCACACGCTCGCCGGACGACAGCGGCGGACGACGATGACTCAACGCAACGCGGATGGCCGGCACCCGAAACCGAGGCGCCCACCGCGCGATGGCGATGCGGCCGGCGCCTCGTCTCTGCGATCAATCGCGCGTGACTACTTCTTCATGCCGTCCTTCTTCATCCCGTCGTGCTTCCCCATGCCGTCCTTCTTCATCTTGTCCTTCGACATGTGATCTTTCGACATCTTGTCCTTCGACATCGAGCCCTTGCTCATGTTGTCCTTGCTCATGTTGTCCATCGCATAGGCCGCTGGCGCGGCGGCGAGCGACAAAGCAGCGGCGGTGAGAATTCCGAGTGCGAGACGGGTCATGGCTGTTCATCCTGAGTTGGCGACGGACTTGTCGCTGTCCATGAACTACGCGCGGAACCGCGGATTGTTACATCCGCGGCATCACATCGACTCGATGACGATCGCCCATGACTATCGTTGCAGGAACGTTGCAGGAAACCGCAGCGCAGCATCGTCCCGCACCGCAAAAAAGCGACCGTCGACCGGATCGGTTCGGCCGGGTCAATTCGGTCGGGTCTTGCGCCTGGCGTTGAGCGCGGTGGCCACGCGGCTGACCGGCGGGCGGCCGATCACGCCGCTGACCTGATTTGTCGCGGCAAGCAGCCTGTCCATATCGACGCCGATGGCGACGCCCATGCCCTCCAGCATGTAGACGACATCCTCGGTCGCGACATTGCCGGTCGCCCCCGGCGCATAGGGACAACCGCCGAGCCCTCCGGCAGCCGCGTCGATCACCCGCACGCCTTCCTCGAGACCGGCATACAGGTTGGCCAGTGCCTGCCCATAGGTATCGTGGAAGTGCATCGCGAGGCAGCTGGCCGGCACTTCGCTTCCCACCACCCGCAGCAACTGGCGCGCCTTCGCGGGCGTGCCGACGCCGATGGTGTCGCCAAGCGAGATTTCATAGCAGCCGAGATCCCGGAGCTGCTTCGAGACGCGCGCGACCGCCTCGGGTTTCACGTCGCCGTCGAACGGACAGCCGAGCACGCAGGAGACGTAGCCGCGAACCTTGACGCCGTCCGCCCTGGCACGCGCCAGCACCGGCTTGAACCGCTCGATCGACTCGGCGATCGAGCAATTGATGTTGGCGCGCGAGAAGCCTTCCGACGCCGAGGCAAAGACGGAGACGACTTTCGCACCCGCCGCCCTTGCGGCCTCGTAGCCTTTCTCGTTGGGCACGAGGACGTGGAATTCACCCGGCAGCCGGTTCGCGGCGCGCAGCACCTGGTCCGAACCCTGCATCTGCGGCACGGCCCGCGGCGACACGAAGGCGCCGACCTCGCAGGTGTTCAGCCCGGCGGCCACCAGCGCCTCGACGAAGGCGATGCGGGCCTCGATGCCGATTGCGACCTTTTCGTTCTGCAAGCCGTCGCGCGGCCCCATCTCGATGATGCGCACGTCATCGCTCACGGCTCACGCCTCCGCCGGTTCGACTTCCGCCAGTTCGGCACCTTCCTGAACGATGTCGCCGACCTTGCACTTCAGGCTCTTGAGCACGCCGGCAAACGGCGCGCGCAGGGTCTGCTCCATCTTCATCACTTCGAGGGTGAGGATCGGCGCCCCCTTCTCGAGGCTGGCGCCCTCTTCGGCCAGCAGCGCCACCACGGTCCCCGGCAGCGGCGCGACGATCCGGTCCTCACCGACCTGCTCCTCGTCATCGCCGCCGAACGGGTCGATCCAGTGCAGATCGAAACGGCCGTTGCGCGTGCGCAGATAGACCTCGTGCCCTTCGACCACCACGAAGCACCGGCTGCGCAGATCGTCCAGCGTCAGTTCGAGCCCGCCGGCGCCGTTGCGGTTGAAGTCGAACGCGACTTCCCGATCCCCGATCGTCAATGTCGGTTGGCCGCCGCCATAATGCAGCGTGACGGCGCCCGCGGGCGAAGTGCCATGCCGGAACGAAAATATCCGCTTGCGACGCCCGACCGGCATCCAGCCGGACGTGGACCATGGCGAACTTGCTTCGACCGCGGAGCGATCGGCTTCGTGCTGGATCAGTCCGGCGACCGCGGCCGCCAATTCCAGGTCCGACAATTGCGACGCCGCCGGCGTCAGCTGCTGCAGGTGCCGTTCGATGAACCCGGTATCGATCGCGTTGCGGCGAACATCCGGATGGGTCACCAATGCCGACAGGAAGGGAATGTTGGTCACAACCCCCCGGATGTCGGTCTCCTCGAGCCCGCGATTGAGCCGGCTGATCGCCCCGTCGCGGGTCGGCGCCCAGGCGATCACCTTTGCCAGCATGGCGTCGTAATAAGGCGACACTTCGCTGTCCGGCCCGTAGCCTGCGTCGATGCGCAGGCCATCGACCTCGTCCGGCACGTGCCAGGTCCGGATGCGGCCGACCGACGGCATGAAGTTCCTGTTGGGATTTTCCGCGTAGACGCGCGCCTCGATGGCGTGGCCGTTCAGCGCGATCTGGTCCTGCGCGAGCGGCAACCGCTCGCCGAACGCGACGCGCAACTGCAACGCGACCAGGTCGACCCCGGTAATCAGTTCGGTGACGGGGTGCTCGACCTGCAGCCGCGTGTTCATTTCGATGAAGAAGACGTCCCTACCGTCGGAGACGAACTCGATCGTGCCCGCGCCGACATAGTTCACCGCGCCCGCAGCCTTGCGCGCGGCCTCGCACACCTTCTCGCGCTGCTCTCCATTCAGCGTCGGCGACGGCGCTTCCTCGATCACCTTCTGGTGGCGGCGCTGCAAGGTGCATTCGCGCTCGAACAGCGACAGCAGGTTGCCATGGCTGTCGCCGATCACCTGCACCTCGATGTGGCGTGGATTGTCGACGTATTTCTCGACCAGCATGCGGTCGTCGCCGAATGCCGCCTTGGCCTCGCGCTTGGCGCTGACGATCGCGGGACCGAGTTCGTCGGCGGTGCGCACGATGCGCATACCGCGGCCGCCGCCGCCGGCGGACGCCTTCACCAGCACCGGAAAGCCGATCCTGTCGGCCGCCGCCGCCAGCGTGGCGTCGTCCTGCGCCTCACCGTGATAGCCGGGCACCAGCGGCACGCCGGCCTTTTCCATCAGCGCCTTGGAGCCGGACTTCGATCCCATCGCGGTCATCATCGCGGCGGTCGGCCCGACGAAGACGAGGCCGGCATCGGCGCAGGCTTGCGCGAATTCGGCGTTCTCCGACAGGAATCCGTAGCCGGGATGAACCGCTTCCGCGCCGCTCTCGCGCGCCGCCTCAAGCAGGCGCGGGATATTCAGGTAGCTGTCGCGCGCCCGCGCCGGGCCGAGCAGCACGGCATCGTCCGCCATGTGGACGTGCAGCGCGTTGCGGTCGGCTTCGGAATAGACCGCGACGGTGCGCAATCCCATGGCGCGGGCACTGCGGATCACGCGGCAGGCGATCTCGCCGCGATTGGCGATCAGCAGCGTTTGAAAGCGTCGATAAAGAGCGGAGCCGGCCATCGTCACATCCTGAAAATACCGAAGCGGGTCGGCTCGATCGGCGCGTTGGCCGCCGCCGACAGCCCCAGCCCGAGCACGAGGCGGGTATCGGCGGGATCGATCACGCCGTCGTCCCACAGCCGCGCGGTCGCGTAATACGGACTGCCCTGATGCTCGTATTGCGCGCGGATCGGCGCCTGAAATTCGCGCTCCTCCTCGGCCGACCACTGACCGCCCTTCGACTCGATGCTCTCGCGGCGGACCGTGCTCAGCACCATGGCCGCCTGCTCGCCGCCCATCACCGAGATGCGGGCGTTGGGCCACATCCACAAAAACCGGGGCGAATAGGCGCGGCCGCACATGCCGTAATTGCCCGCGCCGTAGGAGCCGCCGATTACCACGGTGAATTTCGGCACGCCGGCGGTGGCCACCGCCGTCACCAGCTTGGCGCCGTCGCGGGCGATGCCGCCGGCCTCGTACTTCTTGCCGACCATGAAGCCGGTGATGTTCTGCAGGAACACCAGCGGAATGCCGCGCTGGCAGCACAGCTCGATGAAATGCGCGCCCTTCAGCGAGCTCTCGCTGAACAGGATGCCGTTGTTGGCGATGATGCCGACCGGATAGCCCCAGATATGCGCGAAACCGCACACCAGCGTCTGGCCGTAAAGCTTCTTGAATTCGTCGAACTCGGAGCCATCGACGATCCGCGCGATGATGTCGCGCACGTCGAACGGCTTGCGGTTGTCCGCCGGCACCACGCCGTAGATCTCCTCCGGCGCGAACAAGGGATCCTGCGGCGCGCGCATGTTCAGCGTCGCGCGGGCCGACGGCTTGAGGGTGCCGACGATCTTGCGCGCGATGCCGATCGCATGGCTGTCGCTCTGTGCGTAGTGGTCGGTCACGCCGGACTGGCGCGAATGCACGTCCGCGCCGCCCAATTCTTCCGCCGTCACCACCTCGCCGGTGGCCGCCTTCACCAGCGGCGGTCCGCCCAGGAAGATCGTGCCCTGATTGCGCACGATGATGCTTTCGTCGGACATCGCCGGGACATAAGCGCCGCCCGCCGTGCAGGAGCCCATCACGATGGCGATCTGCGGAATACCGAGCGACGAAAGGTTGGCCTGGTTGTAGAAGATGCGGCCGAAGTGGCGTTCGTCCGGAAACACCTCGTCCTGCTGCGGCAGGAACGCCCCGCCGGAATCGACCATGTAGATGCACGGCAGGTTGTTCTGGCGCGCGATGTCCTGCGCCCGCAGATGCTTCTTCACCGTCATCGGATAGTAGGTGCCGCCCTTGACGGTGGCGTCGTTGGCGACGACCACGCACTCCCGCCCGGACACCCGGCCGATACCCGTGACGATGCTCGCGGAATGGACATCTCCGCCATACATGCCGTTGGCGGCGAGAGGAGACAGTTCGAGAAAGGCCGTGCCGGGATCGATCAGCAGGTCGACGCGATCCCGCGCCAGCATCTTGCCGCGCGACAGATGCCGCTCGCGCGACGCCTTTCCGCCGCCGCCCGCCACTCCATCGAGCTTGCTCTTCAATTCGGCCACCAGGGCCCGCATCGAAGACGAATTCTGTTCAAATTCCGAAGACGAAAGGTCGATCTTGGAGTGAAGCGGCATGACCTACCAGGTGTTGCGATTGCATGGCCGTCGAAGACAACGCCATGTTGTCATCGGGATCATACCGAACGCAAGACCAACTTTGGCAAGCAGGCACACCCGTCCGATCCCGAACGGTTCTGGAAACCACGCCGCGCGCCGTCAACGGGCCAGCCGCCGCCCTTCAACGCCGCGGTTCTCCCGCGTCAATGCGTCCAGCGATCGAGCCGGCGGAAGGCGAAATTGTCCGAGTAGGCGGCCTGCCGGCGCAGCGGCTCCTGAGGCTCGATGACGTGATAGGGAATGCCCCGGCGCTCGCAATAGGCGACCGCCTCCTCGCAGGTCTCGAAGCGCAGGGTGATCTGCTGCTTCATATCTCCGGAGCTGGTCCATCCCATCAGCGGGTCGATCGCCCGCGGCTGCTCCGGCTCATAATCGAGCTGCCATTCCCTGGTCTTGGCAGTGCCGGACTGCATCGCCGTTCTCGCGGGTTTCGATATCCGTGCAATCATGCGTGATGCAGCCTTTCAAGCCGTGCAGCCGTTCCGGAACAGCCGTTCCGGAAACGTCGATTTGTCCTCATGGCCGTCCCGCGATAATCTCCCCTCGCGGATTCGATTGAAACCGCGGGCCCGGGCAGGATAGGCTTGGGCCGAGGTATATTCGCTCCGCGATCTTGTGGCAATCGCAACAAGAAACCATCTGTCTGCGACACCTTAATTTCCGGCGTTTTACCTTTCCGGCGTTTTATCGCAGCATTGCCCGGCAACCCGACATGGATATCCACGCAACGCTCCCGCCAAAAGGCC
>JAGRLZ010000078.1 GCA_020441545.1 Xanthobacteraceae bacterium | reverse complement strand
GATAGCCGGCCATGAAAGCAAGCGCGCTCTCGAAGAAGTCGAGTCGGCCGAGCGCCGGAAACTCGTCGAGCATCAGCAACAGCCGATGTCTCCGGCCCTTCGCGTGCAAGTCCTCGGTCAGCCGGCGGCCGATCTGATTGAGCACGAGACGCACGAGCGGCTTGGTCCTGCTGATGTCTGAAGGCGGGACCACGAGATAGAGCGTCGTCGGCTTTTCACCCGACACGAGATCCGCGATGCGCCAATCGCAGCGCGCGGTGACGGCCGCGACCACGGGATCGCGATACAGCCCCAGGAAGGACATGGCGGTTGAGAGCACGCCCGATCGTTCGTTGTCGGATTTGTTGAGCAGCTCGCGGGCCGCGCTGGCAATGACGGGATGCGGCCCCTTCTCACCAAGATGCGGCGTCGTCATCATCGCGGACAACGTCGACTCGATCGGCCGGCGCGGATCGGACAGGAAGGCAGCGACACCGGCGAGCGTCTTGTCGGTCTCGGCGTAGAGGACATGGAGGATCGCGCCGACCAGAAGCGAATGAGACGTCTTTTCCCAGTGATTACGCTTCTCCAACGAGCCCTCGGGATCGACCAGCACGTCGGCGACGTTCTGAACGTCCCTCACCTCCCACTCACCTTTGCGCACCTCGAGCAACGGATTGTAGGCCGCCGAGTTGGCGTTGGTCGGATCAAACAACAGCACGCGGCCGAAACGCGCGCGAAAGCCCGCGGTCAGTTCCCAATTTTCACCCTTAATATCGTGGACGATCGACGCGCCGGGCCACGTGAGCAACGTCGGCACCACCAAGCCGACGCCTTTACCGGATCGTGTCGGCGCAAAGCACAGGACATGCTCGGCGCCGTCGTGTCGCAGATAGGTTCGGTCGAGCCGGCCAAGAACGACACCATCATCCCCGAGCAGGCCCGCGGCTTCGATCTCATGCGGTTCGGCCCAGCGGGCGGAGCCGAAGGTACGCACGTCCTTGGCTTCGCGCGCCCGGTAGATCGACATGAGGATGGCGACAGTGATCGCGACGAGCCCACCCGAAGCCGCAATACCGGCGCCCTCCAGAAAGACGTGTGGCGCGTAAGCATCGAAAAAGAACCACCACCAGAAGAAAGCCGGCGGCGGATAGATCGGCAAGCCGACCAGCGCGAACCAGGGTGAGCCGAGCTGTGGCTGAAAGCCGAGCCGCCACGCAACCCACTGCGTCGCGGCCCAGACCGCGAGCAGCACGATCGCGAACACCACGGCGATCTGACCCCACATGACTCGACTGGCGGACACAGCGAGCAAACCTCCCTGCACGTTGCAATGCTCCGTAGAACAGCAAGGAATGCGGAGGTTTCAACTGCGTCTTTGTCAGTGATCGTAAGGCAGCGTAGGCTATCGATAAAATACTTGCGGCGTGCGACGAGAAAATCTCCAACGTCCGACGTAACGATCAGCGCTCAGCATCCAGTCCCATCTGCCAGAAATCGCCTTCGAGTCGCGACGCCTTGCCGAATAACGCTGCGAGTTCATCGAAATGCTGCTCAGTCATCGCGCGCGCTGCCAGATCATTGAGATGGCGTCGCGCGTGGGCCGCCACAGTCCGATAAGCATCGCCCGCATACTCGGCGATCCACTCGCGATAGGGATGATTGCCGAGCGCATCGATTCCATCCGGCGCCAGATGGCGGCCGATCTCCGCATAACCAATGACGCAAGGGGCGAGCGCGACATGCAAGTCGAGCAGGTCGCCGGCCGCGCCGCAATCCAGCACGAAACGGGTATAGACGACGGTCGCCTGATGCTCGGGCGCGGCCTCGATGTCCTGCGGTGACAGCCCCCATCGACCGCACAGCCGAACATGCAGGTCCATTTCGTCGCGCCAGCGCGCGGCTCTTGTAGGTCGCGAGCGCATAAGCGCGGGCGAACTGGATCAGGAACAGATAGTCCTGCACGAGATAGGTTCGGAACGCCGCCTGCGGCAGCGTGCCGGCGCCCATCTGGCGCACGAAGTCGTGCTCGACGTAGCTCTGCCAGTCGTCTGCTGTGGCTGCTTTCAGCCGATCGAACACGCCCATCGCTCAACTCTCACTTTCGCAGGAAGAAGTCCTTGAGCAGCGGCCGCTAACATGCCGGCCGGATCATCGACATGTGAGACCGGATCAGCCCTGCCAAGGGTTGACTACGACAACGCCCGTGCCCTCGAAATCCTGGACGTTGCGCGTCGCCACGGTCAAGCCGTGGACAAGCGCCGTCGCGGCAATCAGCGCGTCGACCTCGTTGCGCCGGTCGGGAATATGCAGATGCGCGCACCGCGTCGCAATCTGGTCATCAATGGGCAGGATGCGCCCGGCGAACTCCGGTCGGACATGATTGTCCAGCCAGGCGCGCAGGCGCGCGCCCTGCGCGGCGTCGCGACGCTGGATGCCGAGCACGCCGCGTTCCAACTCAAGGATGGTGATTGCCGAGATGAAGAAGCTCTCGGCGTCCT
>JAGRLZ010000077.1 GCA_020441545.1 Xanthobacteraceae bacterium | reverse complement strand
TTCGCGCGCAAGGCTTTCCGCGAAACGCGATTTGCCCGAGCGTGCGCCGCCCAGCACCAGGGTCGTGGTCGCGGTGGTGGGCATCATCTCACCCGCATCGCTCACAGTCGCGGGGGTAGCGCCGGATTGGACAATCGGCTTCCCTTTTCACCTTCCATGTGGAAGGACCATGGCGGCGGACGCTATCGGTCGTGCCGGGGCGCGTCAACCGCCGCACGACGACTTCAGGGACATGCTTCAGGGATACTGCATGACGTCAACTGCCGGGACGATTTCGAATCTTGATCTTCCGCAGGTCGCGCCGATCGACCGCGCGGCGGATGCGGCCTTGCGGGCGCGGATCGACGGCAAGGCCAAGCCGCCCGGTTCGCTCGGACGGATCGAGGCGCTGGCGCTGCAACTCGGGTTGATCCGGCAGCCGCAACCGCTATGCGCGGACAGTTGCACGCTGCTGGTGTTCGCCGGCGATCACGGGCTGACGGAGGAGGGCGTTTCGCAATATCCGTCCGCTGTGACGGTGGCGATGGTGAAGACGTTCCTTGCCGGCCGCGCCAGCGCCAATGCGTTCGCGGCGGCAACCGGCGCCACGCTCTGTGTGATCGATGCCGGCGTCGCCGCCGACCTGCCGCCGCACCCCGCGCTCATCGCGGCGAGGATCCGCCGTGGCACCGCCAACGCGGCCCGCGAGCCGGCGATGGCGCCGGACGAGGCGAAGGCGGCGCTGGCGCGCGGCAGCGCCATTGCGGTCGATGCGATCGTGGCCGGCGCCGATGTCATCGCGATCGGCGAGATGGGTATCGGCAATACCGCGTCGGCAGCGCTGCTGGCGCATCGCCTGGCGCCGGCGCCGCTCAATGACTGCATCGGCATCGGCGCCGGACAGGACGACGCCGGCATGGCGCGCAAGCGGGCGGCGTTGCAGCGCGCGGCGGCGCGGACCGACGTCACCGCGCCGCTCGATGTGTTGGGCGAGTTCGGCGGGCTTGAAATCGCGATGATGGCCGGCGCGGTGATCGGTGCGGCGTCGCGGCGACGGCCGGTGATCGTCGACGGATTCATCTCCAGCGCGGCGGCGCTGGTGGCCGTGCGGCTGTGCCCGGCGGCGCGCGACTACTGCATCTTCGCCCATCGCTCGGCCGAGCGCGGCCATGGAATCGTGCTCGATGCGCTTGTGGCCACGCCGCTGCTCGATCTCGACCTGCGGCTCGGCGAGGGCACCGGGGCGTTGCTGGCGTGTCCGCTGCTGCGGGCGGCGGCGCGGCTGGTGACCGATGTCGCCAGCCTCGACGACGTGCTGGCCGGGACGATCTGACATGGGCGAACGCGCTGACATGGGCGAACGCGCTGACGTGAGCGAGCGCGAGCTGTTTCGCAACGCGGTTCGCTTCTTCACCATCCTGCCGGTGCGCGCGGCGAAGGCGGAGATGGCGCCGGACTGGCTGACGCGCTGCCTGAAATATGCGCCGCTGATCGGCATCGGCGTCGGCACGGCGTCGGCGCTGGTCTGGC
>JAGRLZ010000076.1 GCA_020441545.1 Xanthobacteraceae bacterium | reverse complement strand
GCCGGGGCAGCCGCAGCCGAGCTTCGACAAGCAGCCGCTGCGCGACTATCTCGATGCCGAACGCCGCGCCGGTCGCTGGAACGGCGAGGCCCCGCCGCCGCCACTTCCCGCGCGCGTGGTCGAGGCCACCAGCAGGCGCTACCTCGACGCCTATCGCCGATTGACGGGGCAAGAACTCGCAATGTCATAATATCGCGCTCGCGCGCACAAGAAAACAAAGGGAGACACCATGACCGACAGCGATACCGTCCTCGTCGAGCGCGACGGACCCGTCACCATCATCTCGATCAACCGGCCCGAGCGCCGCAATGCCGTCGATGGCCTGACCGCGCGCAAGCTCTACGACACCTTCCGCGCCTTCGACGCCGACGAGGCCGCGTCGGTCGCGGTGTTCACCGGCGTCGGCGGCCATTTCTGCGCCGGCGCGGACCTGAAAGCGGTGGCGGCGGGCGACGCCAACAAGAAGCGCGAGGTCGGCGGCCACGATTCCATCGCCCCGATGGGGCCGAGCCGGTTGCGGCTGTCGAAGCCGGTGATCGGCGCGATCGAGGGTTTTGCGGTGGCCGGCGGCCTCGAACTGTCGCTGCTGTGCGACATGCGCGTGGTCGGCGAAGGCGCCACCTTCGGCGTGTTCTGCCGCCGCTTCGGCGTGCCGCTGATCGATCTCGGCACCATCCGGCTGCCGCGATTGATCGGCCATTCGCGCGCCATGGACCTGATCCTGACCGGCCGCCCGGTGCCGGCCGAGGAAGCGCTCAGCATGGGCCTCGCCAACCGCCTGGTGCCGAAGGGCAGCGCGCGCGCCGAGGCCGTCGCCATCGCCAGGCAGATCTCGCAATTCCCGCAAACCTGCATGCGCGCCGACCGGCTGTCGGCGCTCAGGCAATGGGACATCGCGGACGAGGAGGAGGCCATCGCCAACGAGATGCGCGGCGGGCTCGAAGTGATCGGCTCGGGCGAGACGCTGGCGGGCGCGACCCGCTTCGCCTCGGGCATCGGCCGCCACGGCAAATTCGGCGGCGAGTGAGGCCGCCAGCAAGAATATCGGCGTCATTCCGGGCCTGTGCGTGAAGAACGCGCATCCCGGAATGACGCGCGCCACCGTGGCCTCACCGCAACCACCGCTTCCGCGCTGCAGCACTTCCCCGGAACCGGGGGCATCGCCCGCCATCTTCGGCCTCACTCGCGATGACATGACTTGCCGACCTCCGCACATCGGAGGAAACTCCCCCCGTAAATAAAAAAACCGTCAGGGAGGCGCAGATGCAGAGCAAGGCTTCGATCGACCAGGCGTTGCGGCGGATGAGCGACGCCAAGGACATCCCCGGCGTGGTGGCCATCGCCGCGACGGGCAAGGACACCATCTACGAGGGCGCATTCGGCAAGCGCGATCTCGGCACCGGCGTCGACATGACGCCCGACAGCGTGTTCTGGATCGCCTCGATGACCAAGGCGATCACCACGGCGGCGGCCATGCAGCTTGTCGAACAGGGCAAGCTGTCCCTCGACGAACCGATCGGCAAGGTGCTGCCGGACCTCGCCGCGCCGCAGGTGTTCGAGGGATTCGACGACAGCGGCGCACCGAAGCTGCGGCCCGCCACCCGGCCGATCACGCTGCGGCACCTCATGACCCACACCGCCGGCTTCTGCTACGACATGTGGAACGGCGACATGGTGAAATACCTGGAGAAGACCGGCACGCCCGGCATCACCACCTGCCTCGACGCCGCGCTGAAGACGCCGATCATGACCGAGCCCGGCACCCGCTGGGAATACGGCACCAATATCGACTTCGTCGGCAAGGCGGTGGAAGCCGTCAGCGGCAGGAGGCTCGGCGAATACATGCGCGAGAACCTGTTCAAGCCGCTCGGCATGGACGACACCGCGTTCAGGATCGGCGACGCCCAGCGCAAGCGGCTGGTCGGCATGCATGCGCGCGGCGAGGACGGATCATTGCAGCCGATCCCGTTCGAGCTCGAGCAGAATCCGGAATTCGAGATGGGTGGCGGCGGCCTCTACGGCACCGCGGCCGACTACATCAGGTTCACCCGGATGATCCTCAACAAGGGCAGCGGCAACGGCAACCAGGTATTGAAGCCGGAAACCGTCGCCACCATGGCGCAGAACCACATCGGCGAACTGGCCATGGGCAAGATGACCGGCTACGTCGCCTTCGCCACCAACGACGTCGACCTCTATCCCGGCATGGTGAAGAAATGGGGCCTGAGCTTCATGATCAACACCGCGATGACGCCGGAAGGCCGCAGCGCCGGCAGCCTCGCCTGGGCCGGGCTCGCCAACACCTATTACTGGATCGACCCGGCGCGCGACATCACCGGCGTGATCCTGATGCAGGTGCTGCCGTTCGCCGACCCGAAGTGTCTCGCCGCGTTCGCGGCGTTCGAAGCCGGCGTCTATGCCGGCCTCGACGCGCAGCGCGCCGCGTGATCCAGAACCACGATATCCCGGCGGTGCAGCGCCGCCGGGATGCCCCCTATCCTTGCGACCTGCAATATCCCTTGCGACCTGAAATGGAGTTGCCGACATGACCCAGCCCCTCGACAGCTATGTATGCGGCATTTCCGATACGCCGCTGCTTGGCGAGACCATCGGCACCGCATTGCAGCACGCGGCCGAACGCTGGGGCGATCGCGAGGCGCTGGTGTCCCCGAGCCACGGCGTGCGCTGGACCTGGACGGAGTTCGCCGCCCGGGTCGACGACCTCGCCGCCGGCCTTCTGGCGCTCGGGCTGGAGCGCGGCGCGCGCATCGGCGTGTGGTCGCTCAACCGCCCGGAATGGACGCTGACCCAGTTCGCCGCCGCACGCGCCGGCCTGATCCTCGTCACCATCAATCCGGCCTATCGCCTCAGCGAACTGGAATTCGCGCTTGGCAAGGTCGGCTGCGCCGCGCTGGTCACCGCCACCGAGTTCAAGACCAGCCGGTACATGGACATGCTCAACACGCTGCTGCCGGAGCTGGCGCATGCCGAGCCGGGCAACCTGCAATCGAAGCGGCTGCCCGCCTTGCGCACGGTCATTCAGGTCGGCGGGCCGAAGGCACCCGGCACCATCGCCTTCGACGATCTCGGACAGATGGGCGGTGCGCGCCATCGCGAGCGGATCGCGGTGCTGGCGAAGGAATTGCAGTTCGACGATCCGGTCAACATCCAGTTCACCAGCGGCACCACCGGCTCGCCCAAGGGCGTGACGCTGACGCACCACAACATCCTCAACAACGGTTACTTCACCGGCCGCGCCATGCGCCTGACCGAGCAGGACCGCATCTGCATCCCGGTGCCGCTCTATCACTGCTTCGGCATGGTGATGGGCAACCTCGCCGCGGTGACGCTCGGCGCCGCCATGGTCTATCCCGGCGAGGGCTTCGATCCGCTGGCGACGCTGCGGACCGTCGCCGACGAGAAATGCACCACGCTCTATGGCGTGCCGACCATGTTCATCGCCGAGCTCGATCACCCCGACTTCAGGACCTTCGACCTGTCGTCGCTGCGCACCGGGATCATGGCCGGCGCGCCGTGCCCGATCGAGGTGATGAAGCGCGTCAACGACGAGATGAACATGCGAGAGGTCACCATCGCCTACGGCATGACAGAGACCAGCCCGGTGAGCTTCCAGAGCTCGACCGACGATCCGCTGGAGCGCCGCGTGTCCACGGTGGGGCGCATCCATCCCCATGTCGAGGTCAAGGTGGTCGATCTCGAGGGCCGCGTGGTGCCGCGCGGCGAGCGCGGCGAGCTGTGCACGCGCGGCTACAGCGTGATGCTGGGCTACTGGGACGATGCGGAGAAGACCGCCGACGTGCTCGATGCCGGCGGCTGGATGCATACCGGCGATCTCGCCGTGATCGACGACGCGGGCTATTGCAACATCGTCGGCCGCATCAAGGACATGGTGATCCGCGGTGGCGAGAACCTCTATCCGCGCGAGATCGAGGAATTCCTCTACCGTCATCCCAAGGTCCAGGACGTGCAGATCTTCGGCGTCGCCGATTCCCGCTACGGCGAGGAACTGTGCGCCTGGATTCGCGTGCGCGACGGCGAGACGCTCACCGCGGAGGAGGTGCGCGCCTTCTGCGACGGCCAGATCGCCCACAACAAGGTTCCGCGCTATATCGAATTCGTCGACGAGTTCCCGATGACGGTGACCGGCAAGATCCAGAAATTCGTCATGCGCGAGGCGGTCGAGCAGCGGCTCGGCCTCAAGGCGGCAAAGACGGCGTAAGGCGGCGACCACCCGGAGCCTTTCCCGCCTCTGTCCATCCTCGGCCCACCCTTGGCCCATCCTCGGCCCACCCTCGGTCCGCCCTCGGTCCGCCCTTGCCGCTTGTGTCGCCGCGCCGGAAGCCGCACAACGCGGGCGATGAATGCGCAAGCGCGCGCGGTTCCGGCAGCGGTTCGACGGATGACTCCACGGCAGGCCCCCTGGCGGGCAACGGTCCTGACCCTTTTCCCCGGGATGTTCCCGGGCCCGCTCGGCGCGAGCCTGGCCGGGCGCGCGCTGGCGGCCGGCATCTGGGAACTGGAGGCGCGGGATATCCGTGATTCGGCCACCGACCGGCACCGCAGCGTCGACGACACCCCGGCCGGCGGCGGCCCCGGCATGGTGCTGCGGGCCGATATCCTCGCGGCGGCGATCGATGCGGCGGCCCCCGCGCCAGGCCGGCCGCGGCTGCTGATGAGCCCCCGGGGTCGGCCATTGACCCAGTTGCGGGTCGCCGGCCTCGCCGCGGGGCCGGGGCCGCTGATCGTCTGCGGCCGCTTCGAGGGCGTCGACCAGCGGGTGATCGAGGCGCGCGGGCTGGAAGAAGTCTCGATCGGGGACTACGTGCTGTCGGGAGGCGAAATCGCCGCCATGGCGCTGCTGGACGCCTGCGTCCGGCTGCTGCCCGGCGTCATGGGCAGGCTGGAATCCGGCGCCGACGAGAGTTTCTCGGCCGGTCTGCTGGAATATCCGCAATATACCCGGCCGCAACTGTTCGAGGGCCGGCCGATTCCGGAAGTCCTGCTCTCCGGCGACCATGCCCGGGTGGCGGCATGGCGCCGGGCCGAGGCGGAGGCCCTGACCAGGGAACGGCGTCCGGACCTGTGGGCGGAACATGGCCACCGGGCGGGCGGCCAAAAAGCGCCGAAAGACACGACAGGCAGGTGACAACCGCTTTTCTTTGCCGTATAGGAGCGCCAAATCCGTGCAGAAGCAGTCCCCGGCAAAGTCGTATCCGGTTTGCCGAGGGAAGTGTATTGGCTATTTTGCTGCGCGTATTCATCCGCAAAGCCGGTGCCCACTTTTGCGGAGGACGCGCTACAGGGTACATAAGTTCCGCGCAGCCGCCTCGCCAGGGCTGGCGCGCAGCCGATGGAGATTTGCAATGAACATCATCCAGCAGCTCGAAAAAGAGCAGTTCGACAAGCTGTCCGCTGGCAAGACCATTCCGGAGTTCGGCCCCGGCGATACCGTGATCGTCAACGTCAAGGTCAAGGAAGGCGAGCGCAGCCGCGTGCAGGCCTATGAAGGCGTCTGCATCGGCCGTTCCGGCGGCGGGCTCAACGAGAGCTTCACCGTGCGCAAGATTTCCTATGGCGAGGGCGTCGAGCGCGTGTTCCCGCTGCTGTCGCCGATGATCGACTCGATCAAGGTCGTGCGCCGCGGCAAGGTGCGGCGCGCCAAGCTGTATTATCTGCGCGGCCTGCGCGGCAAGTCGGCGCGCATCGTCGAGAAGAAGCAGGACCGCCAGCAGGCGGCTGCGGCGGCCGAGTAAGCGCCCGGCTCCAGCCTTCCGGCTATTGAAAAGCGCGGGATGCCATTCCCGCGCTTTTTCGTTGCGTGGCGCTTTGTCGTTGCATGGCGGTTGCGGCGCCCTCGCCCTATCCATGCGATGGGACGCGACGCCTCATGAGCACCGGCTTCATTGTCGGCGCGCCGGCGCCTGTGCTATGGATATGGAATGGTTCCAGATCGCAACAGGATCAGCGTCGCCCCCGTCGTGCTCGACGACCGCAGCCGCCTGCCATGGCGGTTCTTCGGCCGGCGCACCTCGACGGCGCTCGCGGCGTAGCGACGGCCGAAGGCGCCCGCGGCGCAGGCCGCACCGATCCTGCGACCCCGAATTCACTGCGACCCCGAATTCACTGCAAGGCTTTCACCATGTCCGATTCAAAATCCGCCCGCACCCTGTATGACAAGATCTGGGACGATCACCTGGTCCACGAGGCCGACGACGGCACCTGCCTGATCTATATCGACCGACATCTGGTGCACGAAGTCACCTCGCCGCAGGCGTTCGAGGGGCTGCGCACCGCCGGCCGCAAGGTCCATGCGCCGGAGAAGACGCTCGCCGTGGTCGACCACAACGTGCCGACCACCGATCGCTCCAAGCCCAATCCCGACCCCGAAAGCGCCGAGCAGATCGCGGCACTGGCGCAGAACGCCAGGGACTTCGGCATCGAGTATTACAACGAGCACGACAAGCGCCAGGGCATCGTTCATGTCATCGGCCCCGAGCAGGGGTTCACCCTGCCCGGCACCACCATCGTGTGCGGTGACAGCCACACCTCCACGCACGGCGCGTTCGGCGCGCTCGCCCACGGCATCGGCACCTCCGAGGTCGAGCACGTACTGGCGACCCAGACCCTGATCCAGAAGAAGGCCAGGAACATGCGCGCCGTCGTCGACGGCGAGCTGCCGGACGGCGTCACCGCCAAGGACATCATCCTCGCCATCATCGGCGAGATCGGCACCGCCGGCGGCACCGGCTACGTGCTGGAATATGCCGGCGACGCGATCCGCGCGCTGTCGATGGAAGGCCGCATGACGGTCTGCAACATGTCGATCGAGGGCGGCGCGCGCGCCGGCCTGATCGCGCCGGACGAGATCGCCTATGAATTCCTGAAAGGCCGCAACAAGGCGCCGAAGGGCGATGCCTGGGATGCGGCGCGGCGCTACTGGGACACGCTGCGCAGCGACGAGGGCGCGCATTTCGATCACGAGATCCGGCTCGACGCCGCCAAGCTGCCGCCGATCGTGACATGGGGCACCTCGCCCGAGGACGTCATCTCGGTCACCGGCGTGGTGCCCGATCCGGACAAGATCGCCGACGAGGCCAAGCGCATCTCGAAGCATCGCGCGCTCGACTACATGGGGCTCAAGGCCGGCACCAGGATCACCGACATCAGGCTCGACCGCGTTTTCATCGGCTCCTGCACCAATGGCCGCATCGAGGATCTGCGCGCGGCGGCGAAGATCGCCGAAGGCAGGACCGTCAACGGCAACGTCAACGCCATGATCGTTCCGGGCTCCGGCCTGGTGAAGGAACAGGCCGAGGCCGAGGGACTCGACAGGATCTTCATCAAGGCCGGCTTCGAATGGCGCGAGCCGGGCTGCTCGATGTGCCTTGCGATGAATCCGGACAAGCTGCGCCCGGAAGAGCGTTGCGCCTCGACCTCGAACCGCAACTTCGAAGGCCGCCAGGGTTTCAAGGGCCGCACCCACCTGGTGTCGCCGGCGATGGCGGCGGCGGCGGCGATCGCCGGCCACTTCGTCGACATTCGCGACTGGCACTGACGGCCGACGATTCTCTGCCGAAGCAAACCGAAAAGGCGCCCGAGGGGGCGCCTTTTTTCATGTTCGTCGCGATCGATAAGGTGGAAGCGCTACCAGCCCCAGCCCCAACGCGGGCCGAACCCGAATCCGATGAAGGGCCGTGGTCCGTAATAATAAGGCCGGTAGTAATAGCGGGGGCCGTAATAGGGCCGGTCATAATAGGGCCGGTAATGATGGCGATAGTCGTGCCGCGGACCATGATGGAAGCGCCGATGATGACGACCGACATGGCGGCGGCCATGGTGATGGCGGCGGCGCGCGCTGAAATCGGTGGCCTTTGACGTGTCCTGCTTGACGGCCGATGTCGTCGCGTTTGCCGCCACGTCCGCCTGCGCGACCACGTGCACCTGCGCGATGGCGGCGGGACCGGAAGATGCGAATGTCGCCGCGATCACCGCGGCACCGAGCAGAATCTTCATTCGAGGCTCCCTTTCCTTTGCAGGGCTCCTGTCCTTCGCGGCGCGGCGCTCCTTTCCCTCGATTGCGTCCGGGCCATTCGTTGGTCGAAAGCCGACATCGTTCCCGCATTCAGCTTCGGACGGGCTCGCAGATCGACGCAATCAGCCTCAAAAGAATCGGCTTTGGACAGACATGGGATGAAGCGGACGGCGCCCGCTTCATCCCGATGCCATCAGCGCCAGTGGCGGCGGTGATGATGGTGGTGGTGGCGATAATAGTGCGGGCGATGCCAGTGGTGCGGGCGCGGATGCCAGTAATGAGGGCGCCAGTGATGATGACGACGGTAGTGGCGATGATGATAATGCCGGTGATGGCGGCGATGCTGCACATTCGTCGCAAGGCCGGCGGAATCCTGCATGGTGCTGGCGACACCCGGAGTCATCGGCGATGCCGCCTCGGCCTTCTGGCCGGGAGCGGCCACAAGCAGCAGCCCGCCGACGGCGAAAAGGCCCAAAATCTTCGCAAGGTTCATTTCTGAATCTCCTTAAACTGGATGGTGAATGCGAGAAGCTTTGGCGCAACGCATCCCGATCGATCCGAAGCACGCAGCGAGGCTAGGTTTGCCGATGTGAATGCGAAATGAATGCCTCGCCACATCTGTCGTCGCTGCGGCGACGTGTCGCCTTCGCCGCCGCGACTCATGCGCGCAAAAATCTCCGATCGGTTGCAGAACGCGCCTGCGCGCGATCCGTTCCGGACAGCGATCGGGATTGAGGATGCGGAATACCGCCGGAGACGTCAGCCGCGTCGCCAGTGGCAGTGCATGCGCGGGGTGATGACCGTGCCGCTGGGGCGGAATTCCTGCACGTAGGTCGCGGTGCAGTCGCGCACGGCATTCGGCCCCGGATCGAAGTGCGGATAGACGCCGTCGCGGTTCGGAAGCACGCGGTTCGGAAGCGGATGGACCCGCAGGCGCGTGGGCGACCGCCGCGTCGTGCGGCCCGTCGAGCGGCGTTGCGCCGAGAAATCGGTCGCCACCGATTGCGGTGCGGCCGATTGCGATGCGGCGGATTGCGATGCGGCGGATTGCAATCCGGCCTGTCCCGATTGCGCCAGCGCGGCGTGCGACGGCAGGCCGGCGGAAACCGCCAGCGCGATGATGCAACCGATGCCCGCCGTCGTGATCCCGATTCGCATCTTCCGTCCCGTCGATCGTCCGTCCCGTGAGGGCCGCAAAGTCACCGATCCGTGCGGCGGCGTCAACCGGAAGCTGCATGCCTGTCCCGGCGCATTTTGCGGAAACGGCGGCGGCCCGGTACAATGCAAGCGTGGCGGTTCAGACGTTCGCTTCCTCGTTTCGGCGAGCCCTTCAAGCGAGCTTGTGAACCTGAACCACACTGAAACCCCGGGTTTGCTGGCGTCCGTTCGAATCCGAGGTTCGCTACGGCGGGTGCTGCACAATGAGGCGAACTTCGGATTCGGGACGCTAGTGGAGTGGATTTGACATCCGCGACCCACTTGGTCGCTTGCCCGACAGGCGAATGTCAAATCCAGAACTCCACGAGTATCCTATAATTGCGAGTGGTCCCTTGATTCCAACATTTGCGAAGATGCCTGCGGCAACGGGATGCAAATGTTTGGAATCGGACCACTAGCCATGTGGACCTCCGCCAGATCCCCGACGCTCGCCGAAATGGAGGCGATGGCGCATGACGCGCTGGCGGCGCTGCCGGCGGAATTCCGCGACCTCTGCGCCGGTGTCATCGTCCGGGTCGACGAGTTCGCCACCGACGAGGTGCTGGACGAACTCGGGGCCGACAGCGAATTCGACGTGCTCGGGCTGTTCCAGGGCATCGGCCTGCCGCAGCAGAGCCACGGCGACATCCCCCGCCTGCCCAACATGATCTGGCTCTATCGCCGGCCGATCCTGGATTACTGGGCCGAGCACGACGAGCCCCTGGGCCGGATCGTGCGGCACGTGCTGGTCCACGAGATCGGCCATCATTTCGGGCTGTCCGATGCCGATATGGCCGCGATCGAGGCGGCCGCGCCGGACTGAGCGGCACCCCGACGCGACCGGGCCCCCACGCAGGCAAGCCTCTTAATGCAGGCAAGCTCTGCGCTTTTGGCCTTGGTTTGCCGGGCGAATTCGCGCTAGAAACGGCGACCTCGCGGGCGGAGGGCCGCTCGCGGACAATCGGGATTTGCAGCCGGGATTTCCATGGACAAGTTCACCACGCTGGAAGGCGTCGCGGCGCCGCTGAAGATCATCAATGTCGATACCGACATGATCATTCCGAAGCAGTACCTGAAGACCATCAAGCGCACCGGCCTCGGCAAGGGCCTGTTCTCGGAACAGCGCTACAACGACGACGGCAGCGAGAACCCGGATTTCGTGCTCAACAAGCCGGCCTACCGCAACGCCAAAGTTCTCGTCGCCGGCGACAATTTCGGCTGTGGCTCGAGCCGCGAGCACGCGCCGTGGGCGCTGCTCGATTTCGGTATCCGCTGCGTGATCTCGACCTCGTTCGGCGACATCTTCTACAACAATTGCTTCAAGAACGGCATCCTGCCGATCCGGGTGTCGCAGGCCGATCTCGACAAGCTGTTCGACGATGCCGAGCGCGGCTCCAATGCCACGCTGACGATCGATCTCGCCAGTCAGGAAATCCGCGGCCCCGACGGCGGCACGGTCAAGTTCGAGATCGATCCGTTCCGCAAGCACTGCCTGATGAACGGCCTCGACGACATCGGGCTGACGATGGAGAAGAAATCCTCGATCGCGGCCTATGAGAAGAAGGCCGCGGAAGCGCAGCCGTGGCTGTGATCCCCTGGCTTTGAAGCATTTGGTTCTAGAGCCATTTCCGTTCCGATAGAATCGGAACGGGGCTCTATATTCCTGTTCTGACACGTTTTCTTTACGCGAACCGATACCCACTTCGCTCGAAAACGCTATCGTCGCGCGCGCTCATCGCTGAAACGAAAATGCCCGGAACCTCTCCGGGCATTTTCGTTTTGCGAATGACGACCGTCATTCTTCCTTCGTCATGCCCGCATTCGTCGCGGCCATGACGTTTTTGCGTGGGGCTGACGTTATTGCTCCATCGCCGCGATCGCGTCCGCGACCGCGATCGTGCGCCTGGCGATCTCGGCATGAAGCCGCTCGACCATGCGGCCATCGAGCTGGATGGCGCCGCGCGATGTGTTCTCCGGCAATTCGAACGCGGCAACGATTTTCCGCGCCTGCGCAACATCCGCTTCCGGCGGCGTGAAGGCGGCATTGCAGATCGCCAGGTGGCTCGGATGGATCAGCGTCTTGCCGTCGAATCCGAGGTCGAGGCTTTGCCCGCATTCCTCGCGCAGGCCCTCCATGTTGCCGATGTCGCCGTAGGGCCCATCCAGCATCTCGATGCCGTGGGCGTGCGCGGCGAGCACGCAATGGGTGATGATCGGCAGCATGGTGGCGCGGCCCGGCACCATGCGGATGCGGGTTTCGCGCGCGATGTCGTTGGGGCCGAACACGAAACCGGCCAGCCGCATCGAGGGCTCATGCGCCTGCGCGGCGAGCGTGTCGGCATCGAGGATCGCGCGCGCGGTCTCGATCATCGCCCAGACCCGAAGCGTCGGCGGGGCGCCGGCCGCACTCAGGCGGTCCGCGATCAGCTTGAGATCCGCGACGCGCGACACTTTGGGCACGACGACGCCGTCGGGCGCGGCCCTGGCGGCCATTGCCAGATCGTCCTCCCACCACGCGGAATCGAGGCTGTTGATGCGAATGAGCACCTCGCGCCGGCCGAAGCCGCGCGCCGCCACCGCCTGCGCGATCTGGTCGCGCGCCGTCTCCTTGGCGTCCGGCGCCACCGCGTCCTCGAGGTCGAGGATCAGGCCATCGGCCGGCAGCGTGCGGGCCTTTTCAAGGGCGCGCTGATTGGAACCCGGCATGAACAACAAGCTGCGGCGGGGACGGGTCATGGTGCAATTCCTCGATCATGCGCGCGGTCTGAATGCGGTCCGCTGGTTGGCCTCGGGACAGGCCCGAAGCCCTAACACCGTGCAGGATCGAGAGAAAGCCTTGTTCCCGCCGGGGCGCTATGGTTGATGGTGGCATCACTCACCGTTAGGCCACGCCCATGCTGACTTTCCCGAAGCGCCTGATTACGGGCTACCGCGATTTCGCCGCCCACCGACTGCCGACCGAACAGTCGCGCTATCGCGAATTGTCGGAAAAAGGCCAGTCGCCCGAAACCATGCTGATCGGCTGCTCCGACTCGCGCGTCGCGCCCGAGACGATCTTCGGCGCGGGGCCGGGCGAATTGTTCGTGGTGCGCAACGTCGCCAACCTGGTGCCGCCCTACGCGCCGGACGGCGAAGCGCATGGCGTCTCCGCCGCGCTGGAGTTCGCCGTCCAGGTGCTGCGGGTGAAGCATATCGTGGTGATGGGCCATGCCCAGTGCGGCGGCGTCAAGGCGCTGACCGAGGACAGCGCGCCGCTGTCGCCCGGCGATTTCATCGGCCGCTGGATGTCGATCATCGAGCCGGATACCTCCCGGCTGAAGCCGATCGCCGGCGAGGACCAGGAGAGTTTCATCACCCGGCTCGAGCACGGCGTCATCAAGCGCAGCCTGCAGAACCTGATGACGTTCCCCTGCATCCGCACCAAGGTCGAGCGCGGCACGCTCGCGCTGCACGGCGCCTATTTCGGCGTCGCCAAAGGCGACCTCTACATCCTCGACAAGGCCAGCGGCGAGTTCAAGACGCCGAAGGAAGCGGTGGCGGTTTAGCGCGTGTTGCGCGTTGGCGCGTGCCAGAAGCGCGTGACCGAACGCATGACTGGGGCGCGTGACCGAAAACGAGGCGTCATCGTCCGCAAACCATTCCATCAAACGAAAACGGGCGGCTTGCGCCGCCCGTTTTGCATTCGTGATCGCGAATACGTTTTACCTTACGCCGCCTTCTGCTTCGGCTGCAGCAGCTTGCGGTTGATGAGGCATTCGGCGATCTGGATCGCGTTCAGCGCAGCGCCCTTGCGCAGGTTGTCCGACACGCACCACAGCGCCAAACCGTTCTCCACCGTCGCGTCCTCGCGGATGCGGCTGATGTAGGTGGCGTCCTCGCCGGCCGATTCATACGGCGTGACGTAGCCGCCCGGCTCGCGCTTGTCGATCACCAGGCAGCCCGGCGCCTTGCGCAGCACCTCGCGCGCCTCGTCGACGCTGATCGGCTTCTCGAACTCGATGTTGACCGCCTCCGAATGGCCGATGAACACCGGCACGCGCACGCAGGTCGCGGTCAGCCTGATCTTCGGATCGAGGATCTTCTTGGTCTCGGCCACCATCTTCCACTCTTCCTTGGTGTAGCCGTCCTCCATGAAGACATCGATGTGCGGGATCACGTTGAACGCGATGCGCTTGGGGAATTTGCTGGTGACGAGATCGCTCGCGGTGTAGACCGCCTTGGTCTGCGCGAACAGCTCGTCCATGCCGTCCTTGCCGGCGCCCGACACCGACTGATAGGTCGAGACCACGACGCGCTTGATGATCGCCGCATCGTGCAGCGGCTTCAGCGCCACGACGAGCTGCGCGGTCGAGCAGTTCGGGTTGGCGATGATGTTCTTCCTGGTGTAGCCGCTGACAGCGTCGGCATTGACCTCGGGCACGATCAGCGGCACGTCGGCGTCGTAGCGCCAGGCCGACGAGTTGTCGATCACCACCGCGCCCTGCGCGCCGATCTTCGGCGACCATTCCTTGGACACTTCGCCGCCGGCCGACATCAGGCAGATGTCGACATCGCTGAAGTCGTAATTCTCCAGCGCTTTGACTTTCAGGGTGCGGTCGCCATAGGACACATCCGTGCCGACGCTGCGCCGGGAGGCCAGCGCCACCACCTCGTCAGCCGGAAATTTGCGCTCATCCAGGATGTTGAGCATTTCCCGTCCGACATTGCCGGTCGCCCCGGCTACCGCAACCTTGTAACCCATCATTCACTCTCCGAAGAATAGCCGGGCCATCCGCGATCCCGGATCGGGCCGACGCTGCCGCTTCTAAGCGAGAAAAGCCCGCAATTCAACGTCAGGCCGGCATTCTCGGGCTATTTGGGGCCTCGACCGGCCGATCGCCACCGTCCATGCCGGCAATTTCGCGTTGCGCCAACCGCGCGGGAGCATTCCGCGCCGGATGATCCGTGGCCCATGCAACATTCTGAGCCGCCGGGCATTATTCTCTCGATGTGTGACCCGAATGACCTTGTGGGCCTGGCGCACCGGCCGCTAAACTGTCCGGGAATCTGCCAATGTCCTGCTCTCCCAATGCCTTGCTCTCAATGAGGACCTGATGATCCGGAATCCGCGTGCCGCCCTGAATTTCGCCGCCGTTCGCCGCGCGGCCCTGCTGGCGGCCGTCGCCGCGCTGGCCGTCGGCGTCGGCGCGACCCACGCCGATGCCGCCAAGCGCAAGCACGGATACACCCAGCGCGGCCCCAATGTGTCGTATCGGGCCGGGCCGCGGACCCGCATCTATGTCACCAAGCGCTCGTGGCTCGACGCCGGCACCGAAGTGCTGCCGGGCGAGCGCAAGTTCCTCGACTACGCGATCCCGCCGGGACAATCCTTCGGCAACCAGAACATGAACCGGCCGCTGGCACGCCAGCCGCTCAGCCCGTCGTCGGACCTCGGCGGCTTCCCGGAGCAGTTCCCGCTGTACTGAGCGGCGGTTCGCGCAGGCGAAATCGTCCTCGGAAGCAAAATGCCCCGCAACGCGGGGCATTTTTTGTGACGGGTCGGCTTTCATGTCCGCCGCCGACCAAATCCACAGGTCGGCAATGGCTTGGCGCCTGAAAAGCCCGCCCGCCTCAGCCGTGCAGCGCCTGGACCTCCTTGAGGATCGCCTCGCCCATGCCGGCGGTGGAGACGATTGTGGCGCCATCGCCCGCAAGGTCGGCGGTGCGCAGCCCCCTGGCCAGCACCGCGGCGATCGCCTGGTCCAGCTTGTCGGCGAGATCGCCCATGTCGAAGGAATAGCGCAGCGCCATGCCGAACGACGTCAGCATGGCGATCGGATTGGCCTTGCCTTCGCCTGCGATATCCGGCGCCGACCCATGCACCGGCTCATAGAGCGCCTTGCGCCTGCCGCTCCTGGCGTCGGTTTCGCCGAGCGAGGCCGACGGCAGCATGCCGAGCGAGCCGGTCAGCATCGCCGCGATATCGGACAGCATGTCGCCGAACAGGTTGTCGGTGACGATGACGTCGAACTGCTTGGGCCAGCGCACGAGCTGCATGCCGCCGGAATCGGCGAGTTGGTGCTCCAGCGTGACGTCCTTGTATTCGCGCTGATGAACCTGGGTCACCACCTCGTTCCAGAGCACGCCGCTCTTCATGACGTTGCGCTTTTCCATCGAGGTCAGCTTGTTGCGGCGCTTGCGCGCCAGGTCGAAGGCGACCCGCGCGATGCGCTCGATCTCGTAGGTATCGTAGACCTGGGTGTCGACGGCGCGCTTCTGGCCGTTGCCGAGATCGGTGATGGTCTTCGGCTCGCCGAAATAGACGCCGCCGGTGAGTTCGCGCACGATCATGATGTCGAGCCCCTCGACCACCTCGGGCTTGAGGCTCGACGACTGCGCCAGCGCCGGATAGCAGATCGCCGGACGCAGATTGGCGAACAGCGCCAGATCCTTGCGCAACCGCAGCAATCCCGCTTCGGGCCGCACCTCGTAGGGCACCGCGTCCCATTTCGGCCCGCCGACCGCGCCGAACAGCACGGCGTCGGCGGCCTGCGCCTTGGCCATGGTGGCGTCGGTGACGCTGACCTTGTCGGCATCGTAGGAGGCGCCGCCCACCAGCCCTTCCTCGGTCTCGAAGGACGCGATGCCCTGGGCATTGAGCCAGTCGATCAGGCGTTTCACCTCCGCGATCACCTCGGGGCCGATGCCGTCGCCGGGAAGAAGGAGCAGTTTATGTGTCGCCATGGTCGCCTTGTCCGATCGAAATTGGAGTACCGCCGAATTCGAAAGGCTTGCTAAAGCCCCATCGCGCGCTTGGCAAGCCGCTCGCCCGGCAGACCACCGTTGAACATTCGTCGCCTGTGCAGCAGGCCAAAATGCTGGCAGATTGCAGGCAGCGCCGGAGTTGCCCGTGACCTTCCCGAAATCCCCGACATCGCAAGGAACGAGTGCCACCCGCCTGATCCTCACGCTGGCGCTGGCGCCCACCATCGGGCTCGGGATCGGCCGTTTCGCCTATTCGCTGGTGCTGCCTGATATGCGCGAGTCGCTGGGCTGGACCTATGCGGCGGCGGGCTTCATGAACACGATCAACGCCGCCGGCTATCTCGGCGGTGCCCTGATCGCCTCGCGGTTGTGCAACCGCTACGGGCTGGCGCGGGTGCTGCGCGACGGGACGCTGGCCTGCATGGCCTCGCTGGTCCTGTCGGGCCTGTCCGGCAATTTCCTGGTCCTCAGCTTCGCGCGCCTGCTGATCGGCGTCGGCGCGGCGGTGGCCTTCGTCGCCGGCGGCGCGATGGCGGCGCGGCTAGCGCAGTCCCACCCCGCACGCGCCAGCCTGCTCCTGAGCCTGTTCTATGCCGGCCCCGGCTTCGGCATCTTCGCCTCGGGCCTGCTGGCGCCCTTCATGCTGCAGGTCTTCGGGCCCGGATCGTGGTGGACGGTATGGCTGGCGATGGCCGCGATCTCCGCCGTGATGATGGCGGTCCTGCTGGCCAATCCGGTGGACATGCCGTCCACCCTCGCGGACGCGAATCCCGGCAGGTTCGCGATTCGGCCGGTGCTGATCTATCTCTCCGGCTACTTCCTGTTCGGCGTCGGCTATATCGCCTACATGACCTTCATGATCGCCTTCGTGCGCGACGCCGGCGGCGGGGCGGCGGCACAAAGCGCGTTCTGGTGCCTGATCGGCCTCAGCGCCTTCACCTCGCCCTGGGTGTGGCGCGGCGTGCTGGCCCGCGGGCACAGCGGCGTCAGCACCGCGCTCATCCTGGCCTGCAACGCGACCGGCGCCGGATTGCCGCTGCTCAGCCAGTCGCCCGCCATGCTGGCGCTGTCGGCGCTGATCTTCGGCGTCGCCTTTTTCGCCGTGGTGACCGCGACCACCGCTTTCGTGCGTTTCAACTATCCGGCCGCGCAATGGCCGGCGGCGATCGCCGCCATGACCATCGCCTTCGGGATCGGCCAGACCCTCGGCCCGATCGGCACCGGCCTCATCACCGACGCCACCGGCAGCCTCACCTCGGGCCTCGCCGTCTCCGCCGCGCTCCTGGTCGTCGGCGCACTCGCATCCGCTTTCCAGAAGCCGCTCGCGCAACCCACCCCTGACGCCTGAACTACGGCACGATGACGCCGCAGGCGATGCGGGCGCCGGCATTGCCGGCGGGATCGGACTTGTAGTCGTCCGACCCGGCATGGATCACCAGCGCGGTACCGCCCGGCTTCAGCAGCGAGTCCGCATCACCCTCATCCAGCGACACCTCGGTGTTGAGCACCTCGATCTTCAATTCGCCGGAGGCCGGCACATCGAGGTTCGGCATGTCGCCGGCATGGGGCCCGCCCGCGGCCATCAGGCCGTGCTTCTTGCCTTCCGGGTTGAGATGCCCGCCGGCCGAGGCGAACGGCGGCTCGCATTTGCCGACCGCGTGGATATGGAACGCATGGCCGCCGGGCGGCAGGCCCTTGAGCGCCACCTTCAGCAGCACGCCGTCGCTGACCGAGATCAGGTCGACGCGGCCGACATCGGCGCCCGCGGCGTTCTTCATCATCGCCTTGGCGGTCCGGGGTGCCTTGGTTTCGCTTCTGGCATCCGCCGCCATGGCGCCCGCCAGGGCCAGGCCGGAAATCGCCGCAATCGCAAACAGGTCGGGACGACGCATGAAAGCCTCCGTTGTCGGGCCGAATTCAGAGCATCAACGAGGATGAAGGGCCGAAGTTCGCCGACAGCTTGCGCAAAACATCAGAATTCCACCCGGGAACGTCGGAACACGATCGATTCGTCGCCTCGACGCGCCGAATGCCGACACCGCCAGAGCGACCTTCGCCGCACGCAAGATTGTCCATGGCCCGGATGAGGCGCGGCAGATGACCTTTAGCCGCATCAGCTGCCGCTGAAGGAATTGTAGCCCTGGTCTTCCCAATAGCCGCCCATGTAATCGTTGGTGATTTCCATGGCGACGACGTATTTCGGGTTCTTGAAGCCGAGCTTGGTCGGAATCCGGATCTTCATCGGATAGCCGTAGGCGCGCGGCAGGATCTCGTCGGCGAACCTGAACGTCATCTGGGTCTGCGGATGCAGCGCGGTCGGCATGTCGATCGGGCTGGTATAGCCCTCGGCGCAGCGGAACCAGCAATATTTGGCGGAGGTGTCGGCGCCGATCAGCTTGAGGAAGTGGTGGAGCGGCGTGCCGGTCCAGCTTCCGATCGCGCTCCAGCCCTCGACGCAGATGTGCCGCGTGACCTGCTTGACCTGCGGCAGCGCGTAAAGCTCGGCCAGCGTCCACGCCTTCTTGTTTTCGACCAGGCCCGAGACCTCGAAGCGATAGTCGTCGCCGTCGATATCCGGCGCCTCGTCGAGGCTGTAATAGGCGTTGAACGGAAACGGCCTGGTGACGGCGCTTTCCGGATAGGTCGGCGCCAGCGTGTTGGGATTGAAGATCGCGGCCTGCACCGCGTCGTTGAATTTGGAGACGTGCTTGAGCACATCTTCGGCGGCGTCGGAATCGACCACGTCGCAGCCCGTCAGCATGGTCAGCGCGCCGAGGCTGGCGCCGCCGGCGATGAAGCGGCGGCGGGTGAGATCGGGCATCAGCCTGGTGGCGTCGCGCACCAGCAGCTTGGTGTCGACGCCCGGAATCAGCAGCGAACGGATGCGGCGCATCGGAGCGTCTCCTTATTTGCCGACGATCATGGCGCGCAGGCTCTTCGGCACCAGCACGGCGAGCAGCACGTGGACGACGAGAAAGCCGACGATCGCGGCCATCGCGGCGAAATGCACATAGCGCGCGATGTCATAGCCGCCGAACACCGCCGTCAGCCACTGGAACTGAACCGGCTTCCAGATCGACGCCCCCGACAGCACCACGATGATGCCGGCCAGGATGACGCCGGTGTAAAGCAGCTTCTGCACCTGGTTGTATTTCGACAGATCGTCATGCGCGAGGCGGCCGGTCAGCGCCGCCCTGGCATCGCCGATCACGCCCGATGCCGAGATCGGCAGCAGCTTGCGGCGGAAGCGGCCGGTCAGAATCCCGAGGATCAGGTAGATCAGCCCGTTGATGGCCAGCACCCACATCGCCGCGAAGTGCCACAGCAGCGCGCCGCCAAGCCAGCCGCCCATCGTGATGGCGTTCGGAAACGAAAATCCGAACAGCGGCGAGGCGTTGTAGATCCGCCAGCCGGACATGATCATCACGATCATCGCCACGGCATTGATCCAGTGCTGCAGGCGCACCCAGAGCGGATGGATCATCCGCCGCGGCGCGCCGGAAGCCCGGTCCTGCCGGTCTGCGCGGTCTGGCTCTGCGAGATCTGGCGTGGTGGCGGACGTCGTCGCGGACATGGCTCTCATCACCAGCTGGAGCGTTTTCGAGCGAAGTGGATACCGGCTCGCGCAAAGAAAACGCGTTAGAACAAGGATACCAGAGTCCCGTTCCGATAGAATCGGAACGGAAATGGCTCTGACGGCATATTATACGCCCGCGGGCGCCGAATCGTTACGATCGGCGGCCGATCCGGCACGGTCACGAAAAAGCGAGCCGGGACCGTCGCCCGGCCTCTCCTCCGCGCCCGCGCTGCGCGGTCAACGATGGGCCGCCATCGCCACGAAGCTGCGATTCCAGGTCGGGCTGATGAGGATCTCGTTGACGCAGACATGCGGCGGCATGGCGGCGACGAAGGCGATGGTGCGGCCGAGATCCTCCGGCTGCAGCATGCGCGCCTGCTCCTCGGCGGTCGGCACCACGGGCCGCTGCTTGAGGATCGGCGTCGCCACCTCCGCCGGCGACAGGCAGCAGGCCCGCAGGCCGTTGACGCATTCGTCCATGTTGAAGGAATGGGTCAGCGCCAGCACTGCGTGCTTGGTGGTGGTGTAGGCCGGGCCCGGCATCTTCGAAACATGGCGCCCGGCCCAGGAGGACACGTTGATGATGCAGCCGTCCCTCTGCGCCCGCATTGCCGGCAGCACCGCGCGCATGCAGTAGAGGACGCCGTTGAGGTTGATATCGACCAGCCTGTCCCAGCCGTCGATCTCCATGTCCTCCCAGCTGCGCTTCGGCACGTTGATGCCGGCGCTGTTGACCAGCAGGTCGATGCGGCCGTGGCGGTCCACAATCCGCCCGGCGGCGGCTTCGACGTCGGCCGATCGGCTGACATCGAGTTCCACCGCTTCGGCGCGCCCGCCGTCGCGCGCATCGATGATGCGGACCACCTCGTCGAGCGCATTCCTGCGGCGCCCGGAGACGATCACCGTCCAGCCGTCGGCGGCCAGGGCCTCGGCCCCGGCCTGGCCGATCCCGCTACCGCCGCCCGTCACCCATGCGATCCGCTTGCCGCCTGCCGCCATCTCCACCCACCTTGTGTTGCGCTCCGAAGCACTTTTGCTGTTGAATGGCAGGCCGATCCAACCTGCCAGCCGCCTCCAACCCGTTCCAGGATGATGCATGAGCACGACCGCCAACGCCAACCTGTTTTCCCGCCTGTTCGATACGCTCGATGACACGACGCGCCTCGCGATCGAAACGCCGGACGGCAAGCACATCAGCTACGGCGATCTCGTCGCCCGCTCGGGGCAGATCGCGAACGTCCTGGTGAGGCGCGGCGTCAAGCCCGGCGACCGCGTCGCGGTGCAGGTGGAGAAATCAGTCGAGAACCTGATCCTCTATCTCGCGGTGGTGCGCGCCGGGGCGGTCTATCTGCCGCTCAACACCGCCTATACGCTCAACGAGCTGGACTACTTCATCACCGATGCCGAGCCGTCGCTGGTGGTGTGCGATCCGGCGAAGGCCGAGGGCCTCCGCACGATCGCCGCGAAAGTCGGCGCCCGGGTCGAGACGCTCGACGCCAGCGGCAAGGGCTCGCTGTCCGAAGGCGCCGATGCTTCGAGCGCGGACTTCGCCACCGTGCCGCGCGGCAACGACGATCTCGCCGCGATTCTCTACACCTCAGGCACCACCGGCCGCTCCAAGGGCGCGATGCTGAGCCACGACAACCTCGCCTCGAACTCGCAAACGCTGGTCGACTTCTGGCGCTTCACCGACAAGGACGTGCTGATCCACGCGCTGCCGATCTATCACACCCATGGCCTGTTCGTGGCCAGCAACGTCACGCTGTTCGCGCGCGCCGCGATGATCTTCCTGCCCAAGCTCGATCCCGAGCGGATCATCCAGCTGATGTCGCGCGCCACCGTGCTGATGGGCGTACCGACCTTCTATACGCGCCTGCTGCAAAGCCCGAACCTGACGAAGGACGCAACCGGCCACATGCGGCTGTTTATCTCCGGCTCCGCGCCGCTGCTGGCCGAGACGCATCGCGAATGGTCGGCGCGCACCGGCCATGCCGTGCTCGAGCGCTACGGCATGACCGAGACCAACATGAACATTTCCAATCCCTGCGACGGCGAGCGGGTGCCCGGCGCCGTGGGCTTCCCGCTGCCCGGCGTCTCCGCCCGCGTGGTCGATCCCGAAACCGGCAAGGTTCTCGAGGCCGACGAGATCGGCATGATCGAGGTCAAGGGCCCTAACATATTCAAGGGCTACTGGCGGATGCCGGAGAAGACCCGGTCCGAATTCCGCGACGATGGTTTCTTCATCACCGGCGACCTCGGCAAGGTCGATACCAAAGGCTATTTCCATATCGTCGGGCGCGGCAAGGATCTCGTGATCTCGGGCGGCTTCAACGTCTACCCGAAGGAGATCGAAAGCGAGATCGACGCCATCGACGGCGTGGTCGAATCGGCGGTGATCGGCGTGCCGCATGCCGATTTCGGCGAGGGCGTCACCGCCGTGGTGGTGCCGCAGAAGGGCGCGACGCTGGACGAGGCCGCGATCCTGCGCGCGCTCGACGGCCGCCTCGCCAAGTTCAAGATGCCGAAGCGGGTGCTGTTCGTGGACGACCTGCCGCGCAACACCATGGGCAAGGTGCAGAAGAATGTTTTGCGCGACAGCTACAAGGATCTCTACACGACCTGACAGGCTGGCGAGTTACTTTTCGCACCGAAGGAGCGGCGTAAAAGCCGTCATACCCGCACAGGCGGGTATCCAGCACTCCTGGAGGTCAAGGGTTACTGGATCGTCATCCGGAGCCTGTCATTCAGAGCCTGTCATTCAGAGCCTGTCGTCCGGAGCCTGTCGTCCGGAGCCTGTCGTCCGGAGCCTGTCGTCGGGCCGCGCTTCGCGCGGACCCGTTTGGCGGACGATGACGCCGCGTTTCCAGGCGAATTCGTTTCCAGGCGAATTCTGAGTGCCTTCACACCACACGATCGCATGCCAGCATACAGCACGCCGCATCCGTCTCGATCTGGATCGTGGCGTGGCCGATCCCGAACCTCTCGTGGAGGCTGCGCGAAATCTCGACGAGCCAGGCGTCACCCGGCGACCCCGCCGGGACCACCAGGTGGCAGGTCAGCGCCAGTTCCGTCGTGCTCGTCGGCCAGATATGCAGGTCGTGCAGCCCGGCGACGCCCTCGCGCGTTTCAAGGAAGCCGCGCACGGCGACCGGATCGATCCAGCGCGGCACCGCGTTGAGCGACATCGCCGTGCTGTCGCGCAGCAGGCTCCATGTCCCGGCAACGATGACGGCGGCGATGGCGAGGCTGATGACCGGATCGATCCAGACCCAGCCGGTCGCCATGATGACGAGCGCGCCCACGACCACGCCGAGCGACACCGCGGCGTCGGCCAGCATGTGCAGATAGGCGCCGCGGATGTTCAGGTCGCCTTCGCGGCCCGCCGCGAACAGCAGCGCGGTCAGCCCGTTGATCGCGATGCCGATGCCGGCGACCACCAGCACGGTCATGCTGGCGACCGGCGCCGGATTCATCAGCCGCAGCACCGCCTCCCAGGCGATCGCGCCGACCGCGACCAGCAGGAACACCGCGTTGAACAGCGCGGCGAGGATCGACGAACTGCGCAGGCCATAGGTGAAGCGCGGCGACGGCGGCCGCCGCGACAGCACCACCGCGATCCACGCCACCACGAGCCCGAGCACATCGGACAGATTGTGCCCGGCATCGGCCACCAGCGCCATCGAGTTGCTGCCGAAGCCATACAGCGCCTCGATGACGACGAAAGCGGCGTTGAGGCCGATACCGATGGCGAAGGCCATGCCGAAATCGGCCGGCGCATGGACGTGCCCGCCGGTGCCATGACCATGAGCGTGACCGTGACCATGCCCATGGGTATGCTCCCGGGCATGCTCATGACCGTGCGCGTGGGCGTGCCCGGAACGGAGGCCGCCCGAATGGCCGCGGCCGGCGTCATGGCCGGTTTCATGACCCGCGTTGTGATTCATGGCCACAGCATAAGGCCCCCGTCCGCCCGAATACTATCACGCGCGCGGTATCGCCCGGCGCGCCGCGATGAACCGATCCTCAAACATCGCCCCGGCATCGCCACCGTCCCGGCCCCGCACCGGCTACCGGAGCGTCACCATCGAGCCATCGCGCATGCGATATGCCCTCTCAAAAGAATGAACAGCAGTTCGCGCGCTCAATTGATCGTTGCGCTCGCTGTTCCGACTTCGTAAATAGAATTGCTCTATGCGATCCCGAAACATCAGGCGGCGCAGCCTTCTTTTTTGCGCCGCGACAAACCATCAAAGCAGCCAATGACAGCACGGATCGACCGCCCGCTTTCACCCCACCTGCAGACCTACCGCTGGACGCTGACGATGGCGATGTCCATCTTCCATCGCGCCACCGGCGTCGCCCTGTATTTCGGCACGATCCTGCTGGCATGGTGGCTGACGGCCGTGGCCTCCGGGCCCGGCGCCTATTCGATTTTCTCGTCCTTCATCGGCAGCTGGTTCGGCCGCCTGGTGCTGTTCGCCTATACCTGGGCGCTGATGCATCACCTGCTCAGCGGCATCCGGCATTTCGTCTGGGATCTCGGCTACGGATTTGGCCCCAGCGAGCGCGAGGGGCTGACCTGGGCGGCGCTGATCGGCGGCATCGTCCTGACCGTGCTGATCTGGATCATTGCCTATGCTTTCGGAGGTGGCCGATGAGCGACAAGTCGTCCTCCAAGGGAATCCTCACGCCGCTGAAGCGCGTCCGCGGCCTCGGCGCCTCAGGCTCCAGCGCGACCGCGGACTTCTGGTGGCAGCGCGTCACAGCGGTCGGCATGCTGGTGCTGATCGTGCCGGTGATCGTCATCGTCATGATGCTGCTCGGCCGCAACCAGGCCGGCGCCGGCCAGATCCTCGGCACGCCGATCGTCGCCCTGCTGATGCTGCTGTTCGTCGTCGCCAGCGCCTTTCACATGAAGATCGGCATGCAGGTCGTGATCGAGGACTACGTGCATGACGAGAAGGTGAAGCTGGTGGCGATCCTCGCCAACAACTTCTTTTCGATCGCGGTCGCCCTGGCCGCGATTTACGCCATTCTGAAACTATCGTCTGGAGTTTAGCCCGATGGCCGCCAACGGTAACGGCGCAAATGGTGGCGGAACTCCCGCGACCAACGGAAAAGCCTACCCGATCGAAGACCACACCTTTGACGTCGTCGTCGTCGGCGCCGGCGGCGCGGGCCTGCGCGCCGTGGTCGGCTGCAGCGAGGCCGGGTTGCGCACCGCCTGCATCACCAAGGTGTTCCCCACCCGCTCGCACACGGTGGCGGCGCAGGGCGGCGTCGCCGCCTCGCTCGGCAACATGCACGAGGACAACTGGCGCTGGCACATGTACGACACCGTGAAGGGGTCGGACTGGCTCGGCGACCAGGATGCCATCGAATACCTGGTGCGCCACGCGCCGGCCGCGGTCTACGAGCTGGAGCACTGGGGCATGCCGTTCTCCCGCACCGAGGACGGCAGGATCTACCAGCGTCCGTTCGGCGGCATGACCATCGACTACGGCAAGGGCCAGGCCCAGCGCACCTGCGCCGCCGCCGACCGCACCGGCCATGCCATGCTGCACACGATGTATGGCCAGGCGCTGCGCCATTCGGCCGAGTTCTACATCGAGTTCTTCGCCATCGACCTCATCATGGACGACGACGGCGCCTGCCGCGGCGTGATCGCGATGAAGCTGGACGACGGCACGCTGCACCGCTTCCGCGCCCAGACCACGATCCTGGCGACCGGCGGCTACGGCCGCGCCTACCAGTCCTGTACCTCGGCCCACACCTGCACCGGCGACGGCGGCGGCATGGTGCTGCGCGCCGGCCTGCCGCTGCAGGACATGGAGTTCGTCCAGTTCCATCCGACCGGCATCTACGGCTCGGGCTGCCTCGTCACCGAGGGCGCCCGCGGCGAAGGCGGCTATCTGGTCAATTCCGAAGGCGAGCGCTTCATGGAGCGCTATGCGCCCTCGGCCAAGGACCTCGCCTCGCGCGACGTCGTCTCGCGCGCCATGACCATCGAGATCCGCGAGGGCCGCGGCGTCGGCAAGAAGAAGGACCACATCTACCTGCACCTCGATCACCTCGACCCCAAGGTGCTGCACGAGCGGTTGCCCGGCATCTCGGAATCGGCGCGCATCTTCGCCAATGTCGACGTGACCAAGGAGCCGATCCCGATGATCCCGACCGTCCACTACAACATGGGCGGCATCCCGACGAATTATCACGGCGAGGTGGTGACCAAGAAGGACGGCGACGACAACGCGGTGGTGCCGGGCCTGATGGCGGTCGGCGAGGCGGCCTGCGTCTCGGTGCATGGCGCCAACCGCCTCGGCTCCAACTCGCTGATCGACCTCGTGGTGTTCGGCCGCGCCGCCGCGCTGCGGCTGGCCGACAAGCTGTCGGCCAACGCGGCACAGCCGGAACTGCCGAAGGATTCCTCCGACATGGCGCTCGGCCGGCTCGACCGCTTCCGCTACGCCAAGGGCGGCACGCCGACCGCACGGCTGCGCGAGAACATGCAGCACGTGATGCAGAACAACTGCGCGGTGTTCCGCACCGGCGACGTGCTGCACGAGGGCCAGGGCCTGATCCACAAGGTCTATGGCGGCATCGGAGACATCGGTGTGTCCGACCGCTCGCTGGTGTGGAATTCCGATCTCATGGAGACGCTGGAATTCGACAACCTGATCGCGCAGGCGGTGGTGACGATGGATTCCGCCGCCAACCGCACCGAGAGCCGCGGCGCCCACGCCCGCGAGGACTATCCGGATCGCGACGACAAGAACTGGATGAAGCACACGCTGGCCTGGATCGACGAGGGCGGCAACACCACGATCAACTACCGGCCGGTCCACGACTACACGATGACGAACGACGTTCAGTACATCCCGCCCAAGGCGCGCGTGTATTGAGGACGACAATGAAGGCTGACAGCAATGGTTGAATTTGCGCTTCCGAAGAATTCCAAGATCACCGGCGGAAAGACCTGGCCGAAGCCGGAAGGCGCGACGGAGACGCGCGAATTCCAGATCTATCGCTGGAATCCGGATGACGGGAAAAACCCGAGCATCGACACCTATTATGTCGATACCAACGACTGCGGCCCGATGGTGCTCGACGGCCTGATCTGGATCAAGAACAACATCGACCCGACGCTGACCTTCCGCCGCTCCTGCCGCGAGGGCGTGTGCGGCTCCTGCGCCATGAACATCGACGGCCAGAACACGCTGGCCTGCACCCAGTCGATGCACGACGTCGCCCATGGCGGCGCGGTGAAGGTCAATCCGCTGCCGCACCAGCCGGTGGTGAAGGACCTGGTGCCGGACCTGACCAACTTCTATGCGCAATATGCGTCGATCGAGCCGTGGCTGCACACCACGACGCCGGCGCCGCAGAAGGAATGGCGCCAGAGCCGCGAGGACCGGGAGAAGCTCGACGGCCTCTATGAATGCATTCTGTGCGCCTGCTGCTCGACCTCGTGCCCGAGCTACTGGTGGAATTCGGATCGCTATCTCGGCCCGGCCGCGCTGCTGCAGGCCAACCGCTGGGTCACCGACAGCCGCGACGAAGCCACTGGCGAGCGGCTCGACAATGTCGAGGACGCCTTCCGGCTCTATCGCTGCCACACCATCATGAACTGCACCAAGGCGTGCCCGAAGGGACTCAATCCCGCCAAGGCGATCGCCAACCTCAAGCTCAAGCTGGTCGAGCGGCAGGTCTGAAGCGTTTTCGAGCGAAGCAGGCACCTGTTCGCGTAAAGAAAGCGCGTTAAAACAAATATCCAGAGCCCCGTTCCGATAGAATCGGAACGGGGCTCTGGATTCTGCGAATATCCACGACCGGACATCTGCGAAAAGGCTCCGCCGGCGGCAGAGCCTTTTTCACGTCCGCGCCAGTCCGGCGTCACCTGAACACAGGCAACACGAAGATCGCGATGTTGACCAGAAGCGCGAACAGGAAAACGACCGATCGCAGCGCCGCCAGATCGGCGACGTAGAGCACCGCGTGCAGAATCCGCAGCAGCAGATAGATCACCGCCAGCATGTCGATCATCGCGGGATTGGCGCCCTGCGTGACCGCGACGACGACGGCGACCGCGAAGAACGGAAAGCTCTCATAGGCATTGAAGTGCGCCGCATAGGCGCGACGCCTCACGCCCGAAAGCCGCGCGGCGTCATCGCGCGGATGATGGTTGTCGCCACCACCGGCCTTCGCATAGCTGACGATGGCCAGCGGCCACAGCGCCGCGATCAGGACACACCAGTAAGCCAACGGCATCGCTTCACCTCCTGAAAGTCCCCGGTGCATCGCACCGAACATTGTCCATGCAACCCTGCCTCGGTGCCGGGCTGGTTGCCCGCGGGCAGTATCCGAAAAGCGTCCAGCGTTGTCATCGTCGCGACGTGCGACAGCACGGTCGATCCGTTCGCTGCCCGGCACCCGCTGAACAGACGATGAATATCGCCGGCCGCAACTCGTTCCAAACACAAAATAAATGCACGACCGGGAAACGTCACCGCCATATTGCAGCCTCATGCTTCATCGTTGATTGCATGCGGACCGTCGCTATTTCGGACGGTTCACTCAACCGTTTGTATTGACGACATCCATTCGCATTGAGCTTCGAGAGGGACCACGATCACGATGACAGCCAAGCTTAACATCACCCTGCTCGCGACCACGGCGCTTGCCGCCGGATCGTTGATGACGACGATGGCAACGCCATTGCGGGCGCAAGCGATCGAGTCACGCACGGCGCATGTGCAGCTTGCGCAAGCGGGATCGGCAGAGGAAGGACGTCACAAGGGGGAGCGTCACAAGGGACAACATCGTGGGCCTCCGCCCAAGGGCACGCCGCCGAAAGGCGCACCGGCGGCCCCGCGCGCGCCTCATGCCGCGCCACCGCAAGGCGCCCGTCCGGCAGCGCCCGCAGCACCCCGGGCACCCGCCGCGCCGCGTGCCGCGCCGCCTCACGCGGCGCCCCCCGTCGCGCGTCCCGCAGCACCGAAACCGCCGGCTCCTCCGGCAAAGCAGATGGCGCCGGCGCCCAAACCAGTCGCCCCCAAACCTGTCGCCCCGAAGCCGCCGGCTCCTCCCGCCGCAGCACCGAAGCCACCCGCTCCTGCTGCCGCGACGCCAAAGCCAGCCGCGCCTCCGGCAGCCAGGCAGGCCCCGAAGGCGGCCCCCGCTCCGGCACCGGCAGCGAAGCAGCCACCGCCGCCGCCAGCCACGACCCGGCCGGCTCCGGTCGCACCTCACGCCGCGCCCGGCCAGCACCCCGCGGGCAGGCCGAAGGCCGCCCAACCGCCGCAACCCGGCGTCAAGCCGTTCAATCCGGCGGCGACGGCTCCCGTCAACAACGGCCGGCCAAGCCAGCCGGCGCCCCAGCAGCAGGGTCAGCAGATCACGCCGGGCTTTGCACCCCGCCCCGGCGCGCAGGTGAAATCCGCGCCGCAGGTCAATGCGCCGCTGCCGCCGCCGCCAGCCGCCAGCAGGACGGCCGCGCCCGGATCACGGCAGCATGGGCCGCGCCGGATCGAGGACTTCCGCGCCGAGCGGCGCGAGACCCGGCAGAACGGACGGACCGTCATCACCGAGCCGGGCCGCGTCATCGTCCGCGATCCCAGCGGCCATTCGTTCATCCGGCACAATGAGGAAGATCGCTTCCGCCGCGGCGCGCGCGATTTCCGGCAGGAGCGTGTCGGCAACGATACCCGCACGGTGATCGTGCGGCCGGACGGCACGCAGATCATCACCGTGAACGATCGCGACGGCCGGCTGCTGCGACGCATCCGCCGTGACCCGCGCGGACGCGAGATCGTCATCATCGACAACCGCTCTCACGGCGGCCACGGCCATCGCCGCGGCGGCCATGGCGGCTCGGTGGCGGCCGGCGTCGCCGCCGGCATGGCAGCCGGTGCGATCGGCGGGTACTTCGTCTCGCTGCCGCCGCCGCGCATCGGCATTCCGCGCGACCGCTACGTCGTGGAAGCGGAAGATGCGCCGCCCGAGGTGATCTACGACACGCTGATGGCGCCGCCGGTGGAGCGGATCGAGCGGCCCTATACGCTCGACGAAGTCCGCTACAGCCCGATGGTGCGTGCGCGGATGCCGAGCATCGACCTCGACACCATCAACTTCGAGACCGGATCGTGGGAAATCCCGCCGGATCAGGCCGCAAAGCTGCAGGTGATCGCCGACGGCATCAACCGCGCGATCCGGCGCAACCCGCGCGAGGTGTTCCTGATCGAGGGCCACACCGACGCGGTCGGCTCCGACGTCGACAACCTGTCGCTGTCGGATCGACGCGCCCAGGCGGCGGCCGAACTGCTGACGCAGCAGTTCCAGGTGCCGCCGGAGAACCTGGTCACGCAGGGCTATGGCGAGCAGTATCTCAAGGCGCAGACCGACGGGCCGGCGCGCGAGAACCGGCGCGTCACGGTGCGCCGCATCACCCCGCTGCTCGACGGCGGAACGGCCTCCGCGGCGCCGCCGCCCCCGCCGCGCCGCTGAGGACGAACGCGATCACCACGCAAAATGGCCGGGAGCGATCCCGGCCATTCTACATTTCAGGCACTCACAACATCGTCGTCATTGCGAGGAGCGTGAGCTTCGAAGCAATCCAGCTCTTCCCGACTTTCTGGATTGCCTCGCCCCCCAATGACGGATGGACGCGTTTACGCCATTCACCCTTTATCGTTCTCCAGCTTCGGGATGTTCGCCCCCTCCGGAGCGGCGATCAAACCCGTCGTCGCATAGAGATGCAGCTTGGTCCGGGTATCGGTGATGTCGAGGTTGCGCATGGTCAACTGCCCGATGCGGTCCGCCGGGGTGAACGCCGCATCCTCGACCTTCTCCATGCTCAGCCGCTCCGGCTGATAGGTCAGGTTGGGGCTTTCGGTGTTGAGGATCGAATAGTCGTTGCCGCGGCGCAGTTCGAGCGTCACCTCGCCGGTGACGGCGCGCGCGACCCAGCGCTGCGCGGTCTCGCGCAGCATCAGCGCCTGGGAATCGAACCACCGTCCCTGGTAGAGCAGCCGGCCGAGCCGCATGCCGCTGATCCGGTATTGCTCGATGGTGTCCTCGTTGTGGATGCCGGTGACGAGCCGCTCGTAGGCGATGTGCAAGAGCGCCATGCCCGGCGCCTCATAGATGCCGCGGCTCTTGGCCTCGATGATGCGGTTCTCGATCTGGTCGCTCATGCCGAGGCCATGGCGGCCACCGATGGCATTGGCCTCGAGGAACATGGCGACGGGATCGGTAAAGGTCCGGCCGTTCAGCGCGACCGGCTGGCCCTCCTCGAACCGCACCGCAACCTTCTCGGCCCTGACGGCACAGTCGTCCCGCCAGAACGGCACGCCCATGATCGGACTGACGATGGTGATACCGCTGTCGAGGTGTTCGAGATCCTTGGCCTCGTGGGTGGCGCCGAGGATGTTGCTGTCGGTCGAGTAAGCCTTTTCGGCGCTCATCTTGTAGGCGAAGCCGTGGGCGGTCATGAACGCCGACATCTCGGCCCGACCGCCCAGCTCATCGATGAACTGCTGGTCGAGCCACGGCTTGTAGATGCGCAGGTCCGGATTGGTCAGCAGCCCGTAGCGGTAGAACCGCTCGATATCGTTGCCCTTGTAGGTCGAGCCGTCGCCCCAGATGTTGACGCCATCCTCCTTCATCGCCGACACCAGCATGGTGCCGGTCACGGCACGGCCAAGGGGCGTGGTGTTGAAGTAGGCGATGCCGCCAGTCGTGACATGGAAGGCGCCCGACTGGATCGCGGCGATGCCTTCATGGACCAGTTGCGTGCGGCAATCCACCAGCCGCGCCTTCTCGGCGCCGAACTCCATGGCTTTGCGCGGAATCTCGTCGTAGTCGGCCTCATCCGGCTGGCCGAGATTGGCGGTATAGGCGAACACCCGGGCGCCTTTCTGCTTCATCCACAACAGCGCCGCGCTGGTATCGAGCCCGCCCGAAAAGGCGATGCCGACGTTCTCGCCCTTGGGCAGGCTCTTTAGAATCGTGCTCATGAAGCTTCCAATCGACCGAATTTCGTGTGCGGTTCTACTACGCGAATATCAGGCGTCGCGCCACAGCGGCTGCACGCGGCTCACGCCGATGGCGGCGGGCCGACATCGCGGCCGAACCACTTCCGGGTCATCCGGTAGCCGGGCCAGGCCAGCCGCGTCAGCGCGGCGTCGATCCGCGCGTCGCTCAGCCGCGTCGAAGGCCAGCGGTAGATATAGCCGTACATCAGCCAGATGACGAAGAAGGTCACCAGCCCGGCGCCGGCGACATCGGTGAAGAAATGGCCGCCGAACGCCATCCGCAACCCGCTGGTCGCGGCCCCGAAGGCCAGCGCCGCGACATAGGCGGCGGGGCGGATCGCCGGCGGGGTCAGCGCCGCCGGCGCGATGGTCCAGAACGCGGTCGCGCCTTCGCCGGAAATAAACGAGCAGTTCTTCGGGCAGTGCCCGCGCGGATCCCACCACGGGACGAATTTGAGCGGCCCGTTGAATTCGGTCACCGCCACGGGGCGCGGGCGGCCCCAGAAGCTCTTGAAGGTGAAGTTGGTCAGCACGCCCGCCGCCATCAGCATGCTGAACAGCAGGAAGATCGCCGCGCGGCCGGAGATGATGAGGGGCCGGTCCGGCCGGATCATCTTGATGGCGAAGGCGACGATCGCCGGCAGCGCGAAGGCCCATGCCACCCACATCGCCGCGTCGCGCAGGAAATCGGCATGCGGATCGAGCCGCAGCGGAAAGTCCTTCGCCGCGGGATCGTAGAACAGTCCCGCCAGGCGCAGGTCCAGCTCGGGGTAGACGCCGAAGGCCACGCCGATGACGACGGCAAGGCCGAGCGCGATGAACAATCCGGTCCGATTCATGTCGCCGGGGTTATAGCGGTTTCAGAGGCAATGAAAACCGGCTCGCGGCCGCCTGCGGCGACGAATCCCCACACGGGCGGTTGATCGGGCGGTCGATCGCCTCACGGGGCGGGCGGGCGCGGGGGTGGTGGGGGCGGCGCGGTCACGGCGCGTGGCGGATCGCGCCAGCGGCCGGCGTTGCGGCCGGCGATCGCCCAGTAGACCCAGCCGGCGATGATGCCGGCACCGGCCATGATCTCCATGTGCCGCCGCACGATGCCGTCGAACCGCATGGTGGACGGATCGAACGGCACCAGCCCGAGATAGCAGATCACGCCGACCAGGGCGCCGCCGGCCGCATAGGCCAGCGCGCGGCGGATCGCCAGAGCCTCGGTGACCGCGGCGATGACCATCGCCGGCACCAGCGCAAAGCCGCTGACGAAGATGAAGCCGAAGCCGAGCACGACGTTGAGACCTTCGGGATCGATCGGGCCGATGCCGATATCGCTCCAGTCCGGGAACAGCACCGCCATAACCACCACCATGCCGGCGGCGAGGCTGGCGGCAAGGAAGGCGAGGATGATGACGAGCAGACGGCCGATCAGGGACATGGCCGCAATCCGCCGGCTGATGTTGCATCAAGACGTGGATGGCCGGCACAAGTCCGGCCATGACGGAAATGCGTGTCGCGCCCGACGAGCACGCCGCCTCAATCCGTCATCGCCATGGCGCGCAGCGCCTGGCGCTCGCGCGCCGACAGCTTCTCGGTCTCGGACTTGAGCTGCCCGCAGGCGGCGAGGATGTCGCGGCCGCGCGGCGTGCGCACCGGCGACGAATAGCCGGCGTTGAAGACGTATTCCGAGAATTTCTCGATCTGGTCCCAGTCCGAGCATTCGTAACGCGAGCCCGGCCACGGATTGAACGGAATGAGGTTGATCTTCGCCGGAATGCCCTTGAGCAGCTTCACCAGCAGCCGTGCGTCGTCGAGCGAATCGTTGACGCCCTTGAGCATCACATATTCGAAGGTGATGCGGCGTGCGTTGGAGACGCCCGGATAGTTGCGGCACGCCTCGAGCAGCTCACCGATCGGATATTTGCGGTTGAGCGGCACCAGTTCGTCGCGCAATTCGTCGCGCACCGCATGCAGCGAGATCGCCAGCGACACGCCGATTTCGGCGCCGGTGCGGGCGATGTTCGGCACCACGCCCGAGGTCGACAGCGTGATGCGGCGCCTGGAGATGCCGATGCCGTCGCCATCCGACACCACCAGCAGCGCATCGCGCACCGCGTCGAAATTGTACAGCGGCTCGCCCATGCCCATCATCACGATGTTGGTGACGAGGCGGCCGCCATTCGGCGTGGTACGGTCGGCCCAGTCGCCCAGCCGGTCGCGCGCCACCATCACCTGCCCGACGATCTCGCCGGCGGTGAGATTGCGCACCAGCCGCTGCGTGCCGGTGTGGCAGAACGAGCAGTTCAGCGTGCAGCCGACCTGCGACGACACGCACAGCGTGCCGCGATCGACTTCCGGGATGTAGACGCACTCGACCTCGTGCGCGCGCTCGCCTTCGAGGCCGCTCGGCAGCCGCAGCAGCCACTTGCGGGTGCCGTCGCCGGAAATCTGCTCGACGGCGATCTCGGGGCGCGCCAGCGTGAAGTGGCGGTCCAGCTCGGCGCGCATGTCCTTCGACATGTTGGACATCGCATCGAAGTCCTGCGCGCCGCGCACATAGATCCAGTGCCAGAGCTGCTGCACCCGCATCTTCTGCTGCGCCGACGGCACGCCGATGTCGCCAAGCCGCGCGGCAAGCTCCGCGCGCGACAGGCCGACCAGCGACGGCTTCGCGAGCGGCACGTAGGTTTCGAGCGCGACCTTCTCCAGCGGCGCATTTCCCAGCGGCGCGGTGGCGCGCGCGGCCGCTTCCGCATGCGACGGCATCGACTCGGCTTCGCCGGGAACCATGGTCATTGCGACGATCCGTTTGACTGAAAGCCCTCACATAAGCCTTTCAGCCGCCGGAGGGAAGGCTTCTGGCGGGGCCGACATCAGCGAAAACGGCTTACCGGCATTCCCGGCCGATGCGGTCGAGCGCCTGGGTCAGTCCTTTCAGGGAGAAGACGTCGGTCGTATGCGTCCCCCTGCTGGAGACGGCCTTGACGGTCATGTCGGCGCCCCTGCGCATCGCCTCGACCAGTTTCTCCTCCTCCGCCGCATTCTTGATCCAGAGGCCATCGCCCTGGGTATACATCGCATAGCTGCCGTTGCCGACCTCGAGGGCGCCGTCGGAACCGGGCTTCACCGGATAGCCGACATTGACCGACACCTCGTTCACGACCTTCTCCGACGGCCGCGTCGAGATGAAGGCGT
>JAGRLZ010000075.1 GCA_020441545.1 Xanthobacteraceae bacterium | reverse complement strand
GACGTCTTCTACCTGCACTCGCGCCTGCTCGAACGCGCCGCGAAGCTCAATGATGCCAACGGCGCCGGCTCGCTGACCGCGCTGCCGGTGATCGAGACCCAGGCCAACGACGTGTCGGCCTATATTCCGACCAACGTGATTTCGATCACCGATGGCCAGATCTTCCTCGAAACCGACCTGTTTTTCCAGGGCATCCGCCCGGCGGTGAACGTCGGCCTGTCGGTGTCGCGCGTCGGTTCGGCGGCGCAGACCAAGGCGATGAAGAAGGTCGCCGGCAAGATCAAGGGCGAGCTGGCGCAGTACCGCGAAATGGCGGCGTTCGCACAGTTCGGCTCCGATCTCGACGCCTCCACCCAGCGCCTGCTCAATCGCGGCGCGCGCCTGACCGAACTGCTCAAGCAGCCGCAGTTCTCGCCGTTGAAGATGGAGGAGCAGGTCTGCGTGATCTGGGCCGGCACCAACGGCTATCTCGATCCGCTGTCGATCGGCAAGGTGCGCGAGTTCGAGGATGGGCTGCTGTCGCTGCTGCGCGGCAAGCATGCCGATATCCTCAATGCCATTCGCGACAACCGCGATCTCAACGACGAGACCGCCGGCAAGCTCAAGGATGTCGTCGAGGGTTACGCCAAGGCGTTTGCCTGATTTCTTGAACCTCTCCCGCCCCGCGGGGGAGGTCGGCCGGCGTCGCCGGTCGGGTGGGGGTGCTCTTTAAGCGTAGGCGATGCCCCTTCCCTAAAACCCTCCCCGCAAGGCGGGCGAGGGGACAGGCCGCGCCCAGGGGATGAACAGAGACCGACGAAATGGCTTCACTCAAGGACATGCGGGTCCGCATCGCCTCGACCAAGGCGACGCAGAAGATCACCAAGGCCATGCAGATGGTGGCGGCGTCCAAGCTTCGCCGCGCGCAGAGCGCCGCCGAAGCGGCGCGGCCCTATGCCGAGAAGATGGACGCGGTGATCTCCAACATCGCGACCGCCGCGGCGGGCTCCCCGGGTGCCCCGGTCCTGCTGGCCGGCACCGGCAGGGACCAGGTGCATCTGCTCCTGGTCTGCACCGGCGAGCGCGGCCTGTCGGGGGCGTTCAATTCCTCGATCGTGCGCCTGGCGCGCGAACGCGCCCACGCCCTGATGAACCAGGGCAAGCAGGTGAAGCTCTTCTGCGTCGGCCGCAAGGGCTACGAGCAGTTGCGCCGGACCTTCGAAAGCCAGATCGTCGAGCATCTCGATCTGCGCGCGGTGCGCCAGCTCGGCTTTGCCAATGCCGAGGATATCGCCCAGCGGGTGCTGGCCCGCTTCGAGGCCGGTGAGTTCGACGTCTGCACGCTGTTCTACTCGAATTTCAAATCGGTGATCTCGCAGGTGCCGACCGCGCAGCAGATTATTCCGCTCGTGGTCGAGGCGCCGGCCGCGAATGGCGGTGCCAGGACCTCCTATGAATACGAGCCGGAAGAGGATGAAATCCTTACCCGCCTGCTGCCGCGCAATCTCGCGGTGCAGATCTTCCGCGCCCTGCTCGAGAACAACGCGTCGTTCTACGGTGCGCAGATGACGGCGATGGACAACGCCACGCGCAATGCCGGCGAGATGATCCGCAAGCAGACGTTGATCTACAACCGCACACGCCAGGCGATGATCACCAAGGAGCTGATCGAGATCATCTCCGGCGCCGAGGCGGTCTGACGCAGCACGAGGAGCAAGCCGATGGCCTATGTGACTTCTGCAACGACCAAGGGCGGCCGCAACGGCCGCGCGATGCTTGACAATGGCGCGCTGGCGCTGGCGATGGCGCTGCCGAAGGAGCTCGGCGGCGCCGGCGACGGCCATAACCCCGAGCAGTTGTTCGCGCTCGGCTATTCGGCGTGTTTCGGTCAGGCCATTCTGGTCGTGGCGAAGAAGCACGGCATCGACGGGCAGGCCGCCAGGATCACCGCCGATGTCACCCTCGACGTCGCGAACGGGTTTTCGCTGGCGGTCGAACTCAAGGTTTCCATTCCCGGCGCCGACAGGGACAAGGTCCAGGCGGTGGTCGAGGAAGCTCACACGGTGTGTCCCTATTCGAAGGCCACCAAAGGCAATATTCCGGTCAAGCTGACCGTCGTCTGAAAATTCCGGTTCAAGGAGATAAGTCCATGGCTACAGCAGCCAACCAGGTCGGTCGTATCACTCAGGTCATCGGCGCTGTCGTCGACGTGCAGTTCGAGGGGCATCTGCCGGCGATTCTGAACGCGCTCGAGACCAAGAACGGCGACAATCGCCTGGTGCTCGAAGTCGCGCAGCATCTCGGCGAATCCACCGTCCGCACCATTGCGATGGACATCACCGAGGGCCTGGTGCGCGGCCAGGAAGTCGCCGATACCGGCCTTCCGATCGCGGTGCCGGTCGGCGACGGCCTGCTCGGCCGCATCATCAACGTGATCGGCGAGCCGATCGATGAAGCCGGCGCGGTGAAATCGGACAGCAAGCGTCCGATCCACGCCGAGGCTCCGGCCTATACCGAGCAGTCGACCGAAGCCGAGATTCTGGTCACCGGCATCAAGGTCGTCGACCTGCTGGCGCCCTACGCCAAGGGCGGCAAGATCGGCCTGTTCGGCGGCGCCGGCGTCGGCAAGACCGTGCTGATCCAGGAGCTGATCAACAACGTCGCCAAGGCGCATGGTGGTTACTCGGTGTTCGCCGGCGTCGGCGAGCGCACCCGCGAAGGCAACGACCTCTATCACGAGTTCATCGAGTCGGGCGTCAACAAGAAGGGTGGCGGCGAAGGCTCGAAATGCGCCCTGGTGTTCGGCCAGATGAACGAGCCGCCGGGCGCCCGCGCCCGCGTCGGCCTCACCGGCCTGACCATCTCGGAATATTTCCGCGACCAGGGCCAGGACGTGCTGTTCTTCGTCGATAACATCTTCCGCTTCACCCAGGCCGGTTCGGAAGTGTCGGCCCTGCTGGGCCGCATCCCCTCGGCCGTGGGCTACCAGCCGACGCTGGCCACCGACATGGGCGCCCTGCAGGAACGCATCACCTCGACCAAGAAGGGCTCGGTGACGTCGGTGCAGGCCATTTACGTGCCGGCCGACGACCTGACCGACCCGGCCCCGGCCACCTCGTTCGCCCACCTGGACGCCACCACGGTGCTGAGCCGCCAGATCGCCGAGCTGGGCATCTACCCGGCCGTGGACCCGCTGGACAGCAACAGCCGTATCCTCGATCCGGCCGTGGTCGGCGAAGAGCATTACCAGGTCGCCCGCGACGTCCAGGGCATCTTGCAGAAATACAAGTCGCT
>JAGRLZ010000007.1 GCA_020441545.1 Xanthobacteraceae bacterium | reverse complement strand
GGCTCGAGAAAATCCGCGCAAGCCGGCACCCGGCCGCCACCGCCCCGGCCCGCGACCGCACCCGCCCGCGTCGTTAACGAACCTAAAACATTCATGGTTAACGAGGAGTTGAAAAACAGAGGATGCGCGGACTTCAAAGGCTGAATGGAGCTTTCGCCGTTCGCCGGGAGACAACACGGCGAGGGACCACGCGGCTGCATCGGCAAAGCCTGCATCGATGTCCCGATCGATGTCCGCGACCGAAGCGGGAAGCACCCCCGGTCACGCCCGGTCGCGGCCTCGCGATGCAGGCCGGCACCACCCGCATGGGCATTCCACAGAGCGACCACGGTAAATGCATGATGAATGCGATCGCCGATCCTTCGGGCCAGTAATCTTAACCGCAACAACACCGTCTGTTGCCTTCCATTCGGTGCCGCGCGGCCTTAAGCCATAAGCAACAAATTTACAGGCAGTTAGGATATCGATCATGGTTTCGTTGCTCGGCGATTCTGAGTCCATCGCTCTGGCGCCCGACAACGCGCCGGAGCCTTTCACAGCTGCTACACCCACACCTGCCACACCCACACTTTCGCGGACTGAATTGTTGATCCCGACCAACACCAAGCCACGCAAGATCAGCGTGTTCGGACTGGGCTATGTGGGCGCGGTGTCCGCGGCCTGCTTCTCCGCGGCCGGGCACCATGTCATCGGCCTCGATGTCAACGCGACCAAGCGGCAGTGCTTCCGCGACGGCGAGCCGCCGGTGGTCGAGCCGCGGCTGAGGGACTTGATGCAGGCCGGCAAGCAGGCCGGCCGGCTGACCGCGCTCGACGATGTCGACGAGGCGATCCGGGCCACCGACGTGTCGCTGATCTGCGTCGGCACCCCGAGCCGCGACAATGGCAGCATCAACATCGACAATGTCAGCCACGTGATGGGCGAGATCGGCCGCGCGCTGCGTCACAAGACGGGCCCGCATCTCGTCGTGGTCCGCTCCACCATGATTCCGGGCTCGATGCGCAAGGTGATGATTCCGATCCTCGAACAGGAATCCGGCCGCCGTTGCGGCGACGATCTGCTGGTCGCCTACAATCCCGAATTCCTGCGCGAGAGCACGGCGGTCGCCGACTTCTTCGCCCCGCCGAAGACCGTGGTGGGCTCCGACGACGCCGAGGCCGCCCGGCAGCTCGCCGACCTTTACGACGGCATCGACGCGCCGCTGTTCGCGGTGAGCTTCGAGGCCAGCGAGATGATCAAATATGCCGACAACACCTGGCACGCGCTCAAGGTGTGCTTCGGCAACGAGATCGGCAACATCTGCCAGGCACTCGAGATCGACAGCCACGAACTGATGAAGGTGTTCTGCGCCGACACCAAGCTCAACATCTCGCCGTATTACCTCAAGCCCGGCTTCGCGTTCGGCGGCTCCTGCCTGCCGAAGGACACCCGCGCGCTGACCTATCTCGCCCGCCAGCTCGACGTCGAGACGCCGATCCTGTCCAACGTGCTGCCGAGCAATCGCGGCCAGATCGAGCGCGCGGTCGCCAAGGTCGTCAATTTCGGCCATCGCGACGTGGCGGTGCTCGGCTTCAGCTTCAAGCCCGGCACCGACGACCTGCGCGAAAGCCCGCAGGTCGAACTGATCGAGCGGCTGCTCGGCAAGGGATTCAACCTCAAGGTCTACGATCCCAGCGTCAACCTGTCGGCGCTGACCGGCATGAACCGGCAATATATCGAAAAGACCATTCCCCACATCCACTCGATCATGATGACCTCGCTGCGCAAGACCGTCGCCGGCGCCGACGTCATCATCATCGGCAACGCCTCCCCGGAATTCCGCGGCATCGAGCCGCTGCTGAGCGAGGACCAGGTCGTGCTCGACCTGGTTCGCCTGTGGGACACGCCACGCATGAAAGCGCGCTATGTCGGAATCAACTGGTGATGCGCGCCTGACCCGCAACGGCCGGCCGCTGCGCGTCCTCATCATCGTCGAGAACCTCGCGGTGCCGTTCGACCGGCGGGTGTGGTCGGAAGCCAAGACGCTGGCGAAGGCCGGCTGCGTGGTGTCGGTGATCTGCCCGAAGGGCTTCGACGCGACCCGCGGCTACGAGTTCATCGACGGCGTTCACATCTATCGCCACAGCATGCCGTTCGAGGCCAAGGGCGCGTCCGGCTACCCGCTGGAATACGGCTGGGCGCTGTTGTGCGAATTCCTGCTGAGCTGGAAGGTGTTCTTCCGGCAGGGATTCGATGTGATCCATGCCTGCAATCCGCCGGACACCATCTTCCTGATCGGCGGCTTCTTCAAATTCCTGTTCGGCAAGATGTTCATGTTCGATCACCACGACATCAATCCGGAGCTCTACATCTCGAAATTCGGCCGCAAGGATTTCTTCTATCGCCTGCTGGTCACGCTGGAGCGGCTGACGTTCCGCTGCGCCGACATCTCGCTCGCCACCAACGAGTCCTACCGCGCGATCGCGCTGACCCGCGGCGCGATGCCGGACGCCAATGTCTTCGTTGTCCGCTCCGGTCCCGACCTGACGCGAATCCAGCGGCTGCCGGCGAATCCGGTGCTGCGCCGGGGCCGCCGCTATCTGGTCGGCTATGTCGGCGTCATGGGCTCGCAGGAGGGCATCGACCTGCTGCTGAAGGCGGTGAAGGTGATCGTCGAAGAGCATGGCCGCACCGACATTCACTTCGGCCTGGTCGGCGGCGGCCCGGCGCTCGAGGACATGAAGGTGCTCGCCAGGGATTTGCGCGTCGACGATTTCGTCACCTTCACCGGCCGCGCCAGCGACCACGACCTGTTCGAAATGCTCAACACTGCCGATGTCTGCGTCAATCCGGACAAGGCCGACGAGATGAACGACAAGTCGACCATGAACAAGATCATGGAATACATGGCGCTGGCCAAGCCGATCGTTCAGTTCGACCTCACCGAGGGGCGTTTCTCCGCCGCCGATGCGTCGCTCTATGCCGCCCATAACGATCCGCAGGACCTCGCGGCGAAGATTCTCAGCCTGATCGACGATCCCGATCGCCGCGCCGCGATGGGCGCGTTCGGGCGACGGCGCGTCGAGCAGGAGCTCGCCTGGGAGCACGAGGCGCCGAAACTGCGCGCCGCCTATTCGGCGCTGCTGCAACGTCACGACCGCAGCCGCAACCCCCGCGGCGCGGCCGCGACACCGGCCCCGACCCACACGCCCCGGGAGTGAGCATGGGGCTCTCGGCCGAACGCCTCGCGTGGTACGCCAACCGCCTTCGCGCGATGGGCCCCCGCGAGATCGTGCATCGGGTGGAGGAAGCCGCGAAGCGCCGGATATCCCGGCGCACATCCTATCGCGATGCCTTCGGGACCGAGGGCCTTCCGCTGCCGGCGCTGGATGTCGACCGCGACCGCCTCGCGCTGGTCGACGGCGAGGCGCGGGCGCTGTGGCGCGCCATCGTGTCGCGCGACGGCAAGCCCGGCAGCTATCATGCGCTCGGACAGGGCTTCACGATCTCCGACGCGCTGGACTGGCACCGCGACCCGACCTCCGGGCTGCGCTGGCCCGATGCCGATTACTGCTTCGACATTCCCTACCGTCACGATGCCGGCCGCGGCGACGTCAAGCTGGTCTGGGAGATCAACCGCCTGCAAGTCCTGCCGGCGATGGCGGCGTGCGGAATCTGCGACCGCGACGATGCGCCGATCCGGCACGCCCTCACCTTGCTGGAAAGCTGGATCGACGCCAACCCGCCGTTCAAGGGCGTCAACTGGGCGTCCGGCATCGAACTCGCGTTGCGGATCGTGTCGATCCTGCTCACGGTGGGGCTGGCCGGCCGCGACCGCATCGACGCGCGGCTCGCCGACAAGATCGCGGGCTGCCTCGCCGCCCATGCCTATTGGCTGGCGCGCTATCCGTCGCGCTATTCGTCGGCCAACAATCACCTGATCGCGGAAGCGGCGGCGCTCTATATCCTCGGCACGCTGTGGCCGCGATCCGGCATGGCCGGGGAAACAGCAGTGGCACGCGCGACGCTGATCGCCGAGGCGTTCCGCCAGATCCACGACGACGGTGTCGGCGCCGAACAGTCGCCGACCTACACCGCCTTCACCTGCGAATGGTACCTGCTGGCTTTCGCCGTCGCCCGGGAGGCGGGAACGCCGTTCCCGCCCGAGGTGGTGGCGCGAATCGCGGCCGCCGGCGAGCACCTGCGCTGGCTGCTTGACGAGGCCGCCAACCATCCGCGCATCGGCGACGACGACGAGGGCCGCGTGATCGGCAGCGGGCGCGGACACGAGCCGCTTTACGTGGCCTCGATCGTCAACGCCATCGCCGCGGCCGCCGATCGCCCCGACCTCGCCGTCGCCGCGCCGGCGCAACTGCGCAACGCGATCCTCGGCTCACCCGGCATCGCAAAAGCGCCCACAGCTTTGGGCGATGCGAAGGCCGGGTCGCATGATGCCGACGCGGGAAAGCCGCCAACCGGCCTGCGGGTCTTCGAGCAAGGCGGCTACACCGTCTGCCGCCGCGACATCGGCGGCCGCCGCGCTTTGATCGTTTTCGATCACGGGCCGCTCGGCTATCTCTCGATCGCAGCCCACGGGCATGCCGATGCGCTGTCGGTGCTGCTTCACATCGGCTCGCAGCCGGTTTTCGTCGACGCCGGCACCTATCTCTACCACGCCGGCGGCGCGGTTCGCGATCGCCTGCGCGGCACCGCCGCGCACAATACGCTGTGCCTCGACCATGCCGACCAGAGCGAGATCGCGGGCGCGTTCAACTGGCGGCGCAAGGCCGATGCGCGGCTGGTCCAGGCGACGCCGATCGCCGGCGGCGGCCGCATCACCACCGAACACGACGGCTATGTGACCGATTACGGCCTGATCCATCGGCGCACCCTTGCCATCGACGGGCAGGGATTTGCCGTCGCGGACGAACTGGTCGCGCATGGGGCGCGGCCCCGGGACGCCGATTCGATCGAGATCAGCTTCCTGCTGCATCCCGACTGCTCGGCCATGCTGACCGACGGCCATGTCATGGTCGAACACGACGGAGCGCCGCTTCTCCGGCTGACCGGCAGCGCAAATCTGACGGCGCACCTCATCGCCGCCGACTATTCACCGGCCTTCGGCGTGATGCGATCGACGCGCCGGATCTGCTTTCGAGCGACGACGCGCGAAGCGCGCGCCTTCGACATCCGCGTCGACCTGTGCGAGGCCCGACCGGCCCCGGAACCCCGCAGCCCGTCAACGATAGGCCATCCATGAGCCGGGTGAACGTCGTCCTTTACTTTGGCGCCACCTTCGTGCCGCGGCTTGCGACATTCCTGCTGCTGCTGGTGCTGACGCGGCTGCTGCCGGTCGACGACTACGGGCTTTTCACCCTCGTCGTGACCTCCGGCGAAATCCTCGACATGGCGTTCGGCGGCTGGCTGCGCATCTTCATCCTCTCCAGCGAGAGCCGTGTCCGGCGCCCCTCCGCGCGGCGGCTCGGGCGCGCCCTGGTCCTGGCGGGCGGCTCCTGCGCGCTGTCGCTGGCGATGACCACGCTGCTGCCGCTGGTGCAGCCCAACCTGTCCGGCCGCTTCGTGGTCGCGGTGGCCGCCTATGTGCTGGCCTTCGCCGCGCTGCGCCTCGGCCTCACTCTGCTGCAGGCCCGGCAGCAGCACGTTCTCTATGCCGGCATCGAGATGCTGCGCGGGGTGCTGTCGGTCGGCGGCTCCATCCTGGCCGTCTACCTGGTCCAGCCGACGTTCTTTGCGGCCTCGCTCGGCGTGTCGCTCACGACCCTGGCGCTGGCCGTCGTCGCCTGCGCCGCGGCCGCGCGCCTGCTGCCGTGGCCGGCGCTTCCCGCGCTCGGCTATCGCGCCCCGCTGCTGTTCGGCCTTCCCCTGGTGGTGGTCGCGCTCGCCGGCCATGTCGTCGGCTGGCTCGACCGCTTCATCCTCAATGCCGCGCTGGGCCCAGCCAGCGTCGGACTCTATGCGGCAGCCTACGCATTGGCCCGGCAGTCGGTCGAACTGTTCAGCACCGCGCTCAATCCGTACATCTTCCCGATGCTGGTGCGCAGCTACGCGGCGGACGGGCCGGCGGCCGCCGGACGAATCCAGTCCGGCAACCTGCTTGCGCTGGCCGTGCTGTGCGGGGCCGTGGCCGCGGGCGTCAGCCTGCTCGCCGAGCCGTTCACCACGCTGGTGCTCCCGGAGGAATACCGCGCCGCCGCGGTCCGCGTGATCCCGTGGATCGCCTTTGCCACGCTGTGCAACGGCCTGAAGAATTTCTGTTTCGACAACGTGTTCTATATCGCCAACAAGAACTGGCGCCAGTTCTTCACCATCGCCCCGGCGGCGACCCTGTCGCTGGTCGGCGGACTGCTGCTGATCCCGATCGGCGGCCCAACCGCCGCGGCGATGATCGCCGCGGCTTCGGCGACGCTGTCGCTGGCGATCAGCGCCGTCCTGTCGACCCGCATCCTGCCGTTCCTAGTGCCGCGCACCGCCGTCGTCGGCCTGGCGACATCGCTGCTGCTGGCCTCCCTGACCGCGCTGTTCATCGACGAGCTTCTGAATCTGACCGCGCCGCTCACCATCCTGATCGCCGCAACGCTCGGCTTCATCGTGGTCTATGCCGGAACCCTGACGGCCTTCGGCTTCTCGCTGGTCCGCCTGCTCGACCGGCCATGGGAGATCTGGCCGAACCGGGGATGACCGGGACTACGGCCCGCCCGGAGCCGGCACACCGGAGAGGCCGTCGAACAGATCGAGATAGTGCCGGACGGCCCTCTCCACGGTGAACTCCGCGGCCCGCGCGATGCGCGGCGCCGGGTCGCCCGGCTCCGACAGCGCCCGGTCCAGCGCGCCGGCGAGCCCCTCGATATCGCCATTCGCGACCAGCGCCCCGAAGCGCCCTTCGGCCAGGATTTCGTCGGGGCCGCCGCTCCGGGTGGCGACCACGGGCAATCCGGAGGCCAGCGCCTCGACCACGACGTTGCCGAACGCCTCGTTCGGCGAGGCCAGCGCGAAGCATCGTCCCGCCGCATAGCAGGGCCATGGATCGTCGCGATAGCCGGGCAGCTCGACGCGGTCGCCGAGGCCGAGTTCCCGCGCCCGCGCAAGCAGGTTTGGCCGCTCCGGCCCCTCGCCGAAAATGACGAGCCGCGCATCGGCGCGCATCCGCGCCAGCGCCTCGACCAGCGCGGCGAAGCCCTTCTCCGCATTGAGTCGGCCCATGCCGACGATGACCGGCGGCCGGCTCTCGAGTTCGCCGCGGCTCGCCGGCAGGGCGTTCTCGACCGACACCGGATTGTAGATGCGGGTCAGCTTGGCCGGCGGCACCTTCCAGTCGTCGCGCAGATGCGCGCAGAGCCCGTCGGAGACGCAGACCACGGCATCGGCCCGCCGTGCCAGCAGCGGCGCGAAGGAATAGGCGGCATGGCCGAGCCGGCCGCGCCCGACCCCGGAACGTCCGTGATAGGACAGCACGATACGGGCACCGCTGCGCGACAGAAGATGCGCGAGCGAGAGCTTGACATTGGCGGCGCCGCCGATCGCAAGCGCGACGTCGATACCGCCGTCGCGACCGCCCTGCCCAAGCAGGCGGGCCAGCGCGCGCACGCTCGCGCCGTGCGATCGACCGAACACGACGATCCTGATACCCTGATCCACCAGCGCGAGGTTATCGTCGGCCTCGAAGTCCACCAGCAGCGTGACCCGCCGGCCCGCCTTGTGGAATCCTGACGCGAGCAGGGCCGCAACGCGCTCCGCGCCGCCGCGGTTGAGCGCCGGCACGTAAACGGCCACATGTTTGGGGAGAACAGCCATGAGCGGGATCATGGAGAGTTAAGGTAAACGGGCAATTTACCGCGTTTTGCGGCCAGGTTGCGCTATAGCCTTCGAAGCGAAATAGATACCGGCCCGCGTTGGGAAAGCGCGTCATAACAATACGTCATAACAATAATTGGCTGGAAACAGCAGGCTGGAGATAACAGTCTGGAAATAGCCGTCTGGAGATAACAGTTCGGAGACATCCGGGGCCTGGAGGACCGAGGCCGCGGGAACTCCGGACGAGATGCAGAAATTCCGGGAGAATGCCGATGACAGTTCTGGATGTTGCGCGCGGAACCTATGCCAGGCTGCCGTCATCGACACGCGCTTATCTCGGCCGCTTCCTGCAATATGTGCCGACCTCGATGAAGTTCGGCAACACCTATCGCCACTGGCGTGAACTTCTCGAGCGGGCGAAAGCCGACCCCGCTTTCGTCAAGGACTACCGCGAGCGCGTGCTGACCGAACTGCTCCAGCAGGCCGCGTCGGGATCGTCCTATTATGCGCGGACGCTCGGCCCGATCATGCAGGGCGCAACCGACGGCTACCTGCCCGGCAGCGACGCATGGCAGCGGATTCCGGTGCTCACACGCCAGACCGTGGCCGAGCACCGCGACGCCATGTGCGCCGTTCCGCCGGATCGCCTCGATTCGGTTTCGACCGACGGCTCGTCGGGCGAGCCGCTCGCGTTCCGGCTCGACCGCAACCGCAGCCCGATCGAATATGCCTTCGTTCACGACGCATGGTCGCGCACCGGCTTCACGGGAACGGAATGGCGCGCGGTGTTTCGCGGCCTCGACATCGCCAGCGGCGCCGACCGCCACATGGAAGCCGATCCGGCGCTGAAAGAGTTGCGGCTGTCGGTGTTTCATCTCAACGACGCGATGATGGCGCAGTATCTTGCGGAAATCCGCCGGCGCGGCATCGCCTATATTCACGGCTATCCCTCCGCCATCACGATCTTCTGCGAATACCTGGTGCGCAGCGGCGAGGCCCCGCTCAGCCAGATCAAGGGCCTGCTGCCGATCTCGGAGCGGATCTATCCGCACCAGCGCGAATTGCTGGAACAGGTGTTCGACCGGGCGATCATCGCCCCGTTCTACGGGCTGAGCGAGAAGGTCGCCTTCGCCGTCGAGCGCCCCGGCGAGCCGGACACCTACGAATTCAACCCGCTCTACGGCTACACCGAGCTGCTCGACGAGCAGGGCCGCCCGGTGACGACGCCCGGCCGGTCGGGCCGCATCGTCTCGTCCGGGCTGTTGTTCCGCGGCATGCCGCTGATCCGCTACGACACCCGCGACGAGGCGGAACTGGTGGAACTGCCGGCGGCGGAAAACGGCTACCGGCTGGTCCTGCGCGATCTCTCGCCGCGCCGCGACAGCGAATTCGTGGTCGGCTATTCGGGCACGCTGATCCCGTTCTGCGGCCTTTGCGTTCCAGTGGATTCCGAGAACCAGGTGCGCGAGGTGCAATTCTATCAGGACACGCCGGGCGAGGTCGAACTGCGCGTGGTCTCGGCGGGCAACAGGGCGCCCGACCTGTCCGACTATCTCGCGCGCATGGCCGAGCGCGCCGACAACGACCTGACGCTGCACCTCAAGCTGATCGACAAGCTGCCGATGACCGGCCGCGGCAAGCGCAAGTTCATCGACCAGCGGCTGCCCGTCCCGCAGGACGGACCTCTCCCACGGGACGGCTAGGGCATCCCGACAACCTGAAGGACGAAGTGTCCGGCTATCCGGCGAGAGCGTTTTCGAGCGAAGCGGGTGCCGGTTCGCGCAAAGAAACCGCGTTAGAACGAGGATAGATAGTAGAGCCCCGTTCCGATTCTATCGGAACGGGAATGGCTCCGGCCTGCCGGCGGTCTGCAGGTAGACGGCGCGCAGCCGGTCCGCGAACGCCGTGAGGGTGAAGCGCGCGCGATAGATGTCGCGCGAGGCCGCCTGCATCGCGCGCAATCGCGCCGGATCGTCCAGCAGTCCGCGGAGCGCATCCGCGATCGCATCCGGTTCGCGCGCCACGAGAATTCCGTTGACGCCGTCTTCGACAATGTCGCGCACGTTGCCGACATCGGTGGCGACCAGGGCCGCGCCGGCGCAGGCGCCCTCGATCAGGCTGAGCGGCAAGGCTTCCGTGCGCGAGGGCAGCACGACGATATCGGCGCGGCGCATGCAGTCATGCATCGCGTCCGCCGCGAGCCAGCCCGTGAAGGTCACCCGATCCGCGAGCCCCGCCTGCTCCGCCAGCGCCGCGAACCGCGCGACCTCGCCATTGCCGGCCGCGACGCAGCGCCACGGCGGCGCGGCGCGATCCAGCTTCGCCAGCGCCGGAATCAGCACCTGCATGCCTTTGTTCTCCGTGAGAAGCCCGGAGAACAGGATCTCGACCGCCGCGTTGCCGGCCTTTGCCGCAACAACGCCATCGCCGGCAAAGTCGGGAATGCCGTTGGGGACGATGGTGATGCGCCCGGCCGGAACGCCGATGCGCTGGAACGCCCGCGCATGGACCTCGCCCAGCGCGATCACCCGATCGGCGCCGGTCGCGATCGCCTTGAACAGCCGCCCGGCCGGAGTCCCGGCAGCAACCTTGTCCTCGATGAACTGGCCGTGGAAGTGGACGACGACGCGCGCGCCGAACAGCCGCGCCAGCTTCAGGATGGCGAATTTGCGCGGCAGGCTGCCGCCGGTGGCGAAATTGATGTGGACGACATGCGGCCGCAGCCGCGCCAGCGTCCAGGCGAACTCGCCCAGGATCAACGGAAAACTCGCCATCCAGGCATTGCCGGCGGCGCTGCCCCGTGCCCGCGCAAACCGCAGGTCGACGTCCGGCATGCCGTACCGCTCGACCAGGTCGCGCAGATAGAGATAGAGGCGGTCGATGCCCCCCTTTCCCGATGGGCCGAAAGGGGTGACGCACAGGACGCGGAGGGGAGACATCATCGGCACTCTTGATGCCACAGGCTCAGGGCGCGGGCGCGGGGGCGCGGAACGAGGGCCGCTGCGCCGGCCATAACGCAATATGCTTAGCCAACTGTTAAGGGAGAAACCCTACGGTTATCCTTTCACCAGCTCCATGTCGCGCCATGTCCGGCCACGCCGCCACCCAACCGACCGTCAACACAACGCTGTCGCTGCTCTATGCGATGTTCGTCGTGTCCGTTCTGCTGCGCATCGGCCTCAGCGCCCTGATCCTCAACGAGTTCATGGACTACACCACGCTCGAAGGATCGACCATCGAGAAGATCCATCCGGCATTCTACGGCATCGCGCTGGTCGCCGGCCTCGCCGGCCTGACGCAGCGGATCGAACTGTCGGCGCGGGACCTGTCGATCCTGCGCGCCGTCATGGTGTTCGTGACCGGGATGGCCGTCCTGCTGGCGATGACCAAGATCAACGGCGAGACCTCCTCGGTCGGCTATATCCTCGACACCTACATCGTCGCCTGCCTGGCGATCTTCGCCATGACGGCGATGCCGGATGCCTGGCGGATCCGGCTCGGCGAGTTCATCATCCTGTTTCTGGTTGTCAGCGCCGCGGTCGGCATCGGCGAGTTCCTGCTCAAGACGCGCCTGCTCCCCTATCCCGGCGGCGAGGACAATTTCCGTCCCACCGGGCTGTCGGACCACCCGCTGCAACTGGGACAATGGTGTGCCGTCGCGATCTGCTTCTGCGGCATCGTCCGGTGGCTGCCCCTGCGGTTGCTGTCGGTGGCCGTGCTGCTGGTCGGCGCGCTGGCATCGGGCGCCCGGATTTCCACCCTGGCCGCCTGCGTCTCCTGCGTCGCCTTCGTGATCCTGGTGCCGATGCCCGCACGCACGGCGATCGACGCGATCCAGCGCAAGATGATGCTCGTGATCGCAGGTCTTGTCGGGCTGACCGGGGCGGTCGGCGTGATGTTCGCTGCCGGGGCCCTGAACCGTCTCGAAGACGGCCTGGTCGACCAGAGTTCGCAGGCCCGCGTCGACATCTATCGCGTCTTCGAGTTCCTCTCCTGGCGCGAGATCCTGCTCGGCGCCGACCTGACGCGGGTGCAGCGCATCGCGCGCGACATCTTCAATCTTCCGTATATCGAAAGCTCGCCGGTGGTCTTCACCGTTCAGTTCGGCCTGATCGGCGCCATCCTGTTCGCGCTGCTGCTCGCCAATCTGTTCCGGTCGCTGCTGCGCGGCCGCTCCGCCATCGTCGTCGTGGGGACGCTGATGTATTTCGGACTCGCTCTCACCAACAACCAGCTCTCGGTGAAATCGGCCGACATGCTGACCCTCTCCCTGCTCGTGATGGCGGACTGCGGCCCGCGGCTGCGGCGCACCGGCTGATGCGCTTGCGGTTGCCACACCGGCTTCTGGCCGCACTGGTCCTCGTGCTGGCCCTGGCGCTGTCGGCCGCTCGCGCGGATGCGGCCGATGATGCTGCCGCGTTCCGGCGCGGCATCGGCGTGCATCGTCCCTTGAACTGGGCGAACCTGTCCACGACGGATTCGACCCGCTACGGCTGGCCGCCCTTCACCGGCAAAGAGCATGCGGTCTCCGACCGACTGATCGCACGGATCCGCGAATCCGGCTTCGATTTCGTCCGGCTCACCGTCGATCCCGGACCGTTCCTGCAAATGACGGGTGAACGCCGCGATCGTCTCGACGACCTTCTGATCGCGGCGATCCGCCGCTTCCGCGCCCATGATCTCGGCGTGCTCGTCAACTTCCACTCCAATTCGCAGGTCGCGGCGTATCGTCCGGAGGCAATCTTCACCGCGGCCGGCACGCCGCTGTTCCAGAGCTATCTCGCCATGGTCGCGCGCACCGCCGCCCGGCTCGCGGCGCTGCACGATCCCGGCGTGGCGCTCGAGCCGGTGAACGAGCCGCCCGCCGGCTACGACGACGCATCGGCGGCGCGCTGGCAGGCGATGATGGAGGCGCTGTATCGCGCGGCGCGCGCGCAGGCGCCACGCCTGCCGCTCGTGGTCACCGGCGCGCAGGGCGGCAGCTTTCGCGGCCTCGCGCTTCTCGATCCCCGCCCGTTCCGGGACGCCAACACGCTCTTTTCGTTTCACTACTACGAACCGCATCTGCTGACGCACCAGGGCGTGGCGTCGCGGGCACCGAGGGAAATCTTCTGGCGCGACCTGCGCGAATTGACCTATCCCGCCCATGCAGACGACATGGCGCGCGCATGGCGCGCGACGCGCGCGCGGATTGAAGCCGATCCGAAAATGTCCGAAACTGACAAGCGGCGCGCCATCGCCGCCGCACGGGATGCGATCACGCGCTATTTCAGGGAGGGCTGGGACGGGGCCTTGATCGGGACGGCATTCGACAGGATCACCGCATGGGCGGCGCGCCACGGCATCGCGCCCGACCGCATCCTGCTCGGCGAATTCGGCGCCACGCGCGAAGAATCGGCGGCGGATCGAAGCCGCGCGCTCACCCGCGCGCGGTGGCTCCACGATGTGCGCTGCGCCGCCGAGCAGCGGCATTTCCGCTGGTCGATCTGGGAACTGAACGGCAGCGGCGGCATGGCGGTGACGGACCGCGACGCCCCGGACCGCATCGATCCCCTGACGCGCGAGGCCCTGGGCCTGCTGGCCTCGCCATCATTGCCGGCATGTCCGCGATGACGATCCATGGCGAGCGGCGCACGATCGAGATGCGGCTGTCGCGCGCCCGCGCGTGGCGCTGGCAGTTCGACCTCGCCGACCGGCTCGCCGCCGATCCCGCGGTGGACCTGACCATCCGCTTCACCGACGGGCCGCCGCTGCCGGCCGCGTTCGACATGCTGCGTATGCTGGAGAACTGCGTCTTCCGCCTGCACGGCGAGCACGTCTGCGACCGTCTCGATGAGGCGGCGTTCTCCCGCTGGACGCGAACCGATCCGGCGCAAGCCGACCTGGTGCGAGCCGACCTGGTGCTGGATTTCGCGCCGCGGGCATCAGCCGGCCCGGGCGCTTCACGCCACATCCGCGTGCTGTATGACAATGCGCCGGACGAGGACGTCCTGCTGACAAGCGTCCTCGCCCACCACGCGCCGGCGCTGTCGGTGGTGGATCAGGCCGGCCACGTGCTGGCATCCGCCCGCCCGGCGATCGAGAATCCCCTCGCGATGACCAGCGCCCTCGATGCGGTGTGGAGCGCGCTGCTGCGCCTCGTGCTCAAGGTTGCTCGACGAACGGACCCGCGAGGCGAACCGATCGCGCCGCGACAGGCAGCGACCCGGCCACTCACCTCCCCCGCGCTGGCGTCGTTCGGCGCGCGGACGCTTGCCCGCAAGCTGGGCAACCGTCTCACCCGATTGAGCCGGACGGCGCAGGACTGGTTCGTCGCCTGGCGCCGGATCGATGACACCGTCCGTCTCGCAAGGCCGGCGCCCGGCACGAGGCCCGAAGACTATATCCGCATGGCCTGCGACGCGCACCGCTACTATGCCGATCCGTTCCTGTTCGAAGCCGGCGGCGCGATGCATCTGTTCGTCGAGGAATTTCCTTTTGCCACGGGCAAGGGGCTGATTTCCGTCGCGACCTTCACCGAGGGCGGTTTGTCGCCGGCGCGGCCGGTGCTCGAAACCGACACCCATTTGTCCTATCCGCATGTCTTCGCCGGCGACGGCGAGATCTGGATGATCCCGGAAACGCTTCAGGCCCGCACGGTCGAGCTCTACCGCGCCGAGCGGTTTCCCGACCGATGGACACACGAGACCACGCTGCTTGCGGACATCGAGGCATCGGATGCCACCGTGTGCCGGCACGGCGGATTGTGGTGGATGTTCGCCGCCACCCGCGAATGGCAGGGCAGCAACTGGGACAGCCTCGGTGTCTTCTTTGCCGAACGGCTGAAGGGGCCCTGGCATCCCCACCCCGACAATCCGGTCCTGATCGACAGCCACGGCGCCCGGCCGGCGGGGCAGTTCTTCCATCATGGCGGCGCGCTGTGGCGCCCGGCCCAGGACTGCTCGGAAAACTACGGCACCGGCCTGTCGCTGTGCCGGATCGACCGGCTCGACACCGGGGCCGTGACGCAGACCGTTGAGGCCGGCGTCCGGCTGCGCGGCGCGGGCGTCACCCGCGGACCGCACACCTTCAATCGGGCGGGGGATATCGAGGTGATCGACCTGCTGGGCTCTCCCGACGCCCTCCGTGCCGGCGAACCGGCGCGCTGAGAGGCCGGCGCGCCGAGGGGCCGCGTTTCAACCAATATTAACTATAACCGCGCCATACTCCCCGCCGGGCTTGAGCAATCATCGGGCGCTCGGGTCATTCGTGTCAGTACGTTGTACCAGTGCAGGGCGTGTAACATGCGTAGGCTCTCGGGCTCGCTCCCTCGGCCATCATTCACGAGCATCGCTTCATGACGATGATGGTCCAGGCTCCGCCGCCGCCCGCAGCCGTCGTGGATTTCCGCTCCTTCATCCAGGTCCTGGCCCGGCGCAAGGCCGTGATCGCGGCGATCGCCGGCGCCTGCCTGCTCGCGGCCCTGGCCGCCGCCCTCCTGATGTCGCCGCGCTTCGTGTCGGACATCAAGATCCTGGTCGATCCGCGCGGATTGCAGATTCTGCCCAACGACCTCAATCCGAACGCCGCCTCGACGGACGTCACCTTCGCCATCCTCGACAGCCAGGTGCAGCTCATCACCTCGACCGAGGTGCTGCGGCGCGTGATCGACAAGCTGCACCTCACCGACGATCCGGAATTCGGCCCCGACGCGGCGGCGACCGCCGATGCCCCGCCGTCCGGCATGGAGGCGAAATACTGGGCGACGCTGCGCGCGCTGCGCAAGCGGATCGACGTCCGCCGGCCCGACCGCACCTTCGTGCTGACGGTTTCGGTCTGGACCCGCACCTCGGCCGAGAAGTCGAAGCGGATCGCGGACGCCATCGGCGACGCCTATCTCGCGGTGCAGATCAAGAACCATGCCGACGTGGCCGACCGGACGGCGGCCGCTCTGGAATCGCGGCTCGTCACCCTGCAGCAGAATCTCAACAAGGCCGAGAAGGAACTCGACGCCTATCGGGTCCGCAACAACCTCGTCGGCGGCAACGGGCGCCTGCTCAGCGAGCGCGAACTGAACGACCTGACCAGCCAGCTCTCCGCGCAGCGGATGCGCACCTTCGAGCTCAAGACCCGGGTCGATGCCCTGCGCCGCCGGGCCGGCGCCGGCGAGCCGGTCGACGTCATTCCCGAGGCGCTGCAGTCGCAGGCCATCAACGATCTCCGCGCCCGCTATGCGGAAGCCAAGAAGGCCGAGGCCGACAGCCAGGTCGCGCTCGGACCACGGCATCCCGCGGTGATCGCCGCCAAGGCCCAGGTGGTCCAGATCCGCCAGCTCATCAACGACGAGCTGGCGCGGATCCGGCGCGGCCTCATTGCCGAATATCAACGCGCGCAGACGGTGGAAGCGGCCCTCAACCAGCAGATCATCGCGGCGCGCGAGCTGTCGGCGTCGGGCGAGCCGGCGATCGTCAAGCTGCGGGCGCTCGAGAGCGAGGTCGCGGCCCAGCGTGCCGTTCTGGAAACCATGCAGCGCCGTGCCAAGGAGGTCCGCGAAGAGGGCGGACTGGACCGCTCCAACGCGCGGATCATCTCGCCGGCCGCCGAACAGCCCGTGCAATATGTCGTGCCGCGCACGCTCATCGTCGCCGGCGGGCTCCTGATCGGACTTCTGGCCGGAATCTTCGTGGCGGCCTTCCTGAACCAGGCCGACAACGCGATCTGGTCGGCAAGCGACCTGGCCGAACAGACCCGGCTGTTCAACATGGCCACGCTGTCCCGGAAGGCCGTGATGGCGGCGGGCAACGGGCAGGCACCGCGGGAGGCACTCGACGCCGCGGGGATGGAAGGGCTGCTGGACATTCTCAAGGCCGCCGCGCTGCGCGCGCCCGGCGCGGTGCTGGTGGTGTCCGCCGATCAGCCCGCCGCGAGCGGCGGCTTCACGCTGGCCCTGGCCGGACAGAGCCTGCGCAACGGCTGCCGCGTCCTCACCGCCGATGCCACCCGCGGCAAATACATCACCAGGGCATGCAAGCTCGAGGGCCGGCCGGGCCTGACCGATGACGGCGTCGAGGCGCTGAAGACGCACAATGTCGAGGTCAACGGCCTTCAGGTCGTGCCGGTCGGCACCCGGGCCATCGGCGCCGACGGCAACGCCCCGCTTCCGGCGCAAGCCCGCGCCCTGCCCGCCGACAGCGACATCACGCTGATCGACGGCGGCTCGCTCGACAACAACGACTTCATGTGGCCGCTCGCGCTCGCCGGCGTCGTCCTGATCGTGGTCGGCGCCGGCCAAAGCCACGCCGACAAGATCAAAAACGCGCTGCACGTCCTCAATCCGAAGCACCAGCGCCTGGTGGCGACGATCTTCCTGACCTGACGCCCTTCCGACCCGATTCTCCGGCGCGCGGCGTCAGCGAATCCGGTAGACGCCCGCCTCGTCCACCTGCACCCGCCCGCCGGCGACCAGTTCGTCGAGATGCTGCGCGATGGTGCGGGTTTCGGCCGCCTCCACCCACGGGCTGTCGTAATGCGCCGGATAAAGCAGCCGCTGCACGGCCAGTTGCGCCAGCGTCTTCGGCGCCTCGCCCAGCATCGCCAGCAGGCGCGCGTCGCGCGCATCGAGCTTGGCGCTGTAGGCGGCGAGATCCTGCATGAAATGCGCGCGATCGGTGTAGACGCCGCGATGATGCGCGGTGACCCAGACCTTGGCCGGAATCTCCGGCAGCCGCTTCAGGCTCTGGCGGAAGCCGGCCAGGCTGGACGAGGCGTCGCCGTAATACGGCCCGAAGCCGGTGAGATCGATGTCGCCGATGAAGGCCACGCCTTCCGGCTCGACCAGCAGGACGCAGTGCCCGGCGGTATGGCCCGGCATATGGAAGGCGCGCACCCGCCCCCCGCCAAGCTCCCAGCTCGCGCCTTCCGCGTAACCCTGCGCATCGGGGCGCGGCGCATAGAAGAAGTCGCGCTCGAATCGCGCCAGCATTTCCGGAATGCGCGCCGCGTCGGTGACGCCGAACGCCGCGACCATCCCGTCCCAGCTCCGCGCCGCGACCAGATCGGCGTCATGGACATAGACCGGCACATCGGGCAGCCGGTGCAGGCCCGCCATGTGGTCCTCGTGGATATGTCCCATCACCACCAGGTCGGCATCGTCGAATTCGGGGCCGATGACATTCGCGACCAGCGGCGCGTCGAGCGCGGCACGGCTGTCCGAACCGTGCACCAGCACCTGGTTTGCGTTGGGATACTTGCCGTTCTTCTCGCCGAAGATCACCGCGACGCGGCCGAAGTCGGCGCGCGGTAGGGCGGGTCGGGCGGCAAGCTGGCTCGCGGACGGGCTCATGTCGATCGGTTCTCCTTCAATGGAATTGCGACGGCGACGACCGCGGCGATCAGGCCGTCCTGAGGGCGGACGGGCGCGACGGCCGGATCAGCGCGAAGGCGACCTGGACGATGCCGCCGGTCAGCCCCAGCGCGACGCCGATCCGCCACGCCATGGTGTAGGAGCCCAGCGCGTCGTAGAGCAAGCCACCGCCATAGGCGCCGAGAAAACTGCCGAGCTGATGGACCATGAACGACAACCCCTGGATCATCGCCTGCCAGCGCAGCCCGAACATTTCCGCGATGGCGCCGGCGGCCAGCGGACTGACGCCGAGCCACAGGAAGCCCATGATGGCGCCGAACAGCAGCGTCGACCCGGACGTTGCCGGCAACGAGAAATACCAGGCCAGCGTCAGCGAGCGCAGGATGTAGATGGCGCCGAGCAGCGCGAGCTTGTTCCAGCGCTGGCCGGCCCAGCCGAAGAACAGGCTGCCCAGCACGTTGAAGCCGCCGATCATGCCCAGGGTCTGCGCGCTCAGCATCGGATCGAGCCCGCAGATCGCCAGATATGACGGCAGGTGGGTGGTGAGAAACACCAGTTGCATGCCGCAGACCATGAAGGCACAGCTCATCACCACGAAGGAGGCGTTGCCGAACGCGGCCCGTGCCGCCGTCAGCGCCGTGACGTCGCCGATTTCCTCCGGGCCGGCCGATTTCGGCAACGGAATGCGGTCGACGCGGCCGGCGACCCAGGCCGCCGGCAGCATCAAGAGCGCGAGCACCACGAAGCCGGTCAGCCCGGCGCGCCAGCCGAAATTTTCGCTCAGCGCCTGGCCGATCGGCGCCGACAGCAGCGCGCCGAGCGAACCCGCGGCAGAGACGATGCCGAGCACGGTGGAGCGCACCGCTTCCGGCACGCTGCGCGCGGCCACCGACATCCCGATCGCGGTCGCGGTACAGGCAAGCGAAGCACCGATCAGCACACCGCCGCCGATCATGACGGCGACGGCGCCGTGCGCGCCCGCCATGAAGGCGAGGCCCGCCATGTACAGCAGCGAGCCGGCCACCATGATGGTGCGGAAGCCGTAGCGCACCGTCAGCGCGCCCGCGAGCGGCTGCAGAAATCCCCAGGCCAGATTCTGCACCGCGACCGCCAGCGTGAAATCCGACACCGAGATGCCGATGTCGCGGGTCAGCGGCTGCATGAAGATGCCGAGGCTCTGGCGCAGCCCCATGCTCAGCGTCAGCATGACGGAGGCTCCGATCAGGATCGGCAGCACCGGACGCAGGACCTGCAGCAGCGGCATCGCGTGTGTTCTCCTGTCGACGGCACATGGCAAGGCGGCCGTTGCACCGCCGTCATTCCTCTTGCCTCTATTTATCATTACGACTGTTATGCAAACAAGGCGGAATGCGGCGCGCACCCATGCGATCCGGGAAGAGGCCCATTCCCGGCGAGGGAGGATGGCCGCCGCCGGCCTTGCGGATTTACCGCCCGCGATCCGGCGGCGCGATCATCGTCAGCGTCGCATCGAGCAGCGCCCGCACCCGGGCCGGGCGGAAGCGATCCGGCTCGATCGGCAGCAGCATCATCCAGCCGTCGCCCATCGCGCTGAGCTGGTCGGCAAGCAGGTCGGCGGCAATGTCGTCGCGGATCGCGCCGCGGCTCTGCCCGCGCGCCAGAATGGCCGTCAGCGCCGCGCGATAGCGCGCGTAGCGGCGCCGGTAGAGCGCGGCGAAGGCCGGCTCGCGCCGTGCGTGAGCGAGCAACTGAAATCCCGCCTGCCAGGGCGTCGGATCGTCGGAATCGATCCAGTCGAACCAGCGTTGCAGGCCGACCCCGACATCGACGCGATCCTCGCCCCGGCCGAGCTGCGCATCGAACTGGTCGAACAGGTTTTCGGCGACGGCCACCACCATCGCCTCCTTGTTGGCGAAGTAATAGGCGACGGCGCCGGTGGTGCAGCCGGCGCGCTGCGCCACCTTGCGCAAGGAGGCGCCGGCAAGGCCCTCCTGGGCGATCACCGCGATCGCCGCCTTCAATAGCCCGGCCCGCTTGGCCTCGCGATCGCCGACCGGCCGCCCGCGCCGCCGGGCGCCGGAACCGGCGCGCCGGGCGGCCGTGCGCGCGGCGGTACGGGTGGAGGGGATCGATTGGCGAGCCATGGCAACAACATCGGCAACAACATCGGCAACAACATCGGCAACAACATCGACGGAAACATCGAACGGTGAGCCGCGACAATTCACATAACACATGTCGCGACAAATTGGGCGAGCCGCGTCGACGGAACGCCGACAAGGCTTCGCGACCGACGGCAACTTCCGTCGGGCCCCGACGTTGAATCCACGCCGATGTGTTTCTCCTGCGAGGAGACGCGATGGTCGACATCAAGGATCTGGTCCGGCAGGCGGACGACCTGCACCGCCGGGCGGAGGCGGAAGCCGATCCGGAAATCCGCGACCGACTGAACCGGATGGCGGAGGCTTACGTGCATATCGCGGAAATCGAGGCCGGCGCCCGGCCCGCATCGCTTCACGGCGCGATCGAGGCACTGACACGGCGGGATGCGCCGCGCCGCGCGGACGACCATGAAGGACACCCGCCGCCCCGCGCCTCCCGGCGCGGCGCGCCCAAACATTCATCGTTTGCGCGAAGAATTGGCCGCACCTTCTGCTTAATAATTAGTCGCGCCCAAAAATAGGGCAAATCGCTGGATCGGAAGTTCCGCCCGAATCTCAAGCAATTAGCCCGCACGGCAAGCATGGCATGCTTCTTGCGAACCCGAACCCCAGACGGCCAGAGCGTATCTGTCGCGTCAACCACGGGTCAGGGAGAACCAGTCAAATGACATTTCCAACGAAGTCGCTTCTTTCAGCGCCATTGAGCCGTCGCGGCTGGCTCGCGGCGGCGGCCGGCCTTTGCCTCGGCCTCTCGACATTCGCGCCCGCGCGCGCCGCGGACGACACCATCAAGATCGGCATCCTGCACTCGCTGTCGGGCACCATGGCGATCAGCGAGACCACGCTGAAGGACGCGATGCTGATGCTGATCGACGAGCAGAACAAGAAGGGCGGCGTGCTCGGCAAGAAGCTCGAGGCGGTCGTGGTCGATCCCGCCTCGAACTGGCCGCTGTTCGCCGAAAAGGCCCGCGAGCTCATCACCAAGGACAAGGTCAGCGTGGTGTTCGGCTGCTGGACATCGGTGTCGCGCAAGTCGGTGCTGCCGGTGTTCAAGGAGCTGGATTCGATCCTGTTCTATCCGGTGCAGTATGAAGGCGAGGAAAGCGAGCGCAACGTGTTCTACACCGGCGCGGCGCCGAACCAGCAGGCGATCCCGGCGGTCGACTACCTGATGAACGAGTCGGGCGTGGAGCGCTGGGTGCTCGCCGGCACCGACTACGTCTATCCCCGCACCACCAACAAGATCCTCGAAGCCTACCTGAAGTCGAAGGGCGTGCCGGCCGGGGACATCATGGTCAACTACACCCCGTTCGGCTTCTCCGACTGGCAGACCGAGGTGTCGAAGATCAAGACCTTCGGCTCCGCCGGCAAGAAGACGGCGGTGGTCTCGACCATCAACGGCGACGCCAACGTGCCGTTCTACAAGGAGCTCGGCAACCAGGGCATCAAGGCCACCGATATTCCGGTGGTGGCCTTCTCGGTCGGCGAGGAAGAACTCGCCGGGCTCGACACCAAGCCGCTGGTCGGCCATCTCGCCGCCTGGAACTACTTCGAATCGATCAACACGCCGGCGAACAAGGCCTTCATCAAGGCGTGGCACGCCTTCACCAAGAACCCGAAGCGCACCACCAACGATCCGATGGAAGCCCACTACATCGGCTTCAACATGTGGGTGAAGGCGGTGGAGAAGGCGAAGTCGTTCGATCCGGACAAGGTGATCGCGGCACTTCCCGGCATCAAGCAGGCCAACCTGACCGGCGGCGTGTCCGAGATGCTGCCCAACCACCACATCACCAAGCCGGTCTTCATCGGCGAAATCCAGGCCGACGGCCAGTTCAACGTGGTTTCGCCGGACGATCCGAAGAAGGCCAGGCTGGTGCCGGGCGATGCGTGGTCCGACTACCTGCCGGGCTCGAAGGATCTCGAATCCGACTGGGTCAAGCTGAAGTGCGGCAACTACAACAAGGTGACCAAGAAGTGCGGCGGTCAGGCGTCCTGACGCGCCTCACCGTTCGATCCCCGTTGTGACGAATGGAAGGCGGCTTTCGGAGGCGTTCATCAAAGCCAATCCCGAAGCCGCCTTCCCTCACTCTGTCCAGGACCTTGTCGTGATCCCTCGTCTCGCCGTGCCGCTGCGGGTGCTGTCCCGCGCTCTCTCCCTGCTCGCTGCGATCGGCCTCGCCGCCATGATCGCGACGGCGACGGCCGCCCGGGCCGGTTCGTTTGCGGACGCCGTCGCGCTGTTCGCCGCCGGCAGCTTCTCCGACTCGGCCGACGCCGTCTCGCAAATCGAAACCAGCGGCAACCCGCTCGCGCTGCCGATCGTCAATGCGCTGCATGACGGCCGGCTCTATGCCGACGAGGCCAGCAAGACCGTCGTCATCAAGCAGCCCGACGGCAAGGTCATCAATGCCGCAACCGGCGCTCCGGCAGCGATGCCGGCGGATGCCGGCGTGGTGCGCCTCAACAACAAGCTGCGCCGCAGGATCGCGGCCGCGCTCGGCAGCCTGACGCTGCTCGCGGCCGATCCCGAGACCCGCATCCAGGCCGCCCGCGCCGTCTACAAGAGCCATGATGCGGCGGCGCTGCCGCTGGTCGAGGCCGCGCTCAGGAAGGAAACCAACGCCGCCGCGAAGAATGCGCTCGGCGACGCGCGCGCGGCGATCCTGCTGTTCAAGCCCGACGCCGCCGAGGCCGACAAGCTCGACGCCATCGCGACGATCGGCGCACGCGGCGACCAGGAGGCGCTTGCTCTGCTCTCAAGCATCCCCGGCAACCTGTCGCCCGCCGCCGCAAAAAGCGCGCAGAGCGCGATGCAGGCGATCAAGAGCCGGCTGGCGCTGTGGTCGATGGTGCAGGATGCCTGGTACGGCCTCTCGCTCGGCTCGGTGCTGCTGCTGGCGGCGATCGGCCTGGCCATCACCTTCGGCGTGATGGGCGTCATCAACATGGCCCATGGCGAGATGGTGATGATCGGCGCCTACACCACCTTCGTCGTGCAGGACATCATCCGCGCGCGATATCCGGCGATGTTCGACTACTCGCTGCTGATCGCGCTGCCGCTCGCGTTCCTCGTTGCCGGACTGATCGGCATCCTGATCGAACGCAGCGTGATCCGCTTCCTCTATGGCCGGCCGCTGGAAACCCTGCTCGCAACCTGGGGCCTGTCGCTGATCCTCCAGCAGGCGGTGCGCACCGCCTTCGGCCCCAACAACCGCGAGGTCGGCAACCCGTCCTGGATGAGCGGCGCCTTCGACCTCGGCCACATCAGCATCACCTACAACCGGCTGTGGATCCTGTGCTTCGCGCTCGCCACCTTCGCGGTGCTGCTCGCGGTGCTGCGCTTCACCCGGTTCGGCCTCGAGATGCGCGCGGTGACCCAGAACCGGCGCATGGCCGCCGCCATGGGCATCGCGACCTCGCGGGTCGATGCGCTGACCTTCGGCCTCGGCTCCGGCATCGCCGGCATCGCCGGCGTGGCGCTGTCGCAGATCGACAATGTCAGCCCCAATCTCGGCCAGAGCTACATCATCGATTCCTTCATGGTGGTGGTGTTCGGCGGCGTCGGAAACCTGTGGGGCACGCTGGTCGGCGCCTTCAGCCTCGGCATCGCCAACAAGTTCCTCGAACCCTTCGCCGGCGCGGTGCTGGGCAAGATCGCGATCCTGGTGCTCATCATCCTGTTCATCCAGAAGCGGCCGCGCGGCCTGTTCGCACTCAAGGGACGGGCGGTCGAAGCATGAAACCCTTCCTTCTCACCGGCACCCTCAACCGCAGCGCGACGATCTTCCTCGCGATCGTCGCCACCGCCGGCGTGCTGCTGCCGGCCCTCAACCTGCTGACGCCGGACGCCTCGGCCCTGCACGTGCCGACCTATCTGGTGTCGCTGTTCGGCAAATATGTCTGCTACGCGATCCTGGCGCTGTCGATCGACCTGATCTGGGGCTATTGCGGCATCCTCTCGCTCGGCCACGGCGCCTTCTTCGCGCTCGGCGGCTACGCCATGGGCATGTACCTGATGCGGCAGATCGGCACCCGCGGCGTCTATGCCGATCCGGTGCTGCCCGACTTCATGGTGTTCCTGAACTGGAAATCGCTGCCGTGGTACTGGCACGGCTTCGACATGTTCTGGTTCGCCGCGCTGATGGTGGTGCTGGTGCCGGGCCTGCTCGCCTTCTGCTTCGGCTGGCTGGCGTTCCGCTCCCGCGTCACCGGCGTCTACTTCTCGATCATCACCCAGGCGATGACCTATGCGCTGCTGCTGGCGTTCTTCCGCAACGACTTCGGCTTCGGCGGCAATAACGGCCTGACCGACTTCAAGGACATCCTCGGCTTCAACGTGCAGGCCGACGGCACCCGCGCGGCGCTGTTCGCCGCGAGCTGCGTCGCGCTGGCGGCAAGCTTCCTGATCTGCCGCGCCGTGGTCGATTCCAAGCTCGGCAAGGTGCTGGTCGCGATCCGCGATGCCGAATCGCGCACCCGCTTCCTCGGCTATCGGGTGGAATCCTACAAGCTGTTCGTCTTCACCCTGTCGGCCTGCATCGCCGGCGTCGCCGGCGCGCTTTATGTGCCTCAGGTCGGCATCATCAATCCGAGCGAATTCGCGCCCGCCAATTCCATCGAAGCCGTGATCTGGGTCGCGGTCGGCGGCCGCGGCACGCTGATCGGCGCGGCGCTCGGCGCCGTGGTGGTCAACTACGCCAAGACGGTGTTCACCTCCGGGCCGCTGGCGCCCTACTGGCTGTTCCTGCTCGGCGCGCTGTTCGTTCTCGTCACGCTGCTGATGCCCAAGGGCCTGCTCGGCACCTGGCATGCCTGGTACGGCAGGCGCAAGCCCGCGCCGACGGCCGGCGCGACGCCATCCGACGAGACGGAGTTCGCCGGCGAGATTGCAAAACCCCACATGGCGGAGTGACCCATGACCATGCCCGACGGCCGCAAGACCTCCGCAATGCTCTATCTCGATGGCGTGCATGTCTCGTTCGACGGCTTCCACGCCATCAACAACCTGTCGCTCACGGTCGCCCCCGGCGAGATGCGCGCCATCATCGGCCCCAACGGCGCCGGCAAGACCACGATGATGGACATCATCACCGGCAAGACCCGGCCGGACCAAGGCGACGTGCTGTTCGACGGCCGTACCGATCTCACCAAGCTCGACGAGGCCGAGATCGCCGAACTCGGCATCGGCCGCAAGTTCCAGAAGCCGACGGTGTTCGAAAGCCAGAGCGTCGAGGACAACCTGCTGCTGTCGCTGCGCGAGGACCGCGGCGTCCGCGCCGCGCTGTTCCGGCAGCGCAACCCCGACGATACCGACCGCATCGACCGCGTGCTTGAGACCATCCGCCTGCAGGGCGTGCGGCATCAGCTCGCCGGCAGCCTCTCGCACGGGCAGAAGCAGTGGCTGGAGATCGGCATGCTGCTGGCGCAGGATCCGAAGCTGCTGCTGGTGGACGAGCCCGTCGCTGGCATGACCGATGTCGAAACCCACCAGACCGCCGAACTGCTCAAGGAGATCAACCGCGACAAGACCGTGGTGGTGGTCGAGCACGACATGACCTTCGTGCGCGAACTCGGCGTCAAGGTCACCTGCCTGCACGAAGGCACGGTGCTGGCGGAAGGCTCGATCGATCAGGTCTCCGAGAACGAGCGTGTCATCGAAGTCTATCTGGGGCGTTGAATCATGCTCGAAGTCGACAACATCAACCTGTTCTACGGCGCGGCGCAAGCCTTGCGCGGCGTCTCGCTGACCGCGCAGCCGGGCAAGGTGACATGCGTGCTCGGCCGCAACGGCGTCGGCAAGACCAGCCTGCTGCGCGCGCTGGTCGGCCAGCAGGCGATCGCGGACGGCGCGATCACCTTCGACGGCAAGGACGTCGCTTCGTTGCGGCCGCACGAGCGCGCGCGCCGCGGCATCTCGCTGGTGCCGCAGGGCCGCGAGATCTTCCCGCTGCTGACGGTCGAGGAAAACCTGCGCACCGGCTTTGCGCCGCTGCCGCGCCGCGACCGCTCGATCCCGGACGACGTGTTCTCGCTGTTTCCGGTGCTGCAATCGATGCTGGGCCGCCGCGGCGGCGATCTCTCCGGCGGCCAGCAGCAGCAGCTCGCGATCGGCCGCGCCCTGGTGATGCGGCCGAAGCTGCTGCTGCTCGACGAGCCGACCGAAGGCATCCAGCCCTCGATCATCAAGGACATCGGCCGCGCGATCTCCTACCTGCGCAATCTCGGCTCAATCGCCATCGTGCTGGTCGAGCAGTATCTCGATTTCGCCTGCGAGCTTGGCGACGATTTCATCGTGATGGATCGCGGCGCGGTGAAATTCGCCTGCGACCGCAGCACGCTCGATCCGGCGGAGATCGGCCGCCAGATGGCGCTGTGATCTCATGCCACCCTTTTGCCGCCCCTTTGCCCCTGCCCATCACGCTCGCACCGCGCCCAATCGATGGGCAGCGATGCGGCCGGTTTGCGCAATGTCGCGGCCGCCTTCGCCCTCCGAACAGGCAGAGCCGCGAAATCATGCGGATTCCTCGCGGTTCAATCGGCGGCACCGTCTCCACCCGAGTTGGTACGAACCTTGCTGAACTGAAACCGTCCACAATTCCTGGTCGAACGGCCTGGCGTCGTGGTCGCGTCATCGGTGCGAAGGATCACGTCGTATGCCCAAGCTGAACACTGTGCTGATCGCCAATCGCGGCGAAATCGCCGTCCGCATCGCAAAGACGCTGCGCAGGATGGGCATCCGCAGCATCGCCGTCTATTCCGATCCCGACCGCAGCAGTCCGCATGTCGCGCTCGCCGACGTCGCCATTCACCTGCCGGGCACCTCGGCCGCCGAGACCTACCTGCGCGGCGACCTCATCATCGGCGCGGCCAGGGCGAACGGCGCCGACGCGATCATTCCCGGCTACGGCTTTTTGGCCGAGAATGCCGACTTCGCCGAACAGTGCGAGGCCGCCGGCCTCGCTTTCGTCGGCCCGACGCCGGACCAGATCCGGCGCTTCGGCCTCAAGCACGCCTCGCGCGAGATCGCCGAAAGCGCCGGCGTGCCGCTGGTGCCCGGCACCGGCCTGCTCGACGGCCTCGACCAGGCGATCGCGGCGGCCGGCGACCTCGGCTATCCGGTGATGCTGAAATCCACCGCCGGCGGCGGCGGCATCGGGCTGACCCGCTGCGGCACACCGGACGAACTCGCCGCCGCGTTCGAATCCGTGCAGCGGCTGGCGAAGAACTTCTTCAAGGACTCCGGCGTATTTCTCGAGCGCTGCATCGACGATGCCCGCCATGTCGAAGTGCAGATCTTCGGCGACGGCCGCGGCCGGGTCGCGGCGCTCGGCGAACGCGACTGCTCGCTCCAGCGCCGCAACCAGAAGGTGGTCGAGGAAACCCCGGCGCCGGATTTCCCCGCGGCGACGCGGGCCAAGATGCTGGCCGCCGCCGAGCAGCTCGGCGCGGCGGTCGGCTACCGCTCGGCCGGCACGGTCGAGTTCATCTACGACCGCGCCCGCGATGCCTTCTATTTCCTCGAGGTGAATGCGCGGCTCCAGGTCGAGCACCCCGTCACCGAAAGCGTGCTCGGCATCGACCTCGTGGCCTGGATGATCGAGACCGCCGCCGGCAATCCGCCCGATCTCGCGACGCTGCCTGAGCCCAACGGCGCCGCGATCGAGGTCCGCATTTATGCCGAGGATCCGGCGCACGACTTCCAGCCGTCGCCCGGCACGCTCACCGAGGTCGTCTTCCCCGCCGACGCGCGGGTCGACGGCTGGATCGCCACCGGCACCGAGGTCTCGCCCTATTACGACCCGATGCTGGCCAAGCTGATCGTGCATGGCACCGACCGCGCCGACGCGATCGCGCGCATGAGCGCCGCGCTCGCCGCCACGCGACTGTCGGGCATCGCCACCAATCTCGACTACCTGCGCCAGATCATCGCCGCGCCGGACTTCGCCGCCGGCAAGGTCTCGACGCGCGCGCTGTCGCGCGTCACCTTCCGCCCCGCCGCCATCGAGGTGATGCTGCCGGGCACCTACACCACGATCCAGGATTATCCCGGCCGCGTCGGCCACTGGGACGTCGGCGTGCCGCCCTCCGGCCCGATGGACGATTACGCCTTCCGCCTCGGCAACCGCATCGTCGGCAACGGCGAGGCCGCCGCCGGGCTGGAATGCACGCTGGCGGGGCCGACGCTGAAATTCCATTCCGACACCGTGATCGCGCTGACCGGCGCCAGCGCCGACGCCACCCTCGACGGTGCGCCGGTCGCGTGGTGGAGGCCGGTCGCGGTGCGCGCCGGCCAGACCCTGAGCGTCGGCCGCGCCACCTCCGGCTGCCGCACCTACATCGCCGTGCAGGGCGGCCTCGACGTGCCGCTCTATCTCGGCAGCCGCTCGACCTTCGTGCTCGGCCAGTTCGGCGGCCATGCCGGCCGCACCCTGCGCACCGGCGACATGCTGCCGCTCGGCACGCGCCCCGACGACGCGCCCGACAGCGGCACGGCGCCCGCGGCGCTGGTTCCGGACTACACCACGGAATGGGACGTCGGCGTGCTCTACGGCCCGCACGGCGCGCCGGACTTCTTCACCTCCGAGGCGATCGAGACGTTCTTCGCCACCGCCTGGGAGGTGCATTACAACTCGAACCGGCTCGGCATCCGCCTGCTCGGCCCGAAGCCGACCTGGACCCGCAGCGACGGCGGCGAGGCCGGCCTGCATCCCTCCAACATCCATGACTGCGAATACGCCATCGGCTCGGTGAACTTCACCGGCGACATGCCGGTGATCCTGACCCGCGACGGCCCGAGCCTCGGCGGCTTCGTCTGCCCGGTCACCATCGCCAAGGCCGAATTGTGGAAGGTCGGCCAGGCCAAGCCCGGCGACCGCATCCGCTTCCGGCCGATCTCGTTCGACGAGGCGCTGGCACGCGAGACGGCGCAGGACGCCGCGATCGCCGGCCTCGCCCCGGTGGTCGCCGCGCCGACCGCGGAAAAGCCCTCGCTGGTGCCCGCGGACACGGTCTCGGCCACGGTGCTGGCGGCGCTGCCGGCGCAGGGCGACCGGCCGGCGGTGGCCTATCGCCAGGCCGGCGACCGCTACATCCTTCTGGAATACGGCCCCAACGAGCTCGACCTGCGCTACCGCTTCCGCGTCCACGCGCTGATGGAGGAACTCAAGGCCCGTCCGGTCGCCGGCATCCTCGAACTGTCGCCGGGCGTGCGCTCGCTGCAGATCAACTACGACAGCCGCGTGATCCATCAGCGGGCACTGCTCGATGCGCTGCTCGCCGCCGAGGCGCGCCTGCCGCCGGTCGAGACCATGAAGGTGCCGACCCGGGTGCTGCACCTGCCGATGGCGTTCGAGGATTCCGCGACGCTGGATGCGGTGACGCGCTATCGCGAGACGGTGCGCGAAAACGCGCCGTGGCTGCCGAACAATGTCGACTTCATCCAGCGCATCAACGGCCTTGCAAGCCGCGACGCGGTCAGCGACATCATCTTCAGCGCCAGCTACATGGTGCTCGGGCTCGGCGACGTCTATCTCGGCGCGCCCTGCGCGGTGCCGGTCGATCCGCGCCACCGCCTTCTGACCTCGAAGTACAATCCGGCGCGCACCTTCACCGCCGAAGGCACCGTCGGCATCGGTGGCGTCTACATGTGCATCTACGGCATGGACAGCCCCGGCGGCTATCAGCTGGTCGGCCGCACGCTGCCGATCTGGAACAAGCTCCTGAAGAACCCGGTGTTCGCGCCGGGCGAGCCATGGCTGCTGCGCTTCTTCGACCAGGTACGGTTCTATCCGGTGACCGAGGACGAGCTCACCCGGCTGCGCCAGGATTTCCGCGAGGGCCATGCCGCGATCCGCATCGACGAGGAGATCTTCGATCTCGGCGCCTATCTCGCCTTCCTCGACCGGGAGGCGGACTCGATTTCCGACTTCCACGCCCGGCAGCAGGAGGCGTTCCGCGCCGAGGTGTCGCGCTGGCAGGCCGACGACAGCGCCGCGATCGAGATCGAGGACGACGTCGCCGCCGATGACGAGGAGATCGACGGGCACCTGGTCTCGTCGGATATCCATGGCAACGTCTGGAAGGTGCTGGTCGAGGAAGGCCAGTCGATCGAGGCCGGCGCGCCGATCGTCATCCTCGAAGCCATGAAAACCGAGCTGAGCATCATCGCGCCGCTCGCCGGCACGGTGCGGACGCTCTATTGTCGGCCGGGCCGGCCGGTCACCACCGGCGACCGCCTCCTGGTCATCGAGCCTGCTGCCTGAGTGTTTGCGAATGACATTGCCTGCAAGTCCGACCATCGCCACCCTGCACGACCTCTATGCCGGCGGCCTCACGCCGGCCGCGGCGATCGCCGCGCTCTACCGGCGGATCGCCGCGATCGACGATCCCGGCATCTTCATCACGCTTGTTGCCGAGTCCGACGCCGTCAAGGCGGCGGAGGCCCTCGGCGCCTTCGACCCGGTGGCGAAACCGCTATGGGGCATTCCCTTCGCGGTGAAGGACAATATCGATGTCGCGGGACTGCCGACCACCGCCGCCTGCCCCGCTTTCGCCCATACGCCGGACGAGACCGCGTTCGCGGTGCAGCGGCTGATCGAGGCCGGCGCGATCGTGATCGGCAAGACCAATCTCGACCAGTTCGCCACCGGCCTGGTGGGGGTCCGCACGCCCTATCCGGTGCCGCGCAACGCCTGCGACGCGGCTTATGTGCCGGGCGGCTCGAGCAGCGGCTCGGCGGTGGCGGTGGCGCACGGCCTCGTCGGCTTCGCGATCGGCACCGACACCGCCGGATCGGGCCGCGTGCCGGCGGCACTCAACAACATCGTCGGCCTCAAGCCGTCCCTGGGCAGCGTGTCGTCGCGCGGCGTGGTGCCGGCCTGCCGGACGCTCGATACGTTGTCGGTGTTCGCGGGCTCGGTCGAGGATACTGAGACCGTCTATCGCATCATGCAGGCTTACGACGCCGCCGACAGCTTCTCGCGGCCGCTGCCGGTCGCCGCAAGGCCCGGCGCGGTGCCGCCGGGGCTGCGCGTCGGGGTGCCCGATGCGGCAAGCCGCAAATTCGGCGGCGATGCGCTGTCGGAAGCCGCGTTCGACGCCGCGCGCGACAATCTGGCGACGCTGCTGGACGATACAATGCCCACGCCGGTCGACATGGCGCCGCTGTTCGCGGTCGCCGACCTGCTCTACAGCGGACCCTGGGTCGCCGAGCGCTATCACGCCGTCCGCGGCCTGATCGAAGGTGCACCGAACGAACTGCATCCGACGACGCTGAAGATCATTTCGGCCGCCACCGGCTACAGCGCCACCGACGCCTTCGACGGGCTCTACAAGCTGTCCGACCTGCGCCGCGAGGCCGAGGCGCTGTGGAAAAGCATCGACGTGCTGGTGGTGCCGACGTTCCCGCGGCCGCGCACGGTCGCCGACCTCGACGCCGATCCGGTCGGCCCCAACAGCGAGCTTGGCACCTATACCAACTTCGTCAACCTGCTCGACCTCTGCGCGCTGGCGGTGCCGGCGCGCTTCCGCGGCGACGGCTTTCCGGCCGGCGTGACGCTGATCGCGCCGCGCGGCCACGACGGCCTGCTCGCGGCGATCGGGTCGCGGCTGCACCGGGCCGCGAACGTTCCGATCGGCGCCACCGGCATGGCGTTGCCGCCGGCACCGATGCCGCCCACGACCGCCGCGCCCGGCGAGATCGAGCTTGCGGTGGTCGGCGCGCACCTGTCGGGCATGGCGCTGAACCACGAACTGACCAGCCGCGGCGCGCGCTTCCTGCGCGCCGGACCGACCACGCCCGACTATCGTCTCTATGCGCTCGCCGGCGGCCCGCCGTTCCGGCCCGGGCTGATGCGGGTCGCCGCCGGCGCCGGCTTTGCCATCGCCACCGAGGTGTGGGCGGTCGCGCCGGATGCGCTCGGCAGCTTCATGGCCGGCGTGCCCGCGCCGCTCGGCATCGGCACCACCTCGCTTGCCGACGGCACCACGCCGAAGGGCTTCATCGTCGAGGCCGAGGGCACCGTCGGCGCGCGCGACATCTCGGAATTCGGCGGCTGGCGCAACTTCATGGCCTCGCGCGCGGCGTAACCGCCGCGCCGACCGCGATCGTCGCACGCATCCATCCGGCACGTTTCTTTCCGATCCGCCTTGCCCACGGCTCATGCGGTTTCGGGCTTGCGCATGGCCTGCTTTTTTGGCGACATCCTCCGGTCCGTCATCGACCCGAGGCCCTCGACACCATGCAAACTGCTCCCGACGCCAATCTCGCCGCACTGGTGGCCCGCCAGGCCGGCCAACGCCCCGACTTCCGTGTACTGACATTCGTCAATGTCGGTGCGGACGGCGCGCTGGAGGACGAGACACGCACCTTCGCGGAGCTTCATGCCCATGCCGGCGCCCTGGCCGCGCAACTGAAGGCGCTCGGCATCGGGCCCGGCAAGACCTTCGCGATCATGATGGCGAACCATCCGGAATTCGTCGAAGCCATGCTGG
>JAGRLZ010000074.1 GCA_020441545.1 Xanthobacteraceae bacterium | reverse complement strand
GCGGACGCAACAGGCTGCCGACCTCGTCGGCGCGGAACGGCGGTTTTGTTCGTTGCATGTGTTTCCTCCTGCGAGATTCCGTTGCGACAATATCTGTCGTCATTCCGGGATGCGCCGTCTTCAGGCGCGAACCCGTCACGCCCCGGAATGACGACCCCGATCGATAGCATCTCATCCTTTTCCGGCGACACCGAGAAAACGTTCGAGCGGCGCGGGATCGGCTTGCAGGGCGGCGGCCGGCGCATCATGGACGATGGTGCCGCGCTCGAGGATCACGACCCGGTCGGCGAGGCCGAGAATCTTCCGGGCATTCTGCTCGACGATGATGGTGCAGACGCCGCCGGCGCGCATGATCTCGCGCAGCGCGGCGAGAAGTTCGTCGACGATGATCGGCGCCAGCCCCTCGGTCGGCTCGTCGAGCAGCAGCACCCTGGGATTGAGCGTCAGCGCGCGGCCCACCGCCAGCATCTGCTGCTCGCCGCCCGAAAGCTGGTTGCCGTAGTTGCCGCGCCGCTCCTTGAGGCGCGGAAACAACGCATAGACCCGGTTCACATCCCATGGCCCCGGCTGCGCCACGGCGGTCATGTTTTCCTCCACCGTCAGCGAGCGGAAGATGTTGCGCTCCTGCGGCACCCAGCCGATGCCGGCGCGGGCGCGCTGGTCCGGGCGCAGCGCGGTGATGTCCCTGCCCGCCAGCCGGATGGTGCCGCTGATGCGCCGCGTGACGCCGACGATGGAATTGATCAGCGTGGTCTTGCCGGTGCCGTTGCGGCCGAGCAGCGCCAGCACTTCGCCGTCGGCGAGCCTCAATGTCATGTCCGGCAGCACCACGGCCTGGCCGTAGCCGGCGCGCAGAGCTTCGATGGCGAGCAGCTCACGCATCCAGTCCCTCGCCGAGATAGACCGCCCTGACGCGGGGATCGCGCGCCACCTCGTCCGGCGTGCCCTCCACCAGCAGCGCGCCGTTGACCAGCACCGAAAGCCGGTCGGCGAACGAGAACACCAGGTCCATGTCGTGCTCGATCAGCAGCACCGTGACATCGCGCGGCAGGCCGGCGACGGCGGCGAGGATGTCGTGGCGTTCGCTTTCCGGCACGCCGGCGGCGGGTTCGTCGAGCAGCAGCACGCGCGGCCTGGCGGCAATCGCGAGCGCGATCTCGAGCAGCCGCTGCTTGCCGTAGGGCAGCGTCGCGGTGGCGTCGTTCATGACGTCGAGCAGGTGGAAGCGCGTCAGCACCTCGGCGATCTCGCGATTGACGTCGGCGCGCGCACCGAGCCGGCGCCACCAGTCGCCGCCGTGGCCGAGCCGCTCCGACACCGCGAGCCCCACCGTCTCCAGCGGCGTCAGGTCGGCATAGAGCTGGTTGATCTGGAAGGTGCGCGACAGCCCGCGCAGCACCCGCGCATGCACCGGCAGCGAGGTGATCTCCGCGCCCTCCAGCAGGATGGTGCCGGCGTCCGGCCGCAGGACGCCGGTGAGCAGGTTGATGACGGTGGTCTTGCCGGCGCCGTTCGGGCCGATCAGCGCATGACGCGCGCCGGTGGCGATCCGCAGCGACAGGTCGCGCGTCACCTCGAGGCCGCCGAACTGCTTTTCCAGCCCGCGGGTTTCCAGCGCGACGCTCATGCGCCGCCCCCGCCCGGCGACGGCGCCGGCTTCGCCTTGCCCAGGCGCGCGCCCAACTGGCGCGGCAGCCACAGGATGCCGCGATACATCCGCTCGCGTCCGACCAGCACGATCAGCACCAGCACGAGGCCGATCCAGAACTGCCAGAACTGCGGCGTCCACGACGAGAACACGTCCTGCAGCAGGCGGAAGATCACCGCGCCGACCAGTCCGCCATAGAGATAGCCGGCGCCGCCGATCACCAGCACCAAGAGCAGGTCCGCCGAACGCTCGAACGAGAACACGTCGAGCGACGCCAGCGCCGTGGTCTGGGTGAACAGCGCACCGGCGACGCCGGCGTAGAAGGCCGAGATCGCGTAGATCGCGACCAGGCGGCGGTTGACCGGGATGCCGATCGCCGCCGCCCGCAGCGGGTTGTTGCGGATCGCGCGCAGCGACAGCCCGAACGGCGAATGCACGATCATCCGCGCCACCAGGAACAGGACGAACAGCACGACAAGGCAGTAGATGAAGCCGGTCCTGCCGTAGAGATCGAACGCGAACAGGCCGAGCACCGGATCGATGACGATGCCCTGCAATCCGTCGAAGCCGCCGGTGATGTCGGAGAACCTGTTGGCGAGCTCGCGCAGCAGCAGCGCGATGCCGAGCGTCACCATCAACTGGCTCAACTCGGCGCCGCGGATCACCAGGAAGCTGGTGACGAAGCCCAGCGCCATCGCCGCCAGCCCCGCCGCCACCAGCGCCAGCGCCGGCTCCCTGACGATGCCGTGGACCGCGAGCAGCCCGGCGGCATAGGCGCCGACGCCGAAGAACGCCGCGTGGCCGAGCGAGACGATCCCGGCATAGCCGAGGATGAGATCGAGCGACAGCGCGAACAGGCCGAGCCAGGCCATCTCGGTGAGGATCAGGTAGCGGTCGGAGAACAACAGGATGCTGGCCGCCGCGACCAGCCAGAACGCGGTTTCGCCCCAGCCCCAGCGGGACCGCTTCAGCGCCAGCGCTCCGACGATGCGATCGCTGTTCATCGGCCCCTCACCGGGCCGCCGTGCGGCCGAACAGGCCGTGCGGCTTCCAGATCAGGATCACGATCATCACGGTGTAGATGACGAAGGCGCCGAGCTTCGGCACGTAATACTTGCCGGCGACATCGGCGATGCCGAGCAGCAGCGCGGCGAGGAACGGCCCGGTGATGGTCGAGGCGCCGCCGACCGTCACCACGATGAGGAAGTAGATCATGAACTTGAGCGGGAAATACGGGTCGAGCCCGAGGATTTCCGCGCCCAGCGCGCCGCCGAGGCCGGCCAGCCCCGAGCCGAACGCGAAGGTCAGCGCGAAGACGTAAGGCACGTTGATGCCGAGCCCGCCGGCCGCGCGCGGATCGTCGACCGCCGCGCGCAGCCGGCTGCCGAACCGGGTCTTCATCAGGATCAGTTGCAGGGCGAGCGTCAGCAGGCCGCAGATCACGATAATCATCAGCCGGTAGCGGCCGACGCCGACGCCGAACACGTTGATCTGGCCCTGCAGGCTGTCGGGGATATGGATGAAGGTCTGCGACGAGCCCATCAGATAATCCGCCACCGTGACCGCCATGAAGACGAGGCCGATGGTGAACAGCACCTGGTCCAGCGGACTGCGCCGATAGAGGTGGCGGTAGAGCAGCCGCTCGGCGACAAGCCCGATCGCGGCGCTGGCGAGAAACGCCGCCGGCAGCGCCGCGAAGAACGGAACGCCTGAGCGGTTGACCAGCACCGCGCAGACATAGCCGCCGGCCATGGCGAAGGCGCCGTGCGCCAGGTTGACGAAATTCATCAGCCCGAGCGTCACCGCCAGTCCGCAGGCGAGCACGAACAGCAGCATGCCGTAAGCAACGCCATCGAACAGGATGGTGAACAGCGTGGTCATGCGGATGTCTCACGTCATGGCCAGGCACAGCCGTTCGAACAACGGCGTCGCTTTCGCCCGCCTATGCCCGGCCATGACGGCTTTCCCAGCGGAGCAACCACTGAGGCTCTCACTTCTTCGTCTTGCCGGGGTCCTTGACGCCCTTGAAGGTTACGAACTCGACATTGTAAAGCTCGCCGTCCTTCTTCTCGACCTTGCGGATGTAGACGTTCTGGACGATATCGCGGGTGTCGGGATCGATCGAGATCGGACCGCGCGGGCTTTCCCATTTCATGCCCTTCATCGCCGCGACCAGCGAGTCGCCGTCGGCCTTGCCGCCGGTCTTCTTCAGCGCCTGGTAGATCAGGTGGATGCCGTCATAGCCGCCGACCGCCATGAATCCCGGACGCTGATTGTAGGCTTTCTTGTAGGCGGCGACGAAATCCCTGTTCATCTGCGAGGGATGCGCCGCCGAATAGATATGCGCCGTCACCGCGCCGATCGCGGAATCGCCCATGCCGTTCAGCAGGTCGTCGTCCATCACGTCGCCCGGCCCGATCACCCGGATGCCGGCCTTGTCGAGCCCGCGCTCGGCATATTGCTTCATGAATGCGCCGCCCTGCCCGGCCGGCACGAACACGTAGATGGCATCCGGCTTGGCGTCCTTCATGCGCTGCAGGAACGGCGCGAAATCGGGATTGGCCAGCGGCACCTTGACCTCCTCGACGATCCGGCCGCCGCCGGCCGTGAAGTGCTCCTTGAAGAACCTCAGCGCGTCGTGACCGGGCGCGTAGTCCGATGTCAGGGTCGCCACCTTCTTGATGCCGTTCTTCGCCGCCCAGTCACCGATGATGGTGGAGGACTGCGCCAGCGTGAAACTGGTGCGCACGATATAGGGCGAGCGCTCGGTGATGATCGAGGTGCCGGCCGCCATCACCACTTCCGGCACCTTGGCCCGGGTGGCGAGCGGCGCCGCCGCCAGCGCCGCCGGCGTGATGCCGAAGCCGGCGATCACCTTCACCTTGTCGTTGACGATCAGTTCCTGCGCCAGCCTCTTGGTGTTGTCGGGCAGCGTCGCGTCGTCCTTGAGGATCACCTCGATCTTCCTGCCCGCGACCGTGTCGCCGTGCTGCTGCATGTACAGCTTCACGGCGTTGTCGATCTGCTTGCCGGTGGACGCCTGACCGCCGGTCATCGGCACGATCAGGCCGATCTTCACGGTGTCCTGCGCCTGTGCCGCGGTCAGTGCGAACGGCGCCACCAGGGCTGCGCCGATGACGGCCCGCCACATCGTCTTGCTGAACATCTGACGTCTCCCCTCGGGTCAATCCTTGTTGTCGAACCGCGTCGCCCGGCTCCCGGACGTATTTGCACGGGGGCGATCGCGAACTCTTCGCACCGCATCATGCGCATGACGCCAATTCCGGCCGAACATGATTAGAACCCACAAAAAGTAAGGGCGATCAACAGGAAATTCCCAGCAAAACAGGGGACTAAACGAATATCGGGCGAACGAACCGCTTCCTCGCGTGCCGGCCTTGGGTTAGGCCATTGGCCTACGCCCCACGGTTCGCTCGAGACTCATCCGTCATCCGAAAATGCGCAGGTTCATCCGCATCGTTGCCATCCTCCTGTTTCTCGCCGCCGCCTATGTCGGCTGGGCGCTCCATGCCTTCGCGCAACTGGCGGAGGCGGTGCGCAGCGGCGACGGGGCGGCGGTGGCGGCACGCACCAACTTCACGCAGTTGACCCATTCGCTGAGCGACCAGATCGTCGACGCCTACCTGAAGCGGATTTCGGCAACGCGAAAGATCAAGCCGATGGAGCGCATGCTGATCGGCGGCTACGGCGGCGCGGTCGCCGACGCGCTGGTCCACAAGCTGCTGACGCCGGAGGTGCTGACCCAGGTGCTGCGGACCGGCGAATTTCCGGCCGCCGCGGAGGGCGCACCGGCGGCCCGCATGTCCGCGCTGCACCGACTGGATATCGGGAACCTCGTCAGCCTGGTGTCCGGCCTGCATTTCATCACGCCGGTGCGGATCGCGATTCCCGCCGACGGCGGGCGCGATCCCGAGCGCCGCGCCGCGGTCATCATGCACCGGGAGGGATGGAGCTGGCGGCTCGCCGGCATCGAGCTGCCGCCGGCGGTTGCGCAGTCGCTCGCCGCGCGCCTGCCGGTAAGGTGACAACCGGCACCCAATCCCCTAGTCCCCCCTGCAAAGGCTGGGACAACCACGTTCAATCCACGAACACCACGGTCTTGCGGCCGTTGAGGATGACGCGGTCGTCGAGGTGATAGCGCACCGCGCGCGCCAGCACCCGGCGCTCGATGTCGCGGCCCTTGCGGGCGAGGTCCTGCGGCATGTCGCGATGGCTGATGCGCTCGACGTCCTGGTCGATGATCGGGCCTTCGTCGAGATCGCCGGTGACGTAATGCGCCGTGGCGCCGATCAGCTTCACCCCGCGCTCATGGGCCTGATAATACGGCCGCGCGCCCTTGAAGCCGGGCAGGAAGGAATGGTGGATATTGATGCAACGCCCCGACAGCCGGGTGGCGAGGTCGTCCGACAGGATCTGCATGTAGCGCGCCAGCACCACGAGGTCGGTTCCGGTGGCATCCACCAGCCCCGCGACCTTCGCCTCCTGCTCCGCCCTGGTGTCCTTGCTCACCGGCAGGTGATGGAACGGGATATCGCCGAGGTCGATGCCGTTGAAGGTCTCGCGCGGATGGTTGGAGACGATCGCGGTCGGCACCATCGGCAGTTCGCCGGTGCGCCAGCGATAGAGGATATCGACCAGGCAATGGTCGGATTGCGACACCATCAGCATCACCCGCCGCAGGGTCGCGCGGTCGCGCATCTGCCATTTCATCGCGAAGCGATCGGCGATGGCGGCGAAACCCGTCTGCAGCGCCGGCAGGGTCACCGTGATGTCGGCGGGATTGAACACCACCCGCATGAAGAAGCGGCCGGTTTCGAGATCGTCGAACTGCTGGGCGTCGAGAATGTTCTGGCCGTTATGGGCCAGGAAGGTCGATACCGCCGAGACGATGCCGGGACGGTCCGGACACGACAGGGTGAGGACGAACTGGGGATCGGGCATCGTTCGGGTCTGCTCGCGATAAGCCGGAAACCGGCGCAGCCCTGCTGTATCATCGCCCGCCACCTTGCGCCAATGCCGTTCGCGGCGGCAAGATGAAGCGAGGCTCCGTTCCAGCCTTTGCATCCGGAAAGGTTCGTCACCATGGCGGGTCGGCTCGACGGTTGCCGCATCCTGATCCTTGAGGCGCGCGAGGAGGCGCAGTTTTCGCGGCTGCTCGCCGCGCAGGGCGCGGACGTGCTGCAATGCCCGATGTTCAGCATCGTCGACGCGCCCGACGCCGCCCCGATCGAGGCGTGGCTGCGGCGCTTCATCGCGGCCCCGTGCGACGACCTGGTGCTGACCACCGGCGAAGGCTTGCGCCGGCTGGTGAAGGCCGCCGAACGCCATTGCATCGCCGGTGACTTCATCGCGGCGCTGGGGCGGACCCGCCCCCTCGCCCGCGGGCCGAAGCCCGGCCGCGCGCTGCGCGAGATCGGCCTCGCCCCTCATCTCGTCACCGGCAAGCCGACGACCGAGGGCATCATCGAGCTGCTGGCGACACTCGCCCTCGCCGGCCG
>JAGRLZ010000073.1 GCA_020441545.1 Xanthobacteraceae bacterium | reverse complement strand
GGCGCGTGGTACCAAGGCGCGTCGTGCCAGGCCGGCAAGCCGAGTGCCGATACGGCCCGCCCGCAAGCCGCAGCGGGTCGCGGTCAGCCATTACGACAACGCCGACTTCCAGTCCGGGCTGCGGTCCTATGCGCAGTATCGCGACCTCGGCATCGTCGAGGCCACCGACGGCATGGTGCGCGCGCATGTGCTGCGCTTCACCGAGCCGTGCGATCCGGCGGTGGTGTCGAAGATGCATTTCCACGATACCGACTTCCAGATGGTCTACGTGCTCAAGGGCTGGGTGAAGACCGAACTGGAAGGCGAGGGCGAGGTGACGATGCGGCAGGGCAGCGCCTGGACCCAGCCGCCCAGGATCCGCCACCGCATCAACGACTATTCGGAAGACGCCGAGCTGCTGGAGATCATTCTGCCGGCGGATTTCGAGACGGAGGAACTGGCGGAATAGCCGCCCTTACATCCCGAGGTCCGGCAGGAGGCCGAAACCTCTCCGTCGTCATTTCGGATGCCGCGCAGGCGGCGGTCCGGAATCCGAAAGGATGCGAAGACGATCGGTGCGGCGCGATAGTTGGAGTCACTTCGCCGTCAGCCGCACGCTCTTGCGGCCCGCCAGTTCCTGCACGAACTGCCAGGCGACGCGCCCCGAGCGCGAGCCGCGGGTGGTCGACCACTCCAGCGCATCGTGTTCGAGTTCGTCGTCGGCAACCTTGATGCCGAAGTGACTGCAATAGCCGCGCACCATCGCCAGGTATTCGTCCTGGCTGCATTTGTGGAAGCCGAGCCACAGGCCGAAGCGGTCGGACAGCGACACCTTCTCCTCGACGGCTTCGCCGGGATTGATCGCGGTGGAGCGTTCGTTCTCCACCATCTCGCGGGCCAGCAGGTGGCGGCGGTTCGAGGTGGCATAGAGGATGACGTTGTCGGGACGGCCCTCGATGCCGCCTTCGAGCACGGCCTTCAGCGACTTGTACGAGGCGTCGTTGCCGTCGAACGACAGGTCGTCGCAGAACACGATGAACTTGAAATCCGAGGCGCGAAGCTGCGCCATCAGGTTGGGCAGGCTCTCGATGTCCTCGCGATGGATCTCGATCAGCTTGAGACGGCCGGCGACGTCGGGCCGGGCGTTGATGCTGGCATGCGCCGCCTTCACCAGCGACGACTTGCCCATTCCCCGCGCGCCCCACAGCAGCGCGTTGTTGGCGGGCAGGCCGATGGCGAAGCGTTCGGTGTTCTCGATCAGGATGTCGCGCATCCGGTCGACGCCCTTGAGCAGGCCGAGTTCGACGCGGTTGACGCGCGGCACCGGCTGGAGCCGGCCGCTTGGCTGCCAGATGAAGGCATCGGCATCGCTCAGCGATTCCGGGGTCGCCGGGGCGGGCCGGGTCGCGGCGAGGTGCGCCACGATCGCCTCCAGCGCATCGGCGATGCGCTCGTCGGTGGCGATGCCGGTTGCGGCGGAAGGACGTTTTGTCGCGCGGGACGATTTCGAAGCGTCGCGCGAGGGCGCGCGGGATGCTTTTTTTCTGGCTTTTTTGGGCATCTTTGCGGGTTCCTTATCATGCACCCATATCGGCCCGCGCCGGTGGCGGCAAGCCGCAGCCATGCGTCCGGCGCAAAGGAGGCGGGTGGCGTTGCAATTGAGACCGCGGCCGCTATAGTCCGCGCGAATTTGCCTCGAACCGGGCCTGACTCGGCCGCGTCGCGCCGGTTTTGCTCCTTCTTTTCAAAGGATTACCTGGATGTTCACGACCCCCGCCTTTGCCCAGGCCGCCGGTGGCGCGGGCGACACCAACAGCATGTTGATGTCGCTGCTGCCGTTCGCGCTGATCTTCGTCATCATGTACTTCCTGATCCTGCGGCCGCAGCAGCGCAAGGTGAAGGAACACAACGACATGGTGAAGAACATCCGCCGTGGTGACACGGTTGTGACCAGCGGTGGGCTTGTCGGCAAGGTCACCAAGGTGGTGGATGACGAGCAGGTCGAGGTCGAGATCGCCGACGGCGTTCGCATTCGCCAGATGCGCACCATGATCTCCGCGGTGCGGACCAAGGGCGAGCCGGCCAAGGACAAGGGCGAAGCCGCCGCGAGCTGACGGCGTCGCGCGCGCTGCGGCATTCCGGAATGAAAGTCTGACGGGTCAACTCCATGTTGTATTTCACGCGGTGGAAGGCGCTGGCGGTTATCGCGACGGCGCTGCTGGTCTGCCTTTGCGCGGTGCCGAACTTCTTCCCCGAGTCCACCGTCAAGACCTGGCCGAAATGGGCCCAGCGCCATCTGGTGCTCGGCCTTGATTTGCAGGGCGGTTCGCACATCCTGCTCGAGGTCGACGCCAAGTCGGTCAAGAAGGACAAGCTCGACCAGGTGCGCGACGATGCCCGCCGCACCTTGCGCGAGGCGCGGATCGGCTACACCGGCCTGAGCGTGAAGCAGGATGCCGTCGAGGTTCGCGTCAAGGAGCCCGATCTCGAAAAGGCACTGTCCAAGCTGCGTGAACTGTCGCAGCCGCTGGGCGGTATCCTCGGCTCCAGCGGGCAGCGCAGCCTCGAAGTCAGCGATGCCGGCGGCGGACTGATCCGCCTGACCGTGCCGCTCGCCGCGATCAACGAGCGCATTCGCCAGTCGGTCGATCAGTCGATCCAGATCGTCGAACGCCGCGTCAACGAACTCGGCACCGTCGAGCCCTTGATCCAGCGCCAGGGGCTCGACCGCATCCTGGTGCAGGTGCCGGGCCTGCAGGATCCGACCCGCCTCAAGGAACTGCTCGGCAAGACCGCGAAGCTCGACTTCCGCATGGTCGACAGCGCGGTGTCGCCCGACCAGGCCGCGCAGGGCCGGGTGCCGCCGGACGACGAAGTGCTGATGAGCGCGCAGGCGCCCAAGGTTCCCTACGTCATCAAGAAGGAAGTGCTGGTGTCGGGCGCCGACCTCACCGATGCGCAGCCCGGCTTCGACCAGCGCACCAGCGAGCCGATCGTCACCTTCCGCTTCAACACTTCCGGCGCGCGCAAGTTCGCCGACGCCACGCTCAGGAATGTCGGCCAGCCGTTCGCCATCGTGCTCGACAACGAGGTGATTTCGGCGCCCGTCATCCGCGAGCCGATCACCGGCGGTTCCGGCCAGATTTCGGGCAACTTCACCGTGCAGCAGGCCAACGATCTCGCGATCCTGCTGCGCGCCGGCGCGCTGCCGGCGCCGCTGACCATCATCGAGGAACGCACCGTCGGCCCCGGCCTCGGCCAGGACTCGATCGAGAAGGGCGAGCTTGCCGCCTATGTCGGCTCGATCCTCGTCATCGTCTTCATGCTGGTGACCTATCGGCTGTTCGGTGTGTTCGCCAACATCGCGGTGGCAATCAACGTGGCGATGATCTTCGGCGTGCTGTCGCTGCTCAACGCGACGCTGACGCTGCCCGGCATCGCCGGCATCGTGCTCACGGTCGGCATCGCGGTCGATTCCAACGTGCTGATCTATGAGCGCATCCGCGAGGAACTGCGCGCCGGGCGCACCGCGATCACCGCGATCGACGCCGGCTTCAAGCGCGCGCTGGCGACCATCCTCGATTCCAACATCACCACGTTCATCGCCGCCGCCGTGCTGTTCTATATCGGCACCGGCCCGGTGCGCGGATTCGCCGTGACGCTCGGCATCGGCATCCTGACCACGGTGTTCACCGCCTTCGAGGTGACGCGCCTGATCGTCGCCGCCTGGGTGCGCTGGAAGCGGCCGCAGAACGTGCCGATTTGAGAGGACGGAACAGGCCGTGACACATACGATCCTGCTTGCACTCGCTGGCCTCGCGGTGGTGCTGACCATCGTCAGCATCTTCGGCTGGCTGCCGTCGCTCCGCATCGTGCCGGATGACACCAAGTTCAACTTTACCCAGTTCCGCCGCATCAGCTTTCCGATCTCGGCGGTGCTGTCGATCTGCGCCATCGTGCTGTTCTTTACCCACGGGCTGAACTTCGGTATCGACTTCAAGGGCGGAACGCTGCTTGAGGTGCAGTCGAAATCGGGGCCTGCCGATCTCGCCAAGATGCGCGCGACGCTCGGCGCGCTCGGCCTCGGCGAGGTGCAGTTGCAGCAGTTCGGCAGTCCCGACAACGTGCTGATCCGCGTCGCCGAGCAGCCCGGCGGCGACGAGGCGCAGCAGGTGGCGGTGCAGAAGGTGCGCGGCGCGCTCGGCGCCAATGTCGAGTATCGCCGCGTCGAGGTGGTCGGGCCGCGCGTCTCCGGCGAGCTTCTGGCCTACGGCATGCTCGGCCTGATCCTCGCCATCGTCGGCATCCTGATCTATCTCTGGTTCCGGTTCGAGTGGCAGTTCGCGCTCGGCGCCATGGTCGCCAACGTTCACGATATCGTGCTGACCATCGGTTTCATGTCGATCACGCAGGTCGACTTCGATCTCACCAGCATCGCGGCGCTGCTCACCATTCTCGGCTATTCGCTCAACGACACGGTCGTGATCTACGACCGTATCCGCGAGATGCTGCGGCGCTACAAGAAGATGCCGATGCCGGACCTGCTCAACGAGTCGATCAACTCGACGCTGTCGCGCTCCATCATCACCCACGTCACGGTGACGCTGGCGCTGCTGGCGCTGCTCCTGTTCGGCGGCAATGCGATCCACAGCTTTACCGCGGTGATGATGTTCGGCGTGGTGCTGGTCGGCACCTACACTTCGATCTTCATCGCGGCGCCGATCCTGATCTATCTCGGCGTCGGCCTGCATCGCGAGGAACTGTCGGAGAAGCCCGCGAAGGCCAGGCCGGAGAAGTCCGAAAAGCCGGCGAGGGTGTGACGCGCGATGGCGGAGGATGCGCCGCATCTGCCGCGACCTGCGCCGATCGACGCCTACGGCGCCGGCGGATTCCGCTTCGCCGAGATGTCGCATCGCGGCTCGCTGTTGTGTTTGCCGGATTCGATCTGGGCCTGGCCGGTCGCGCGGCCGCAGGAGATCGACAGATACGCGCTGGCGCGGGTGTTCGAGCGGGCCAATATGATCGATACCCTCATCATCGGCACCGGCAGCGAGGTGTGGCTGCCGCCGAACGACCTGCGCGAGGCGCTGCGCCGCGTCCATGTCGGTATCGACGCGATGCAGACCGGCCCCGCGATCCGCACCTACAACATCATGATGGGTGAGCGGCGGCGCGTCGCGGCGGCGCTGATCGCGGTGCCATGAGCGAGCCCACGGCGTCGGACGTTGCGGCGGAGTTCTGCGCGAACGAGGTCCGGCTGCGTGACTTCGAGCGTTATGCGGCGACATTGTTCGTCACGCCCGGACAGCGACGCGCGTTGCTCGGACTGTTTGCCTTCAATGCCGAGGTTGCGCATGTGCGCGAGCACATTCGCGAGCCGATGGCCGGCGAAATCCGCCTGCAGTGGTGGCGCGACATGCTGGAAGGCCGCGGCCATGGCTATGTCGAGGGCAGTCCGGTCGCGGCGGAGCTGATGCGGGCGATCGAAGCGTTCGACCTGCCGATCGAGCGGCTGACGTGCCTCATCGAGGCGCATCAGTTCGATCTGTACAACGATCCGATGTCGACGCGCGCGGCACTCGAAGCTTATCTCGACGACACCGTGTCGGTGCTGTTCGTGCTCGCCGCGAAAATTCTTGGCGTTCAGTCGCCCGGGATCGAGCATGTCGCGCGCCATGCCGGCATTGCCTATGGCATTGCGGATGTGATCGCGACGCTGCCGATGGATGCGTCGCGGCGACAGCTTTTCCTGCCCGTCGAGATGCTGGACGCGCAAGGCGCGAATGCCGAGGAGCTGTTCGCCGGCGTCGAAACGCCGATGCTGCGTGGGGCGGTCGGTGTGCTGATTGCGGCCGCGCGGGAACATCTCGATGCGGTGGCGCGCGAGATCGGTGGCGTGCCTCGGGCGGCGCGCCCTGCGTTCCTGCCGCTCGCGCTGGTTCGGCATCGGCTTCATCAGGCCGGGAAGCTCGTGAATCCGCTGCTCGTGCCACGCGCGCGCGCGCGTCTGCGGATTCTCTGGACGCTGTGGCGCGCCTCGCGCTCGCGCGATTTTCGCGGGTGATGGTCGGCGGAGGTTGCCTGAACATCCTCGGTGTCGTCTCCGCCTGCTCCGCTTGCGCAAGGATGACGATTTTCGTGTGGCGGGTCCGCCCGCAAGACGGATGTCCGGTCAGGCGCTCACGATGACGCCGGCGCATGGTCGGCGGATTCGAAATTGAAGCGATCGCGCAGGTTCTTGCGCGCATCGAGGATCGGCCGCATCAGGGCGCGGTCGGCATCGCTCTCCAATAGCGGATCGATCAGGTCGACCTGGTTCATCGCCACCAGTTGCAGGATCTCGGTGCGCGGCTTGCCGCCGGCGTCACGCGGCAGTCGCGGCACGATCTGGATGTGCTCGGGGGCCTTCGGCGCGTTGGCGGCGGAGAGCCTGTCGCGCAGGGCGGCTTCGAAATCGCCGCGGTCCGACTCGGCGAAGGCATAGAGCCCGACGCCGCTGCGCCGGTCCGCGAACGCCACGATAGCGACGTCGCGCACGTCGGGATGGGCGAGCATCACGTCGCGGATCACCGGCGCGTCGTTGACGAGGCGGCGGCCGCCGCCCTCGCGGTCGGTGAAGTTGAAGACGCCGCGGGTGATCGCCTTGTAGACTTTCTTGCCGGTCATCAGCCACAGCCGTGCCGGTGCCGACTTGCGGGCGAGAATCCTGCGCTCCATCGGCGTCAGCGCTTCGGGCGCATAAGTGCGCTTGTGCTTCAGCATGTGGCGCAGGTCTTCATAGGCGGCGATGCGGAACAGCTTGCTGCGTTTGCGGAAACAGACCGCGAGCTGGAAGTCGGTGAGATAGGCGCAGCCGTCGCTGCCGCGCAGCCAGTTCTGTTCCTTGGCGAGGTCGTTGTGCGTCACGCCGCTGCGGTGCAGCTTGCGCAGCGCCTGGCGTGCAGAGCGGAAATAGGCGGCATCGCCGTGCGGCTTGGCCAGATGCAGCGCAACGCCGTCGATGAAGCCGCGCACCAGCGCCCGGCGTCCGGCCCATAGCAGCGCCGGTCCGACATCGAGGTCGCGCGCCACGGCAAGGGCGCGGCGCTCGCGGCGGAACAGGTGCCAGGCGAGCCCGAACGACCACCACGGCACCTGGTCGAGCCGCCGCAGCACGGCTTCGACCTCGCCGGCATCGGTGCGGAAGCGGCCGCGCTCGACGGTGGAGAACACGTCGCGCTTCAGCAGGACGCCTTCGGTCCACCTTTCGGCAAGTTGTCTGGCGTCCTGTTTCGGCAAGCTCATGGGGCGGGTCCGTCTTGCGCGGGTCAGGCGGCTTGCGCGCCGCGCAGGCAGTCCGCGATCCAGCGGTCGAGATCGGCGAGCGCGCGGGCGCTGAGCGCCTGCTTCTTCGCGATCGATTTCTCGTTGCCGCGCAGGCGGGTGCCGTCCGCCTTGCGGGTCGGCGGATTGGCGAGGGGCGGAAAAAGCCCGAAGTTGATGTTCATCGGCTGGAACGAGCGTGGCCCGGCGTCGATGGTCTCGATGTGGCCGCCGGTGATGTGGCCGAGCAGTGCGCCGAGCGCCGTGGTGGCGGGCGGCGGCACCAGCGCCTGTCCGCGCGCATCGGCGGCGGCGAGCAGCCCGGCGACCAGCCCGACACTTGCGGATTCCACATAGCCTTCGCAGCCGGTGACCTGCCCGGCGAAGCGCAGATGCGGCGCCGCGCGCAGGCGCAATTGCGCGTCGAGCAGCTTCGGCGAATTGAGGAAGGTGTTGCGATGCAGGCCGCCGAGCCGTGCGAACTCGGCGTTTTCGAGCCCCGGGATGGTGCGGAAGATGCGGGTCTGCGCGCCGTGCTTCAGCTTGGTCTGGAATCCGACGAGGTTGTAGAGCGTGCCGAGCTTGTTGTCCTGGCGAAGCTGCACGATGGCATAGGGCTTTACGGTCGGGTTGCGCGGATCGGTGAGGCCGACCGGCTTCATCGGGCCGTGGCGCAGCGTCTCGCGGCCGCGCTCCGCCATCACCTCGATCGGCAGGCAGCCGTCGAAATAGGGCGTGTCCTTCTCCCACTCCCTGAAATCGACCTTCTCGCCTTCGATCAGCGCATCGACGAAGGCGTCGTACTGCACGCGCGTCATCGGGCAGTTGATGTAGTCGGCGCCGTTGCCGCCGGGTCCGACCTTGTCGTAGCGCGACTGGAACCAGGCCACGTCCATGTCGATCGACTCGCGATGCACGATCGGGGCGATGGCGTCGAAGAAGGCGAGCGAATCCTCGCCGGTCAGTTGCCGGATCGCCGCGGCCAGCGGCGGCGAGGTCAGCGGGCCGGTGGCGACGATGACGTTGCCCCAATCCGCCGGCGGAATGCAGGGGATTTCGCCGCGCCGGATATCGATCCGCGGATGCTCGTTGAGCGCCCCGGTGACGGCCTCGGAAAAGCCGACGCGGTCCACCGCCAGCGCGCCTCCGGCCGGTACCTGGTTGGCATCGGCCGCGCGCATGATGAGCGAGTCCAGGCGGCGCATCTCGGCGTGAAGCAGGCCGACGGCGTTGTTGGCGGCGTCATCCGAGCGGAACGAGTTCGAGCACACCAGTTCGGCAAGGCCGTCGGTGTGATGGGCCTCGGTCGGCCGCACGGGGCGCATTTCGTGCAGGATCACCGGCACGCCGGCCTGCGCAATCTGCCAGGCGGCTTCGGAACCGGCGAGGCCGCCGCCGACCACATGGACGGGATCGAGAGAGGTCGTGCGGTGGGTCATGGGCGTCTGCAAATGGCGTTCCGAAGCGAAGCCGGTTCCCGGCTCGCTTGTGAAAATACGTCAAGATGACACAGCGAAAAGCCTCGCACCGAATTCCGGCCGGGGCGAGACGTTAACTAGCCTGTTTTGCCCGCCAGCGAAATGCGGTTTGGCGGCCGATGTCCCGGCCCGCGCCGATCGGGGACGACTGGCCTCAATTGGTCTCCAGACGCGACAACGCCCGCGCGAGGCGGGCGTTGGCCGAGCTCAATGCGTGTCGTCGGCGGTTAGCCGTTGTAGGAACCCGCTGCGACGCGCTGGATGTCCGAGCGATCCAGGCCGATGTCGGCCAGTTCGCGATCGCTGAGGCGGGACAGTTCGTCCAGGTTGCGATTGTACTCGCGGAACGCCTGGAGATCGTGTCCCAGGACGTGGTGTAGCTTAGACGACCACGGCTCATCCCAGAGGGCCGGATGAGTGTCAGCTTGCGGCTGGCAGGCTGATGAGCGGATCATCGCTCATTGTCGCGATGGTTTCCAGTG
>JAGRLZ010000072.1 GCA_020441545.1 Xanthobacteraceae bacterium | reverse complement strand
GGCACCTTCGGCAGCAGCGGCACGATGCGGGCGATGCTGGCGGCGGTGAAGCCGGTCAGGGTCGCCGCGCCGTCGGCGACCGGCATCGGCGGCAACGCCAGCGAGGCAAAATCGTTGCGGTCGAGCGACTTCGGCGGCGGCGCCGCAAAGAACGGATGCCGCAGGCTGTCCCGGAGCCAGGCCGCGTCCGGCGTGCCCTGGGCCGCCGCCTTGCCGTCGCGATCGAACGGCGCGCCGGCTGTCCGCAGCATGAAGTCGTCGAGCAGCGCGTTGCCGGGCCCGGTATCGCAGGCGATCAGGGTCTCGTCGCCGTCGATATAGGTGATGTTGGACACGCCGCCGATATTCACCAGCACGACCGGCCCGTCACGGTCCAGCGCATGGGCGAGCGCGCGGTGATACACCGGCACCAGCGGCGCGCCCTGCCCGCCGGCCGCCACGTCGGCAGCGCGGAAGTCGTGCATCACCGGCACCCCGCAAGCGCGCGCCAGTCCCGCCGCATCGCCGATCTGCACCGTGAGTCGCTGCGCCGGCCGGTGCAGCACGGTCTGCCCGTGGAAGCCGACGATATCGACGGCCGCCGGCGCGATCGCGTGGCTCCGCATGAAACCGGACAAGGCATCGGCGTGGGCAGCGGTAACGACGCGCTCGGCCTCGGCCAGGACACCCGGCCGGGCGTCACGGTCCGACAGGTTGACGGCTTCCACGAGGGCCCGCCGCAGCACGTCGCGCTCGGTTGCGGTATAGGAACGATAGCCGGACGGACCCGGCGCGCCGACGCGCTCGCCGTCGGTTTCGATCAGCGCGACATCGACGCCGTCGAGCGAAGTCCCGCTCATCATCCCGATCGCCTTCAGCATCCGTTGCTCCTTGCCGCCCGGAGCGGCCCGCCCGGAGGTCCGGCTTGTGCCGGGCAGCCGCATCTTATAATGCCACGGTGCGTGTCGCCGGCTCCACCCGGGCAAGCCTAAAGCGACATCGTCAACGAAGCATTGACCAGAGTTCCAGACCGATGACGGCATACAAATCTGATTTCCTGCGCGTGCTGCGGGAACGCGGCTTCATCCACCAGATGTCGGACCCCGAGGGGCTCGATGCACTCGCCGCCAGGGGCGAGGTGGTGGCGTATGTCGGCTACGACTGCACCGCGCCGTCGCTGCATATCGGCCATCTGCTCTCGATCATGATTCTGCACTGGCTGCAGCAAAGCGGCAACAAGCCGATCGCGCTGATGGGCGGCGGCACCACCCGGGTCGGCGATCCGTCGGGGCGCGACGAGACCCGCAAGCTGCTCACCTATGAGCAGATCGACGCCAACAAGGAGTCGATCAAGGGCGTGTTCTCCAAATTCATCACCTTCGGCGGCGGCAAGACCGACGCGCTGATGGTCGACAATGCCGAATGGCTGGCGAAGCTGAACTACATCGAGATGCTGCGCGATGTCGGCCGGCACTTCTCGATCAATCGTATGCTGACGATGGATTCGGTGCGGCTGCGGCTTGAGCGCGAGCAGGAATTGTCGTTCATCGAATTCAACTACATGATCCTGCAATCCTACGACTACGTCGAGCTGGCGCGGCGCTATGGCTGCAACCTGCAGATGGGCGGCTCGGACCAGTGGGGCAACATCGTCAACGGCATCGATCTCGGCCGCCGCATGGGCACGCACCAGTTGCACGCCCTCACCTGCCCGCTGCTGACCACGTCCTCAGGCGCCAAGATGGGCAAGACCGCCGCCGGCGCGGTGTGGCTCAACGCCGACATGCTGAGCCCGTACGACTACTGGCAGTACTGGCGCAACACCGAGGACGCTGACGTCGAACGTTTCCTCAAACTGTTCACGCTGCTGCCGCTCGACGAGATCGCGCGCCTCGCAGCGTTGCAGGGCCAGGAGATCAACGAGGCCAAGAAAGTGCTGGCAACGGAAGCGACCGTGCTGATCCACGGCCGCGACAGCGCCGAGGCGGCCGCGGAAACCGCGCGGCGCACCTTCGAGGAAGGGAGCATCGCAAGCGACCTGCCGAGCATCGAAATCCCGCAGGCCGAGATCGACGGCGGCATCGGCGTGCTGGCGGCCTTTGTCCGCGCCGGTCTCGTTTCGTCCAACGGCGAAGCGCGGCGGCAGATCAAGGGCGGCGGCCTCAAGGTCAACGACACCGCCGTCACCGACGACAAGCAGGTGCTGACGCCTGCCGACATGACCGGCGCCGGCGCGATCAAGCTGTCGCTCGGCAAGAAGCGCCATGTACTTCTGAAGCGCGCATAGGCCCATTCCGACAACGCAATTGCGGCCATGGCGCAAAACGCGCTCCATGGCGGGCCATGGCTGTCGAATCCACGTTCTCCGACTCCGCGCGCGCCGGCTCGCTCCGGCCCGGCCGCGCCGCGTTTCTCGTGCTGGCGATGTGCTTCGTCCTCGCGCTGGTCGGGCGCGGACTGGGCGAAACCTTCACGGTGTTCCTGCTTCCGATCTCGGAAACCTTCGGCTGGCCGCGCGCGGACGTGGTGTCGATCTATTCCCTGTCGTCGCTGGCGATGGGCCTTGCGTCGCCTTTCGTCGGCCGGCTGTTCGACCTGTCCGGACCGCGCATCGTCTATGCCCTCGGGCTGCTGCTGCTCGGCGCCGGCCTGTCGCTTGCGGCCTTCGCCGACAAGCTCTGGCAGTTGCAGGTCTGCGTCGGCTTCGCGGCGGGCCTGGGCATTTCCTGCCTCGCAAACGTCCCCAGCTCGCTGCTGCTGGGCCGCTGGTTCGGCAACCGCCTGCCTACGGCGATGGCGGTAGTCTATTCGGCCACGGGCGCCGGCGTCCTGACGCTGGTGCCGCTCTCGCAGGTCCTGATCGAGAAGTTCGGCTGGCGCGGCTCCTATCATTTCATCGGCGGCGGCGTGCTCATGCTGCTCGTGCCGCTCATCCTGCTGCCGTGGCAGCGGATCGTCGAAGGCGATATCCCGACCCGGATGCCGCAGGCCGAAAGCCTGATCGACGAAGGATTGACGCTGCTCCAGGCCCTGCGTCACCACGCCTTCTGGGCACTGTTCAGCACCTTCTTCTTCACCGCCATCGGCATGTATGCGATCGCGGTGCAGGTGGTCGCCTACCTGGTCGATGTCGGCTTTCCCGCATTGCAGGCGGCGACGGCCTGGGGCCTCAGCGGCGTGCTGCTGGTGGTCGGGATGCTGACCGTGAGCTGGCTCGATACCCTGATCGGCCGCCGCCGCGCGATCCTGTGCAGCTACGGCCTGACCTGCCTCGGCATCGCCTGCCTCTGGCTTCTCAGCCGCTATCCGACCGTCTGGCTGCTTGGCGGCTTCCTCGTCTGCTTCGGCAGCACGATCGGCTCGCGCGGCCCGCTCATCACCGCAACCGCGATCAACATCTTTCGCGGCAAGCGCGTCGGCACCATCTTCGGCACCATCTCGATCGGCAGCGGACTGGGGTCCGCGTTCGGCTCAGTCACCGGCGGCGCGATCCACGACTGGAGCCACAGCTACGACCTCGTCATCCTGTTCGCGCTGGTCAACACGCTGATCGGCATGATCCCGTTCCTGACCGTGCGCGCGCTGCGTTAGAGCCGGTCTCGAAATACAGGCAGGTTGGCGATCCGCCGCCACCCCGTCGTAGCCGGCACGGTGACGCAATCCATCATCAGTTGTTCGGCGTTGCCGGAAACTCGGTGCCGTTATATTGCCGGCCGGTGTTGAACTCGAAGATCTTCCGCAGCACGCCCGGCGCCATCGCCGAAATCGGATTGACCCGCAGCACCGGCTGGCCCGGCGTGCCGACGACCTCGTAGGTCACGCCGATCAGCCCCTCGTTGCTGCCGCCGCCGAGGAAAAGGCCGACGATCGGAATCTGTCCGAACATGTTGTTGAGGCCGTACAGCGGCACGAAGGTGCCGCTCATCCGGACCCTGTTGCCGGGATAGTCGATCTCGCCCTCGATGGTCGCACCGATCATCGGTCCCTTGACCACGCCTTCGCGGATCGTCAGCCGGCCGCTCCTGCGGATGAACTCCGCGCGCAACCGGGTGAACGAAACGCCGGACCGCCCGGCCGCCGGGCCTCCACCGCTGCCCGCGACCCGATCGAGCGCGGCCTCGCCCCTGACCGTGAAGTTGCGGACGTTGAGCAGGCCCTCCTTCGCGCGCGGCTCGACCGTCGGCGGCTCCATTGCCAGTTCCATCTGGCCGCCCAGCATCTTCGCGTAGGTGTCGGTGAAGCGGAAGAAGGCGCCGGCATCGTTGGTGGTGACGTAGATCACCTCGCGCCCCTGGTTGCGGCCACGAAGGTCGCCGGACAGCGGCGTATCGCGTCCGAGCTTGCCGTTCAGCGAAAAGGTCCGGATCGCACCGTTCCGGCGCGACATCTTGAGATCGACGCCGCGCAAGGCTTCACCGTAGAAGCCCGCGACCGCGCCGAGTTTCACGTCGACGTCGAAATCGAGGCTCTTCGATTTTCCTTTTGCGTCGGCGTCCTTGCCGGACATCGCCGACTTGATGAAGCCGCGGCCATCGAACACGTCACCGCGCACCACCACCTTGATCGTGCCATCGTTGCCACGCTCCGCCCTCAGCGAGGCTTTGTCGCCTTCGGATGGCGCATAGACCGGGAAGTTCGCGTTGAGAAGATCGCCGTCGTGATCGACCTCGAGCGTCCCCTTGATGTGCGTTCCGCCACCCTCGATGACGACATCATCGAGACGGATCGATTGCGGCTTGCGGGTGACGTTGAACGTCATGTGCCCCGACTTGCCGGGCAGCTTGATCCAGCCGGGCAGAAGGTTGTCGAGCTTCACCGCGGTAAGGTCGGCATCGACGCCGAGCCTGGTCTCCTGATCCGTGGCTCCGATCTTGCCGGTGAGCTTCACCGGGATCGATCCGCTCACGCCGGGGCCGAGATCGAGGCCGAGCCGCGCGCGGCTGGCATCGTCGAGCGTCGCCTGCAGCTTGACATCGGCATCGCCCGTGCTTGGCTTGCGGTAGTCGATCGACGCCGGCTGCCCGTTGATCCTGACGTCGCCCTTGACCTGATAGCCCTGGTTGTTGGCGACGACCTTCATCGCGCTGGCTTCGAGCTTCTGGTTCATGACCAGCCGGTCGGCCGAAAATCCGGACACGTCGGCGGTGATCGCATAGGTCGTGTCGGCCGCGGTCAGTTCGCGCTTGATCGGCAGGCCGAGCGCGATCTGCGCGGTCACGCTGCCCTTCGCGGTGTTCGGATCGATCGGGGTGTCGTTGTAGTCACTGAGGCGCTCGGATGCCAGAAGCTCGGCGGCCGCGGCCACCGACCCCTCCATCTTGAACCGGACCCGCGCCGGGGACGGCTTCGGCGCCATGTCCGGCACCTCGAAGACGACATCGGAGACGTTGAGCTTGCGGCCGCCGTCGGTCTGCGCGAATGCCTGGTTTATCGTCACCGTCGCCGTGCGGCCGGTGACATGGGCGCGCAGGTCGCCCTCGCGGATCGAGGGCATCGCGTCGACGGGATGCAGCGTCACCTTGCTGGCGACGATGTTGACCGAGAGCCCGTCATCGGGGATCGGCGGGCCGGCGCGCGACAGGTTGTTGATCGGGGAATTGACGCCGATGTCGATGCGCTGCACGAAGCCGCGGTCGATCCGCTCGGTGACCCATTCGCGCACCTCCGGCACGATCAGCACCGGCCACATCCGCTTCAACGCGGTTGCCGACATCGGGGTGCCGGCAAAGCCCAGCGTCAGGCGCGGCTCCCCCGAATAGTCGATGCTGCCGGTGCCCGCGACGCCGATCTCGCCGTTGCTGATATTGGCCTGGTTCAGCATGATCTTGTGATGACGGGTGTCGAACTGGATGCCGATCGCGATCTGGTTGAAGATCAGCGGCGGTTCGTCGTTGATCCCGGCCAGCACGATGGTGCCGCCGCTGAAGCCGAGGCGCCAGTCCGGAACCACGCCGTTCGGCGGCTCCAGGTGCGCGAGCAGCGTCACGCGGTTCGCCCCGGAGACGATTTTGAACGGCGCCAGCAGCACCCGCCGCGCGGCGTCCCATTCGACGTTGATCTCCGCCTGGTCGATCCCCATGGGATAGTCCGGGGTTTCATTGTCGATGATGGTGCCCTTGCCGACATCAAGGCGGCCGCGGAAGAAGGTCGGAAGTCCGTCGCGCCCGATCTCGCCCTTGAGTTCGCCGGTCAGCGGCAGATCGACGGTGTAGGTGAAATCCTTCGGCCGCAACGCCAGCACGATGTTGCGGGTCGCCACCTTGTTGGCGTGGATATCGACCGAACGGACCCCGTTCTGCGGCGCGCCGACCTGGACCCGGAGCGACCACGGCTGCTTGCCGTTCTCGCCGAGGCTGAACACCACGCCGCCGCTGCCGGGGCGGCGAAGGCTCAAAGTGATGTTCTCGAATGTGGTGCGGTTGCCGTGTTGCTGGTCGTCGACGATCAGCTTGCCGTTCTTCAGGCCGATCTCGTTGAGGTTCTGGCCGTCGAGGCCGGTCCTGCCGAGGCTGTCGAGCCAGTTGATCCCGGCCATCAGCCCGGAGGTCGTCCCCGGCGACGCCGAGGGCGTAACGTCCGGAATCGGGGGAAGATGACCTGTCGGCGATTGCGTCACTCCGCCAGGGACCGGCGGAACGGCGCTTTCGGCCGGCACGGTGCGGTGCGGCGCAACCGCGGTGGTGATCGGCCGCGCAGCACTGGCGCCGGTCGATACGGTGATCTCGCCATTGGGCGTGATGCGGACCGACAGGACGGCGTCGACCAGGTTGAGGCTTTCGGCGCGCAGCCGCCCGGTCAACAGCGCCCAGCCCGACAGCCGCACTTCGGCTTTCGGCGCGCTGGCGATGATCGCATGGTCCCGGTCCCGTACGACGATGTCGCGGATCCGGACCGCGATACGAATCCGCCCCGCGCGCTCGATCTGCGTTCCGCCGATCTCGACGCTCTTGTCGGGGCCGATATTGTCGGCAATGGCTTCGACAAGCCATGGCGAGGCGACATCGAGGCTGATGGGACCGGCGCCGAGCCGGAGCCACAATGCGCCGAAACCGGCAACGAAAACGACGAACAGGACCAGGGCGACGATAATCGTCTTGCGAATCCAGCGTTCGCCCCAGACCCACCGATGGACGGTATCCAGCACGTCTTCGAGCCAGTGGATCATCGTGCTGGATCGCGACAGCAGCCGCCGCGTCCGCTGCCGCGCCGCTTCGTCGTGATGCGCATCCCAGTGGTGATCGTCCCAGTGGTGATCGTCCCAGTGCTCGCCGTGCCCGTGCTCGCCGTGCCCGTGCCCGCCGTGCCAGTGCGATGCATGGTCGTCGCCGTGCGAACCCGGCACCGGGGATGACGCCTTCCTTGCCATTGCTTCTCGGTGCGGACGCTGTTGACGGGGCTGGTCGCCGACGGGCGTTCGCGCGGACAGGCGGGACGAACGCTGCGGTGGCGGCATCACTGCCAATCCTCAATTCAAATTGATACTTTTTCGCACACCCGGACATTCAGGCGCGCAAGAAGCAAGGGACGATCCGTCGAATCCCCTGTAACCATACCTCGGGGTCGATCGATTTGCCCAGTCACGAACGCCCGCTCATTGCGGCGCGATGCAGCGGGCTGCCCATCGCGACATTGACCCGCCGAAAGCGACGAAAGGAAGGCGTATGTCCAAGAAAACGCGCAAGAAATCCTCCAAATCAACGGCCGCCAGGGGGACTCGCGCGTCGTCGAAGGCCGGCAGCGGTGCCGCCAGACCCGCGAAGGCCGCCGGGTCGGGCGCAAGGAAATCCGGGGCGAAGGGCGCTCCGGCAAAAGCCGGCGCAAAAAAAGCAGCCAAGGCTGGCGCTGCGAAGACGCGCGCGACCAGGGCCGCCCGGTCGACGTCTGCTCCCGCCAAAGCCCCTGCCCGGAAGCGTGCCGCGCCTGCGACCAAGGCGACTGCCAGGGCGCCGGCCCAAACCCGTCCGAAGGCGAACGCTCCGCTGAAGTCCAAATCTTCCTCGAAATCCAAAACGCCCCCGAAGACTTCCCGCAAGCCGGCGGCGGTCGAGTCGACGCCCGCGGTGACGCCGGCCGCCACGCCGCTGCGGGAAGGCAGCCGGCTGCCGGCCCTGACGCTTCCCCGCGATGGCGGCGACCGCATGCCGCTGGCGCCGGCCATGGGCCGCAATCTTGTCATCTTCTTCTATCCGCGCGCGGATACGCCCGGCTGCACCAAGGAGGCGATGGACTTCTCCCGGCTCGCGGCCGACTTCGACGCGGCGAAAACCGACATCGTCGGCATCTCGGCCGATCCCCGGCGTGCCCAGGAAGCCTTTCGTGACAAGCACGACCTGGCCATGCCGCTGTTGTCCGACGAGAACCACGACGCTCTCGAGGCGTTCGGCGTGTGGGGCGAAAAGTCGATGTATGGCAGGACTTTCCTCGGCATTATTCGCACGACGGTTGTGGTCGGTCCGGACAGCCGCATCCGCAAGGTCTGGCGCAACGTGAAGGTCGACGGCCATGCCGACGAGGTGCTTGCCTACGTCCGGCCGGCCTGATGCCGTTCTCTGAAAATTAACCATGAACAGGTCAAATCATCAGCAGTTTTGAGCCGAACCGGAATCGTTCCCGGCGGCGCGGGAGTGCTGATGTCACATTCGTCTGGTCATTTTTCCGAGCGCACGCAGCACCACAATCATCATGCGGGGCGATCCGCACATCCGGCCCGCCGCCCCCACGGAGCCCCGGCTGCCCAGCCTCCGCACGGCAAGAGCACAGCCGCCCATCCCACCAAGCCGCATGGCCGCGCGACCGGCGCGCCGGCCCGTGCGGCCGCAGGCACGGGCAGCGGCTACACCCTCGCCCATGCCGGCAAGCAGGTGCGGTTCGGGCCGGTGGTGTTCTGGATCGTCGTCGGCACCGTCACCCTGCTCGGGGTGTGGTCGGCCGCCACGGCCACCTATTTCACCTTCCGGGACGATGTGCTGACGCGGTTGATCGCGCGCCAGGCCGAAATGCAATACGCCTACGAGGATCGGATCGCCGAATTGCGTGCCCGCATCGATCGCACCACCAGCCGCCAGCTTCTGGACCAGGAGCAGTTCGAGCAGAAGCTGGAACAGGTGATGCGCCGGCAGGCGGCGCTCGACTCCCGCACGGCCGCGCTCAACGGATTGCCCGAGACCGAGTCGACCGGCTCGATCAAGCCGTCCGCGCGCTCGCTGACCGACAAACTGTTCGGACGCAACAAGCCGTCGCCGATCGGCGACGACGCCACGCCCCATCGGCAACGGCAATCGTGGCTGAACCATAAGTCGGTACGGGCACTCGATGCCACCCTCGCGCGCCTGCAATCTTCCCTCGACCATGTCGAACATCGGCAGAATGCCCTGCTGAAGTCGGCTGAGTCGAGCTTCAGGACACGGGTCCGCAAGATGCGCGGCCTGATCGCCGATCTGGGTCTCGACGCCAATCGCATCGAAGCCTCGGTGCCGCGCGCGGCCGTCGGCGGGCCCTATGTGCCGGTGAAACTGGGACCGGGCTCCGATGCCTTTGCACGCGAACTCTATCGCGTGAACATCGCGCGGTCGCAGGCCGAGCGCCTGTCGCATGCGCTGGTCTCGGTTCCCTACCGCAAGCCGGTGTTCGGCAAGATCGATCTGTCGTCGGGTTTCGGCGTTCGGAGCGACCCCTTCCTGGGACGCCCGGCGATGCACACGGGTCTCGATTTCCGTGCATCGAGGGGCGATCCCGTGCGTGCGACCGCGGCCGGCAAGGTGGTGACCGCCGGATGGGCCGGAGGCTACGGCCGCATGATCGAGATCGATCACGGCAACGGCCTCGCCACGCGCTACGGACATCTCTCCGCGATCCGCGTCAAGGTAGGCGATCGCGTCAGGACCGGCCAGGTCGTCGGCGCGGTCGGCTCGACGGGGCGTTCCACCGGACCGCACCTTCACTATGAAACCCGCATCAACGGCGAAGCGGTCGATCCCCAGCGTTTCCTTCGCGCCGGCGCACGCTACGCCGCGAACTGACATCGCATTCGTTCGCTTCGCCACGATGCCGGCGCGTTGCCTTGATACCTCCGGGCGATCGTGCTTGATGTCGGCTGCGACATCGGAGGCGCGGGATTGAACGTTACGAAAGGCCGTATCGGGCCAAGCTATCCGCGGTTGGCCAATGCCATTTTCCGCATCGTGCAGGGCTTGAGCACGCGCGTGATGCGGCGTGCGGGCTTCCATCGTCCCGGCAGCCCTTTCGCCGATGCCCGTATCGATGCCATCCGCGAGCGGCTGCAGCGCGGCGAGACGGTTTACATCGCCGGTCTCGCATCCTCGGGCACGCATAATTCCGGCGTCGCGCTCGTCGAGGTTACGCAGGCGAATGGCCCCCGCCTCATCCTCAACAACGAGGAGGAACGTTTCTCCGGCAACAAGCACACGACGGAATTTCCGCATCGCTCGCTTGATGCGATGCGCGCGACCCTGCGCAGCATGGGCCGCGACATCGACGATATCGCCGCCTTCGCCACCACCTGGGATTACCCGGCGATGTTCGGCACGCTGCTGCGCACCACCGTCGAGGAAGCGCCGGGCAGCCTCAGGCTGCTGGCCGTGCCGAATGCCATCGGAATCGACCGCCGGCGCCTGGACCAGACACGGCGTACGCCGCGCATTCTCGCCAAGCAGTTCGGATTGTCCGAGCCGGTGCCCCTGATCTGCCTGCCGCACCACCACAACCACGCCTGGTTTCCGTATGCGTCCTCGCCGTTTCGGGAGACTGACGAACCTGTTGCCATCGGCATCGTCGATGGCACCGGCGATCGCGGCTCGGTGTCGCACTACGTGGTCCGCAACGGTGAAATGCAGCCGCTCTATTGCAACAACAGCGTGTTCGACTCGCTCGGTGCATTCTACAGCGTCATTTCATCGACGCAGGGCGGCTGGACCTGGCTGTCGAGCGAAGGCCGTTACATGGGTGCCGCGGCCTGGGGCAACATGGATCGCGCGAGCAACCCCTATTACGCGCGTCTCAGGAACGTGCTCGTCTTCAGCCCCAACGGCGAAATTCATCTGAATCGCGACTACGCCAACTGGTATCGCGACCCGTTCGACAATCCCTACAAGCAGCCGTTGATCGATATCCTCGGCGCGCCCCTGACGCCGGATCAACTCTGGAATCCCGATGCGGTGCTGCGCGTCGAGGACATCCAGCACCGTCCCGACACGCAGGATCGCCTCGACAAGGCGGCGGCGACCCAGATGGTGCTGGAAGACGCGCTGATCCATATCGTCGATCACCTGTTGCGATCGACCGGCGCCAACAAGCTGATCTTCTCCGGCGGCGTCGCGCTGAACGCGCTTGCAAGCATGCGGATGCTGGAGCACTTCAACGAGGCATGGTTCGAGGCCGCGCAAGGCCGCCGCACGCGGCTTCACCTGTGGGTGCCGCCGACGCCGAGCGATCCCGGCGTGCCGATCGGCGCGGCATGGTGGCTGGCCCATCTCGCCGGCGCCCCGCGCGGCGCGCCGTTCACGCACGCCTTCTGGTGCGGAACGCCGTCGCCCGACGACGACATCGCGCACGCGCTCGACGTGCCGGATATCGCCTCGATGGTGGTGGGCAATGTGGCGTCGGACGACGGGCGCGAGGCGGTCGCCGACCTGATCGCCAGTTGCGTCGCGAGCGGCGGCATCGTCGCGCTGTCGCAGGGCGCGGCGGAAACCGGCCCGCGCGCGCTGGGCCATCGCTCGATCTTCGCCAATCCGTGCGATCCGAAAACCCGCGAGCGCCTGAACGAGCGCGTGAAGTATCGCGAATCCATCCGTCCGCTCGCGCCGATGCTGACGCTGGACGCCGCGCGCGACTTCTTCGAACTGGAGGATGGCGCGTCCGATGCCGATTACAACGCCTACAACTACATGGTGCTGACGGCGCGCTCGAAGCCGAAGGCACGCGATGTCATTCCGTCGGTGATCCATGCCGACGGAACCGGCCGCATCCAGATCGTGCGCGAGGCCGACGATCCCCTCACCCACGCCTATCTGAAGGCGCTCGGCCGCCGCATCGGCGTCGAGGTGTCGGTGAACACGTCGTTCAATGTCGCAGGCCCGATCGCCCAGACGCCGGAACAGGCGGTCGAGACTCTGCGCCGCTCGAAAGGCATGGATGCCGTGTTCATGGTCGCAAGCGACGGCACGGTGCGCGCGGCGTGGCACGGCGGCGAGCGCGACAGCGGCCGCTTCACGCGATGGCATCGGGAATGGATGCAAGCCCGGTCGACGCGCGTTTGATCCGAGCAAGCTGACCGCTGGTTACACCGTCATTGCCGGACTTGCCCCGGCAATCCATCATTCCTTTCAGGAGATGGATGCGCGGATCAAGTCCGCGCATGACGACCAGATCTTTCCATCAAAAGCAGAAGGACACCAAGGGAAACCCGGGAAGAGGGACGTGGATGGCCGGAACAGATCCGGCCATGACAGAAAACTATACGCCGCTCAATCCACATCCTCGATCGCGCCCGGCGTGGTGCCGAATGCCTTCTGCGCCAGCGTCGCGGCCATGAACTCGTCGAGGTCGCCGTCGAGCACGCCGGCGGTGTCGGACGTCTGCACGCCGGTGCGCAGGTCCTTGACCATCTGGTACGGCTGCAGGACATATGAGCGGATCTGGTGGCCCCAGCCGATATCGGTCTTGGCCGCCTGATCGGCCGCCGCCTGTTCCTCGCGCTTCTGCAACTCGATCTCGTAGAGCCGCGCGCGCAGCATGTCCCACGCCTGCGCGCGGTTCTTGTGTTGCGACCGCCCGGCCTGGCACACCACGGCGACGCCGGTGGGAATGTGAGTCAGGCGCACCGCGGATTCGGTCTTGTTGACGTGCTGGCCGCCGGCGCCGCCGGAGCGCATCGTATCGACGCGCACGTCGGATTCCTTGATGTCGATCTTGATCGAGTCGTCCACCACCGGATAGATCGCCACGCTCGAAAACGAGGTGTGGCGGCGCGCGTTGGAATCGAACGGCGAAATCCGCACCAGGCGATGCACGCCGGCTTCGGTCTTCAGCCAGCCATAGGCGTTGTGGCCGCTGATCTGGATAGTCGCCGACTTGATGCCGGCTTCCTCGCCCTGCGTCTCTTCGAGATATTCGAGCTTGAAGCCGTGGTTCTCGGCCCAGCGGGTGTACATCCGCAGCAGCATCGCCGCCCAGTCCTGGCTCTCGGTGCCGCCGGCGCCGGCATGGACTTCGAGATAGGTGTCGAAGCGGTCCGCCTCGCCCGACAGCAGCGCCTCGAGCTCGCGCCGCGCGACCTCCTTCTTGAGCTGCTTCAGCGCGGCTTCGGCTTCCTGCACCACGCCGTCGTCGTTCTCGGCCTCGCCGAGCGCGATCATCTCGACGTTGTCGTCGAGTTCGCGCTCGACCTTGCCGATGCCGGTCAGCGCATCCTCCAGCGAGGTGCGCTCCTGCATCAGCTTCTGAGCCTTCTGGGGATCGTTCCAGAGATCGGGGTCTTCGGCGAGCTTGTTGAGCTCGGCCAGCCTTACCGTCGATGCATCGACGTCAAAGATGCCTCCTCAGCAGCCCGACCGACTGCTTGATCTCTTCGACAAGTTTCTCGATTTCAGCGCGCATTGTCCGTCCCGCTTGAACTGATGCATCATTTAGCTGTGGTGGTGAGGTCGATCAACCGCGAAAACGTCGTCCATGCCTGCCAGCCATGGACGACGCCGCGAAGGTACGGGATCAGTAAAGCCCGCCGGTGCCGGGCCGGATGATCGCGCGATCGGCGTCCGGCGAAACCGATTGGCCGTCGACATCGGCGATGCCGATCACCGAGTAATTGTCCGGCGGCGCGGTTCCCGGCTTGAAAGCCTCGAGGATGGTCCGGCCGGTGTCGCCGGGCCCCGCCCGCATGCCGGTCTTGGCATCGACACGGATCAGCTTGATTCCGGCCGGCACCTTGAACGGGATCGCCGGCTTGTCGGCCAGCGCGACCTTCAGGAAGTCCTTGGCGATCGGCGCGGCGAGATGGCCGCCCGTTCCGCCGCGGCCGAGATTGCGCGGCTTGTCGTAGCCGACATAGACGCCGACCACGAGGTCCGGCGAGAAGCCGACGAACCATGCGTCCTTCTCGTCGTTGGTGGTGCCGGTCTTGCCGGCGATCGGCTTGCCGACCTCGCGCACCACGGTCGCGGTGCCGTGCTGCACCACGCCCTCCATCATCGAGGTGATCTGGTAGGCGGTCATCGGATCCAGCACCTGCTCGCGGCGGTCGATCAGTTGCGGTTCGGGCTGGTGCTTCCAGCCTCCCGGCGCATCGCAACCGCGGCATTCGCGCTGGTCGTGCCGATAGATGGTGTGGCCGTAGCGGTCCTGGATACGGTCGATCAGCGTCGGCTTGATGCGGCGGCCGCCATTGGCAAACATCGAATACGCCGTCACCATCCGCATCACCGTCGTCTCGCCGGCACCGAGCGAATAGGACAGGTAGTTCGGCAGTTCGTCATAGACGCCGAACCGCTTGGCGTACTCGCCGATCAGCGGCATGCCGATATCCTGCGCCAGCCGTACCGTCACGGTGTTGAGCGAGCGCCGCAGCGCGTTCCGCAGCGTGGTGGGACCGTAATACTTGCCGGTCGAGTAGTTCTCCGGACGCCACACGCCACCGCCCTGCCCCTGGTCGATCTCGATCGGGGCGTCGATCACCACGGTCGAGGGCGTGTAGCCGTTGTCGAGCGCCGATGAATAGACGATCGGCTTGAAGGACGAACCCGGTTGCCGATAAGCCTGCGTCGCGCGATTGAACTGGCTCTGGTCGAACGAGAAGCCGCCGACCATCGCCAGCACGCGGCCGGTCCATGGATCCATGGCGACCATCGCGCCGGAGACCTCCGGCAACTGGCGCAGGCGATACTGGCCCTCGACCGGCTTGCCGTCCTTGTCGACCAGGGGATCGGCATAGATGACGTCGCCGGGCGACAGCACCTCGGAAACGGTCTTGGGCCTCTTGCCGCGCTTCGCCCCCGAAGCCGCCTTGGCCCATTTCACGCCGTCCAGGGTAATGAGCCCGGTCTCGCGCTCCTTGCTGACCGCGCCGCCCAGTTCATGGCCGGGCTGGAATCCGATCCGCGCCGACTGGTCGCTGGTTTCGAGCACGACCGCCATCCGCCAGGGCGAAATGTCCGACAGGGATTTCACATTGGCGAGCTTGACCCCCCAGTCGCCTGAGATATCGAGCTTGGAGACCGGGCCGCGCCAGCCGTGCGCCTCGTCATAGGTGACCAGTCCCTTGGTCAAGGCGCGGCGCGCATCGATCTGCAGTTTCGGATCGAGCGAGGTGCGAACCGAAAGGCCGCCCTCGTAGAGCTTCTTCTCGCCATAGCGCTCGAACAGGTCGCGCCGGACCTCCTCGGCGAAATATTCGCCGGCGAAGGTGTGCGCTCCATTGGAGCGGGGGGTCACGATCAACGGCGACTTGCGGGCCTTGTCGGCGTCGGCCTGCTTGATCCAGCCGTTCTCCAGCAGGCGATCGATCACGTAGTTGCGGCGCTCGATGGCGCGCTCGCGATTCTTGACCGGGTGCAGCGTGGACGGCGCCTTCGGCAGCGCCGCGAGATAGGCCGCCTCCGCCACGGTCAGTTCGTTGACCGACTTGTCGAAATAGACCAGCGACGCCGCCGCAATGCCGTAGGCACCGAGGCCGAGGTAGATTTCGTTGAGGTAGAGCTCGAGAATCTTGTCCTTGGAGTAGGCGCGCTCGATGCGCATCGCCAGCAGCGCTTCCTTGATCTTGCGCTTGAACGACACCTCGTTGGTCAGGAGGAAGTTCTTCGCCACCTGCTGGGTGATGGTCGAGGCCCCCTGCGGACGCCGGTTGGTACCGTAATTCTGGACGTAGAGCAGCGCGGCGCGGGCCATGCCGGTGTAATCGATGCCGCCGTGCTCGTAGAAGTTCTTGTCTTCGGCCGCGAGGAAGGCGTGGATCACGAGCTTCGGCACCGCCTGGATCGGCAGATAAAGGCGCCGCTCCCTGGAATATTCCGCGAGCAGCGAGCCGTCCGAGGCATGGACGCGCGTCATCACCGGCGGCTCGTAGTTCTGCAACTGCGTGTAGTCCGGCAGATCCTTGGAAAAATGCCAGATCAGCCCGGCAGCCGCCGCGACCCCGACCAGAAACACGATGGTTCCTGCCGCGAACAGGAAACCCATGAACCGGAACAAAAGCCGCATTCTCGATTATCCGCTTTGGTTTGTGCGCCTCGACGCGATGCCTCGACACGATAGCCTTGCCGGCCGATCGGTCACGGACCATCCCACCCGATGTCCCGGCCTTCCGCCGGCGACATTCCAACCAGACGCCGCGGTTACGCTGATTCTGCACCGCCTGCGCCGGATGTGTCTATAGGCCGCGCCCTGTGTCCAAACTAGGGCTTGCGGCCAAAGGAATATGTCAAATCCAGAGTTCGCCTCGTTCTGCAACGTCCCCTATCGTGAACACTGGCTGCGAAAGGCTGCGTATAGCCTATTGATCTATAATCGATTTACCAATCCGTCGGGTTCGTGCGGGCCGGATCGGCACTGCCATGGACCGGATTCGGCCCCGGCACGCTTTTTGGACGGCTATCGGTTGCCCGGCGCAGCCGAGACGATGCGCTTGGCAAGGAAGGTATCGATCGCCTCGGCGATGGCGCCGACGGTCCTGGAGCGCCAGCGGTCGGACATCAGGTGCTTGAGATCGTCCTTGTTGGAGACGTATCCCAGTTCCACCAGCACCGACGGCACGTCGGGCGCCTTGAGCACCTTGAAGCCCGCCGACTTCAGGGGATGCTTGTGCAGGCGCACCCTACTCTTCATTTCATCCATCAGAATTCTGGCAAAACGACTTGAAAATGTTCGCGTTTCGCGTTGAGCAAGATCGATGAGGATATCCGCCACCTCGGTCGGCTCCTCGTTCAGGTCGACACCGCCGATGGCGTCGGCCTTGTTTTCGAGTTCGGCGAGGTGCTCCGCCTCGGCGTCTGAAGCGCGGTCCGACAGGGTATAGATGGTTGCGCCGCGCGCATCGCCTTCCCGCCTCGGCAGCGCGTCGGCATGGATCGAGACGAAAAGTGCCGCATTGTGCTTGCGTGCGATCTTCACCCGGTCGCCGAGCGGAATGAACGTGTCGTCGTCCCTGGTCAGCACGACCCGGTACTTTCCCTGCTTGACGATGCGGTCCCGCAACGCCAGTCCGAATGCCAGCACGATTTCCTTCTCGGTCTCCCCGCTCCGGGCCTGGGTGCCGTTGTCGATGCCGCCATGTCCGGGATCGATCACGATCAGCGGCCGCGCATCGGGCGATGGCAGGGCATCCCCGGCCGAATCCGACGCGGCGGCGGTCGATTCCGGCGCCGCGATCGCCGGAGGCGAAGCATCGGCGCGTGCATGCGCCGCGGCCGGCCCGTCGCCCGCGGATGTCGGCGCAAAGGCGGCCCGGTCCACCGCCGCCAGGTCCAGCACCAGTCGCGCCGGCTGGCCGTTCTCGGCCTCCAGGACCTCGGCCTTGTCGATCCTGGCCGGGCCGGACAGGTCCAGCACCAGCCGCGAGCCGCCCGGCATCACCAGGCCGTAGCGAAACGCCTTGATAAGCCCGCGCCCCGACTTGCCCGCATTCTCCGGCAGCCTGAATGCAACCTGCGGGATATCGATCACAACCCGATAGGGATGGCCGAGGGTGAAGGCATGGAGGCCGATCTTGCGGTCGAGATCGAGTACGAACCGGGTTTGTTTCGCATCGCCGGCGATTCGCGCCTCGGACGCGACCGGAACCGATTCGACCCGGGGCGTCGCGGCCGGGTGGATCGACCCGGTTGCTTCGGCGGAAACGGCCGGCGGCACGCCGCAGGCGGCGATTGCCCCGCAAAACAGGCCGACAACCCGCAAAAGAATGTGATTTGCGCTGCCCGCCACGAACCCCGAGCCTCCGAGATGTCCCTTGTACCGCAATAGGACCGCACGGTTAATCGAGGCTTAAGACGGAGGATGCGATTGAGCTTCAGTGTTGCAGCCCTGTGACGCCTCCCTTGCAAGGAGGCGCCGATCCACGTATGTATCTGATGCTGACGGCTAAAACCCTTGGTTGTGTCAGATTCAGCTTGCTGGTGCGACGTTGCAGCCCTTCAGAAAGTTCCGGGCTCCAGCGTAACGTCCGATTGCTCCACGGTCAGCGCGGTGCGCGGCCTCCGGGCGCGAGGAGACACTGTTCCAGCGCTATCCGGGCCCAGCTTTCCCCGCGTTCTTGGGACGGGCCCGATACGACACAAAGTCATTACGGTCGAAGGACCGTGTCATTGTCATTGCGGTCGAAGGACCGTTTCATTGCGGTCGGAAGACCGTCACCACGCCAGATGCGTCTGCGCTTCGTCAAAGAGGTGCGGCGCCAGTCCGGCAGCAACGAACAAGCGGCATCAAGCCGCCAACCTGTTTAGACGGGCCGACGCTTAATGCGCCAGACTGTGACAACGACCCGAATGCCAGCGATCATCTCGCCGACGCGACGCTCACGCGACGCGGCAGGCAAGGGCTTCGCCTCGGGATCGGCACGGCGCGGCGATGGGCAATTCGGCCTTCCCCTCATCCCCGAATCAGGCAGACGCTCGCGTCATCCGGCTGCGCTCCGCGCACCTGTCGCTCGACGCGCCCTTTGCCGCCATGAGCTTCCCAATGCCCAACAAAATGCTGATCGATGCCACCCACCCGGAAGAAACCCGGGTCGTCGTGGTCCGTGGCAACCGCGTTGAAGAATTCGATTTCGAGTCCGCACAACGCAAGCAGCTTCGCGGCAACATCTATCTCGCCAAGGTCACCCGCGTCGAACCGTCGCTGCAAGCCGCCTTCATCGAATACGGCGGCAACCGGCACGGCTTCCTGGCCTTCAGCGAAATTCACCCGGATTATTATCAGATTCCGGTCGCCGACCGGCAGGCCCTGATCGAGGCCGACGAGCGGGCGCACCGCGAGGCCGAGGAAGAGTCCGAGCAGCGCTCCAGCCGTCGCCGCTCGCGCCATCGCAATTCCCGGCGCCGTAGCAGCGGCGAGCGGGTACAGAGCGAGGTGATCGAGATCACCGAGGATGGGCAGCCGGCCGCCGTCGCCGCCCCTGCGCATGACGACGCGGGTGCCCTTGACGGCGCTGCTGCCCCTGACGACACCACGCCTGCGGTCGCGGATGCCGAAAGCGCCCCGTCCGTGGTCGAAGGCGAAATCGCCGGCGGCGCGGCTCAGGCGCTACAGGACGGCCGCATCGATGATGGCCGTATCGACGAAGGCGACGCCCCCCGCGACGCGGGCGCGGCGGCAGCGGATGCCGACGATCCTCCGCAAGCCGTGGCCCCTGCCCCGGCCGCCATCGTGCCGGTCGAGGAAGCGATCGCGACCGCCGAATTCGTCACCGCCACGGACTGGTCCGCTACCGAGACGGTCGAGGCCGATGCTGCTGCCGACATCACGCCGGACGCGACTTCGGACGCGGCCGCCGAAACGGCAATCGACGATGCCGGCGGTGAGACCGATGCGGAAACGAGCGAAACCAGCCTCGATGACCAGCCGGATGCCGCCAGCGACGAACACCGGGCCGCGGCCGACGACGACGAGGATGACGACAACGGCGACGACGACGACACCGACGAGGAGGTCGAGTCGGTCGGCGGCGACGACGCCCTTGAGGAAGTTCCGGAACGCGCCTTCCGCCCGCGCCGCCAGTACAAGATCCAGGAAGTCATCAAGCGCCGGCAGGTGATGCTGGTGCAGGTCGTCAAGGAAGAGCGCGGCAACAAGGGCGCGGCGCTCACCACCTATCTGTCGCTGGCCGGCCGCTATGCCGTGCTGATGCCGAACACCGCGCGCGGCGGCGGTATCAGCCGCAAGATCACCTCGGCGCAGGACCGCTCGCGGCTGAAGGAAGTGGTGCAGGATCTCGACGTGCCCGAGGGCATGGGGATCATCCTGCGCACGGCGGGCGCCTCGCGCACCAAGCCGGAGATCAAGCGCGACTTCGAATACCTGATCCGGATGTGGGAGACGGTGCGCGACCTGACCCTGCGGTCCCAGGCGCCGACCCTGGTCTATGAGGAAGGCTCGCTCATCAAGCGGTCGCTGCGCGACCTCTACAACAAGGAGATCGACGAGATTCTGGTGGCGGGCGAGGCCGGCTACCACGAGGCGCGCGATTTCATGAAGATGCTGATGCCGTCCAGTGTCCGGGCGGTGAAGCTCTATCAGGACGGCCAGCCGCTGTTCTCGCGGATGGGCATCGAGAGCCAGCTCGACGCGATGTTCTCGCCGATCGTGCAGCTCAAATCGGGCGGCTACATCGTCATCAACCAGACCGAGGCGCTGGTTTCGATCGACGTCAATTCCGGCCGCTCGACCCGCGAGCATCACATCGAGGATACCGCGCTCAAGACCAATCTCGAGGCCGCGGAGGAAGTGGCGCGGCAACTGCGCCTGCGCGACCTCGCCGGCCTGATCGTCATCGACTTCATCGACATGGACGAGAAGCGCAACAACCGTGCGGTCGAGCGCAAGCTCAGCGATTGCCTGCGGCAGGATCGCGCCCGCATCCAGGTCGGGCGCATCTCGCATTTCGGCCTGCTCGAAATGTCGCGCCAGCGCATCCGCGCCAGCGTCCTCGAAAGCTCGACCGAGCCCTGCCCGCATTGCGGCGGCACCGGCCACGTCCGCTCGGTCGCGTCGGTCGCCCTGCAGCTTCTGCGCAATCTCGAGGAAACCCTCATGAAGGGGGCGACCCACAACATGGTCGTGCGCACGCGCACCGATGTCGCGCTCTATGTGCTCAATCACAAGCGCGGCCATTTGCGCGACCTCGAAACCGGCTTCCAGGTGACGCTGTCGGTGGTTGCCGACCCGACGATCAACGGATCGCCGGCCTTCGCGATCGAGCGCGGCGAACAGGTCCACACGCTCGAAGCCGCCAAAGCCCTGCTCGCCTCGCAGCAGGCGGCGGTGGCGCAGATCGCGGCCGACGACGGCGACGAGGATTATCCCTTCGATGTCGAGGCGGAAGTCGAGACCGAGGAAACCGAAGGGTTGACCGGCGACGCCGCCGCCGAGGACGGCGAGGCCGACGACGGCCGCCGCCGCCGGCGTCGCCGCCGCCGCCGGAGCCGCGCCGGTGAGGCCCGCGAGCCGGATGCCGAGCGTGGCGACGAGGATGCGGTTTCCGCCGATGCTGCGTCCGACGACGGAGCCCCGGAGGCCGAGAGGTCCGAGGATCGCCCGTCCGCCGAGGACGAGGACGCGACACAGGCCCAGGACGACGACAGCGGCGAGCGGCGTCCCCGCCGGCGTGGCCGGCGCGGTGGCCGCCGGCGTCGCGGCAACGGCGCGCAGGATGGGCTGGCCGGATCGATCGCCGACGACCTTGCCCCGGTGTCGGCTCCCGAAGCCGCCGACGCGGTGGCCGACTTCGATGGCACCGATTCCGGGATCGTCGATGCCGTCATTGTCGATCCCGTCGCGGATACGCACGCGCCCGCGGAAGCCGAGGCAGCGCCGCGTGAGGACGCCGCGAGCGACGGCGCCGAGGTTGCGTCCGCCGAGCCGGCGCATCATGGCGCGACCGAAACACCCGCCGGCGGGCAGGACGACGTCCGGCCGGATGAAGGGTCTTCTCCCGAGCCGGTTGCCGGCAAGCCGTCGCGTCGTCGCTCGACGGTCCGCGAGAAGGTCAGCCTTGCGACGGACGCGCCGTCCCTGCCCGCGTCCGAACAGGATGCGCCGAGCCTGGTCGCGGCTCCGGAGGCCGCGGTGCCCGACGCCAGCGCCACGGTCGAGCCTGTCGCCGATGCCGAGCCCTCACAGGCGCAGCCACGCCGCGGATGGTGGTCGCGTCGCTTCGGCGGCTCCTGATCGAACACGGAAACGCCCGGCGAAAAGGCCGGGCGTTTTTTATTCCGTCGATCCGGCTCGCGGGCCTGATAGCTGGAGCCATTTCCGCTCCGACAGAATCGGAACGGGGCTCTGTATCCTTGCTTTAACGCGTTTTCTTGACGCGAACCGGACCCCGCTTCGCTCGAAAACGCTCTAACCCAGCCAGCGGGCAATGCGCGCGACCGCCTCCTGCATCTCCGCGCTCGAACGCGCGTAGGAGAAGCGCACGAAGGAACGGCCGTGCACGGGATCGAAGTCGATGCCCGGGGTCGCCGCCACCTGCGCCTCCTCCAGCATCCTGCGGGTGAAGTCGAAGCTGTCGTTCGTGAACTTCGAGACGTCGGCATAGAGATAGAACGCGCCGTCGGCCGGCAGGAAATCCGCCAGGCCGGCCCTGGGCAGGCCGTCGGTGAGGATGCGCCGGTTTTCCTCGTAGCCATGCTTGACCGCATCCATTTCGGCGCGGCCGTCGAAGGCGGCCTCGGCCGCGATCTGGGACAGCGTCGGCACCGAGATCGACAGGTTCTGCTGCAACCGCTCGATCGGGCGCACCAGCGGCTCGGGCACCACCATCCATCCCGCGCGCCAACCCGTCATGCAGAAGTATTTCGAGAACGAGTTGATGACGAGCGCATCCGGCGACAGCTCGGCGGCGGTCACCGCGGGAAAGGCATAGTCGAGGCCGTGATAGATCTCGTCGGAGATGAAGCGAATGCCTTCGCTCTCCGCTGCCGCGATGAGGCTGGTCAACGCATCGCGCGACATCATGGTGCCGGTGGGATTGGCCGGGCTGCCGACCAGCACGCCCTTGAGCGGCGCCTTGCGATGCGCGGCGAGCAGCATCTCGCCGGTCAGCGCATGGCGGGTCTCGCTGGTGGTCTCGATCGGCACCGGCTCGCAGCCGAGCGCGGTGAGGATATGCCGATACGGCGGATACCCGGGAATCGTCACGGCCACGCGATCGCCGGCGTCGAACATCGCCAGGAAGGCGAGGATGAAGGCGCCCGACGACCCGGTCGTCACCACGACCCGCTCCGGATCGACGGCACAGCCATAGGTCTCCCGATAGTGCCGCGCGATCCGCGCGCGGAGCGACGGGATGCCGAGCGCGGAGGTGTAGTCGATCCGCCCGACGTCGAGCGCGGCCCTGGCGGCGGCGATCGCGGCCCGTGGCGCCGGCGCCGACGGCTGCCCGACTTCCATATGAATGACATGACCTCCCGCGGCCTCGATCCGCGCCGCGGCAGCCATCACGTCCATCACCATGAAGGGCGGGACTTCGCTGCGTTGTGTCGCAGTCAGCAGGCGCCTTGCCCGGTCAGTCGTTATCGCATTGGCCATGGAAATCTGTTACGCCATCCGGCGCCCGGTGATGGCGATCCGGCGCGCCGCCGTCTCGCCGCATTCGAAGGATTGTTAGGGCATATATGGTATTCGGGTTCCGGCCAATGGCGAATGACACACGGTACAGCCGCCGCCTCGCGAGCGGCGCCGGACGCCTGACCGCGATCGTGATGGCCGTCGCCCTCGCCGTTGCGCCGCTTGCCGCCCGCGCCCAGGATTCCTCGAAGAAGAAGGGGCCGCGGCTTCTGCGCGATACCGAGATCGAGCAATTGCTGCGCGACTACACGCGGCCGATCCTTCGCGCCGCGGGACTCGGCAAGCAGAATATCCAGGTCTCGATCATCAACGATCCGAGCTTCAACGCCTTCGTCGCCGACGGCCGCCGCATCTTCGTCAACTACGGCGCATTGATGCAGTCCAGGACGCCGAACCAGTTGATCGGAGTGCTGGCGCACGAGACCGGCCATCTGGCCGGCGGACACCTGTCGAAGCTGCGGCAGCAGCTTGCGCAGGCCCAGACGCAGATGATCGTCGCCATGCTGCTGGGCGTCGGTGCCATGGTGGCCGGTGGTGGCCGCAACAACGGCGCCAGCAATGCCGGCATGGCCGCGATCAGCGCGCCGCAGGAAATGATCCGCCGCAACCTGCTCTCCTATCAGCGGCAGCAGGAAGAGAATGCCGATCGTGCCGGCGTGCGTTTTCTCACCGCGACCAGGCAGTCCGCCAAAGGCATGTACGAAACGTTCCGGCGCTTCAGCGACGAGAGCCTGTTCTCGTCGCGCGGCGCCGATCCCTATCTTCAATCGCATCCGATGCCGGCCGATCGCGTCCGCGCGCTCGAGGCACTCGCCAAGACCAGTCCCTACTGGGAGAAGAAGGACGATCCGGCGCTGCAATTCCGCCACGACATGATGCGGGCGAAGACGTCCGGCTTCATGGAGCGGCCGGAAACGGTCTATCGGCGCTATCCGCTTTCGGACACCGGCATGCCGGCGCGCTATGCCCGCGCGATCTCGACCTACCTGCACGGCGATCCGCGGTCGGCGCAAGCGCAGATCGATGCGCTGATCCATGCGGCACCGAGCAATCCGTATTTCTGGGAGCTGAAAGGCCAGGCACTGGTCGAAGGCGGCAAGCCGGGACAGGCGATCGCACCGCTGCGCAAGGCCGTCCAGTTGTCGCACCACGCCCCGCTCATCGAGATGTTACTTGGGCAGGCGCTGGTCACCTCCGACAATAGATCCCGAATGGCCGAAGCGATCACGATTCTGAAGGCGGCCCTGATGCGCGAGAAGGAGGCTCCGCTCGGCTACGATCAGCTGGCCATCGCCTACGGACGCCAGGGCAACTATGCCAACGCCGATCTCGCGGCGGCCCAGGCGGCTTACCTGCGCGGCGACAAGAAAACCGCCCGCGCCCTGGCCGCGCGCGCCAAGACCCGTTTCGCGGTCGGCACCCCGGGTTGGGTTCGCGCCGACGACATCGTGACCACCAAGAATTTGCCTGGAGAAAAGCGCTAGGCTGCCAATCACCGTTTGCCTGCTCGCGACAGCTTCATCGACATTCCAAAAAGGATCGACCTTCATGCCCCTCCGCCGACACCTCGCTCCCGCTCTCGTCGCGCTTGCAGTCGCCGGCGCGCCGCTTGCGGCGAGCGCGCAGAGCTTCTCGAACGCCCAGCGCGGCGAGATCGAAAGCATCATCAAGAATTACCTGGTCACCCACCCGGAGATTCTCGAAGAAGCATCCGCCGAGTTGAGCAAGCGGCACGCGGCCGCCGAGGCGGAAAAGCACACCAAGGCGGTCACGCAGAACGCCCAGACGATCTTTCATTCCCCGCGCGGCGTGACGCTCGGCAATCCGAAGGGCGACGTGAACTTCGTCGAGTTCTTCGATTACAATTGCGGTTATTGCAAACACGCGATGGCCGACATGCTGGCGCTGCTGAAGTCCGACCCGAAGCTGCGCGTCGTCCTCAAGGAGTTCCCCGTGCTGGGGCCGGGCTCGGTCGAGGCCGCGCAGGTTGCGGTGGCCGTGCGGATGCAGGATCCGGACGGCCAGAAATATCTCGCGTTCCATCAGAAACTGCTGGGCAGCCGCGGCCAGGCCAACAAGGCGCGCGCGATGGCGGCCGCCAAGGATGCCGGACTCGACATGACCCGGCTTGCGAAGGACATGAACAGCCCGGAAGTGCGCGCCACCATCGAGGAGAACTTCAAGCTCGCCGAGTCGATGGGCATGAACGGAACGCCGAGCTATGTCATCGGCAAGCAGGTGGTGATCGGCGCGGTCGGCCTCGAGGCATTGAAGGAAAAGATCGGCATGGCACGCTGCGGCAAGGCGGATTGCTGACGCGATCCACCTCAGCGCTTCATTCGTCGATCATCCGGGAAAGCCCGGTTGCCGCGGAACTCTCCGTTATCGTTCCGGACGCTGCGCATGGCAGGAAATGGTCGGCGGGGATCGGGGCTCCGCCCTGGCGGGGCCTTGATCTGCCGGTCGACAATGGTTAACGAGGCGAATTCGAGCCGATTTCGCGCCTTTGGAACCGGTTTTTGCAAACCAGTTCAATAAGGTGACACCCTTCCAGGGCCTTCGGACTTCCCCTTGGCGGCCGGCTTACCTATAACCCTCGGGAACCGGCGCACCCGCCGCTCCCAGTCAATTCGGAACCCGGATGGCAAATACCGTCTACGTGCTCAACGGCCCGAACCTGAACCTGCTCGGAACCCGGGAGCCGGAAACGTACGGCCATGCCCGGCTCGCGGACGTCGAGAAGCTGTGCGGCGACACTGCCGCCCGCTACGGCCTCACGGCCGACTGCCGCCAGTCCAACCACGAAGGCGAGTTGATCGATTTCATTCACGAGGCTCACGCCAGGAATGCGGTCGGGATCGTCATCAATGCCGGCGGCTACTCGCATACCTCGATCGCCCTTCACGACGCCTTGGTGGCCGTGAAGATCCCGACCGTGGAAGTCCACATCAGCAACATTCACGCACGGGAAAACTTCCGCCATCACTCCTTCACCGCCAGGGCGGCATTTGCATCGCTGTGCGGATTCGGTATCGATGGCTACCGGCTTGCGATCAGCGGTCTTGCGGCCAAGATCGGCGCGACCGCCAAAGCCTGAACAATTCCCGGCCTCAAGTCATCACGGCCCAAAATCATCCCGGCCCAAAATCATCACGACCACGTCGTCCTGATCCACGGCCAGAAAGTTTCGGAACCACCGCATGGCGCGCCAGCCTGAAGACCCGACCCCCACCCCATCCACCGACAGCACGCTGATTCGCGAACTGGCGACGCTGCTCGACGAGACCAACCTCACCGAAATCGAGATCGAGCGGGCCGGCCTGCGCGTCCGGGTCGCCCGCAGCGTCAGCATCGCGGCCGCCGTTCCGGCAGCGGTTGTCCCGGCCGGCGCCGCAGCGCCGGCCGCGACCGCGTCGGCCGGCGATGTGTCGAAACATCCGGGCGCGGTGCCGTCCCCGATGGTCGGCACCGTCTATCGCGCGCCCGAACCCGGCGCCAGGCCGTTCGTCGATATCGGCAGCAAGGTGAATGTCGGCGATACGCTGATTATCATCGAAGCCATGAAGACGATGAACCAGATACCCTCGCCCAAGGCCGGCACGGTGACGCAGATCCTGATCGAGGACGGTCAGCCGGTCGAATTCGGCGAGCCGCTTCTCATCATTGAATGACATCGGTCAGACCCGGGCGCCGCGATGTTCGATAAAATCCTGATAGCCAATCGCGGCGAGATCGCCTTGCGCGTTCTGCGCGCCTGCAAGGAACTGGGAATTGCGACGGTCGCCGTGCATTCGACGGCGGATGCCGATGCGATGCATGTCCGGCTCGCCGACGAAAGCGTCTGCATCGGACCGCCGCCCTCCAAGGAAAGCTACCTGAATATTCCGGCACTGCTTGCGGCCTGCGAAATCACCGGCGCCGAGGCGGTTCATCCGGGCTATGGCTTCCTGTCGGAGAACGCGCGCTTTGCGGAAATTCTCGCCGAGCACAATCTCGGATTCATCGGCCCCAAGGCCGAACACATCCGCCTGATGGGTGACAAGATCGAAGCCAAGAAGACCGCCAGGCGGCTCGGCATTCCGGTCGTTCCCGGCTCGGACGGCGCGGTCGGCCCCAGCGACGATGCGATGGCGATCGCCAGGGAGATCGGCTTTCCGGTGCTCGTCAAAGCCGCCGCGGGCGGCGGCGGCCGCGGGATGAAGATCGCGCACAGGCCGGACGACCTCGCATTGGCGCTCTCGACGGCGGCTACCGAGGCGAAGTCCGCCTTCGGCGACGCCTCGGTCTATCTGGAAAAATACTTACAGAAGCCGCGTCACATCGAAATCCAGGTTCTCGGCGATGGCCGCGGCGGCGCCATCCATCTCGGCGAACGCGACTGCTCGCTGCAGCGGCGTCACCAGAAGGTCTGGGAGGAAAGCCCCTCGCCCGCCCTCGATGCGGCGGCGCGTGCGCGGATCGGCGAAACGGTCGCGAAGGCGATGCAGGAGATGCAGTATCTCGGCGTCGGCACCATCGAGTTTCTCTACGAGGACGGCGAGTTCTATTTCATCGAAATGAACACGCGCATCCAGGTCGAGCATCCGGTCACCGAGATGATTACCGGCATCGATCTCGTGCTGGAGCAGATCCGGATCGCCGCCGGCGGCGACCTGCCGGTGACGCAGGATCAGGTCGTGGTCAACGGCCATGCCATCGAATGCCGCATCAATGCCGAGAACCCGGAAACCTTCCGGCCTTCCCCCGGCAAGATCCTGCAATATCACCCGCCCGGCGGGCTCGGCGTGCGGATCGATTCAGCCGTTTATCAGGGCTATGTCATCCCGCCCTACTACGACTCGCTGGTCGGCAAGCTGATCGTTCACGGCAAGACCCGCGCCGAATGCCTGATGCGCTTGCGCCGGGCGCTCGACGAGATGGTGGTGGACGGAATCGAAACCACGCTTCCCCTGTTCCGGGCGCTGGTTCGAGACCATGACATCATCGACGGCGACTATCATATCCACTGGCTCGAGCACTACCTGTCCGGCAAGGTGGATTGACAAGGCGGAACCGGCCGGGCGGGAACTTTCCCGGAAGCCCGGCGTTGAAAGCCATCTGGCCGTCGTTGGTCCAGGGGCAGTGTTTTGACAGGACGTTCTCTCGCCATCCCGACAGATTTGAATTCGGCTGAATCCGCGTGACCGCCGAAGCCGCCCGCCGCCGCAGAGTGATTCAGATCATGCTGCTCGGGGCGGCGCCGCTGGTGCTGCCCGATCTCGATTGGCCGGACCTGTCCGGCCTCGACATTCTCCGGCGCGCCGGGGCGAACGACGACCTGAAAGCGGCCACCGTGGTGGTTCCCGCCGCGACCGACGACGAACAGGAAATCAGGCACTGTCACGAACCGGGCCGCAACGTCTATATTGCCAATCCGGTCAACCGCGAGAATTTCGCCAATGCCATCCGGCAGCTTGGCTTGTTCTTCTCCGTCATTCAGGTTCCGCAAGCCAGCAAATGAGCCAGCAGAAGCCCCGCCTCCTCTATATCGACGACGACGAGGTTCTGGCCCGGCTGGTCGCGCACGTCCTGGAGCGGCAAGGCTTCGAGGTTGTTCACGCCGTCAGCGGCGACGCCGGCCTTGAGCTTATCGCCGCCGGCGGCATCGATGTCGTCGCGCTCGACCAGTACATGCCGGACCTCGACGGCCTCGATACGTTGAAGCGGATCTGCGCCGTCCCCAACGCGCCGCCGGTGGTGTTCGTCACCGCATCCCAGGACAGCAAGATCGCCGTCACCGCCCTCCAGGCCGGCGCGGACGATTACCTGGTGAAGGATACGCAGGGCGAGTTCGTGCCGCTGCTGCACGTCGCGGCCGAGAACGCGCTGCGGAAGGACCAGGTCCGCAAGGCCCGCGACGAAGCCGAGGCGGAGGTGCGGGCTTCACGCGATCGCTATGCGGCGCTTGCCGCCGAGCGCGAGGTGCTGCTGCGCGAGGTCAACCATCGCATCGGCAACAGCCTGCAGATCATCGCGTCGCTGCTGCACCTGCAAGCCAACTCCAGCACCCAGAGCGACGTCAAGGCCGCGCTCAACAATGCGATGGGCCGCGTCGCCGCGGTCGCGCAGGTGCATCGCCGGCTGTACACGTCCAATGCCTTCAACAGCGTACTGCTAGATCAGTATCTCGAAGCCCTTCTCGAGGATTTGCGGCGCTCCGCCGAAGGCAACCGGATGTCGCGCCTGACCCTGAAAGCGGCGTCGATCGAGGTCGACCCGGATCGTGCGGTCGCGATCGGCATCATCGTCAATGAGCTGGTGATGAATGCCGTGAAATACGCCTATCCGGACGGTCCCGGTCCGATCCACGTCGAACTGGAATCCGTCGGCGACGGTGTCCAACTGTCCATCACCGACGATGGCGTGGGTCTTGGCGCGACGGCCGATCCGCGCTCGACCGGCATGGGCCAGCGGATCGTTTCGGCGATGGCGACCAAGCTGTCCGCCGATGTCGAGCGCGATCCCGCTCATGCCGGCACGCGCATCCTGTTGCGGTTCGCCCGCGACGACACCGCGCCGACTGCTTCGACGCGGCCCGCATCATCGTAAGCCAGTGTAGCGTTTTCGACAGAGTCGGAAGCAGAATTCGACGTCTCTGTTCCGGTGCGCTTTCTTCACGCGAACCGGCATCCATTCCGCTCGAAAGCGCCATAGCCATCGTGCTTTGCGTCCGACCTGCTATGATCGAAGCATGAACGCTTGCGACACCGTTTCCTCGGAAATCACGCCGGAAGTCCTGTTGCGGGCCTATGCCTGCGGCATTTTCCCGATGGCCGAGAGCGCCGACGCCCCGAGCCTGTTCTGGCTCGAACCGGAACGCCGCGGGATCATCCCGCTTGGCGGCTTCCGCGTCAGTTCCCGGCTGGCGCGGACGATCCGCGCCGATGCTTTCACGATCCGTGTCGACACCGCCTTCAGGGCGGTGATGGCCGGCTGCGCGGAGCCGCAGCCCGGCCGCGACAACACATGGATCAATGCACGTATCACCGGACTTTATGCGAAGCTTTTCGAAATGGGCCACTGCCACAGCGTCGAGGCGTGGCAGGACGACGAACTGGTCGGCGGCCTCTATGGCGTCAGCCTCGGGCGCGCCTTCTTCGGCGAGAGCATGTTTCATCGCCGCCGCGATGCCTCGAAGGTGGCACTGGTGCATCTGGTCGCGCGATTGCGCGCCGGCGGCTTCACGCTGCTCGATACGCAATTCGTGACGGAGCATCTGCGCACGTTCGGCGCCGTCGAGGTCTCGCGCCGCCGCTACCGTTCCTTGCTCGATGATGCCTTGAGCGGAATCGCCGATTTCCAGCGCCTGCCGACCGATCGTCCGGTCAGCGGCGCGGAGGCGCTCGATCTGATCGCCGCCGCGTCTTGAAGCGGCCCGGGTCCGATCCACTTACTCGGAACGGGGCTCCACTTTTCGGGATCGTGCCCTATTGCTGGAACGGCGGCAGCAATCCGCCGCGTTGCGCCCGGGCGGGTGACGGCGACCGGCGCCGCTGCGGCGAGCGGCGCTGCACGGCCGGCGCCGGCTTCGGTGCGGCATCCGGCTGCGAGGCGGCCACCGTGGTTTCCGGCTCCTTGCAGTCGGTCAGCCAGATATCATAGATCGGATGCTCGACGCCGTGCAGGCCGGGACTTGCAGCGAACATCCAGCCGGAAAATATCCGCTTTACCTCGCCCTGCAGCGTGATCTCGTCGACCTCGACAAATGCATCGGTATTCGCCGCCTCGGTCGCCGGGCGCGTATAGCAGGCATCGGTCTTCACCCGCAGCGCACCGAACTGCACGGTTTCGCCGATGGCGGCATCGAAGTTGATGATCCGGCCGGTGATCTTGTCGAGGCCGGAGAACACGGCGCGCTTGTTGATGATTTTCTGGGCCGGCGGCTCGGTGACGATCTCGTCGCCGGGCTGCAGCGTCGCCGGCGTCGGCGGCGCCGTGGCCGTGCGCGGGTTCTGTCCTGACCGTCCGGCCGGACCTCGGCCCGGCTGCGGCGGTGCGACAGCCACCCCCGGCTGCCGCTGCCCGCCCCCCGCCCCGCCCGGCGGAGGCGGCAGGGGCTGCGACTGCACCCGCCCGGGCAAGGGCGCGCCCTGCCCCGGCGGAAGGATACGGTTGGGTGCCGGCAGCAACCGGCCCTGCGGCAGATCGGGGACTTCTTCGTCGTCGTCCGGCGACACCCCGCCACGCGGCACATCGCCCGGCGGGCGCGGCGCGGGATCGGAAAAGATCGTGCCGAGTTGCGCCCGCGCCGGCCACGGTGCGGTCGTGATCGCGGCGGCCAGGACCGCAAGGCAGGCAAGGCTCGTGGTGCGTGACATCGTATGCGGCATCAATCAGCGATTCGGGCTCGCGACATTCTATCCGGAAGACAATCCGCCGCGCGCAGGAGGTCGGGTTAACACGGCGAATGAGGCGGGGAAAGGGCGGCCGCGGAACCTCTCATCATGCGGCTTTGGAAGCCCCCCGTGCAACGGCGGCGCTGGAACCCTCCGTTCAAAGATGGGATAGTCGCGTCCGGGGCGCTTCAGCACCGCACAAATACGATGACGCCGGGATTGCGGCGCAAAGGGAAGGATCCGTCACAAATGGCCGACGACACACGCTTGGATGGCAAGGTCGCAATCATTACCGGAGCGGCGGGCGAGATCGGTGCTGCCACGATGCAGCTTTTCGCGGCCCGCGGCGCCCGCATCTTCGCCGTCGACCGCGACGAGGCACAGCTCCAGCGCGCCGTGGCGGCGCTGCCCTCCGAGGCCAGGGGCGTTGCGATTACCGCCGATGTCACACGCGAAGACGATGTCGCGGGTTATGTGCAACGTGCCGTGGCGGACGCCGGCCGCATCGATGTCTTCTACAATAATGCCGGCATCGAGGGTGTCGTCGCGCCGATCCAGAAATTCGCCCTGGACGACTTTCGCCGCGTCCTGGACGTCAACGTCGTCGGCGTCTTCCTCGGCTTGAAGCATGTTCTCCCGGTGATGTTGCAGCAGGGCGCGGGCAGCATCATCAACACCGCATCGATCGCCGGCCTCGTCGGCGCGCCGGGCATCGCCGTCTACAGCGCCAGCAAGCATGCCGTCATCGGCCTGACCAAGAGCGTGGCCGTGGAATGCTCGGATACCGGAGTCCGCGTCAATTGCGTCTGCCCGGGCCTGATCGAAAGCCGGATGCTCTCGTCGATCGCCGCCGGCCGTCCAGCGGGCGGCCCCGCCGATGCCGCACCTGTCTTGAAGCGGATACCGGCACGCCGCCTCGGCGCACCCGCCGAAGTCGCCTCCGTCGTCGCTTTCCTTGCGTCCGACGCGGCAAGCTATGTGAGCGGCTCGGCTTACACCGTCGACGGCGGGCGAACCGCCGCCTGACCGCGGCGGATCGGCACCTTCATAACAACGACGCCCGCCCGCCCGCAGGGCCAAAAAGGATAACGATCGATGCCCGTGGTTCTCGATGCCGATGCCGCCGCAGTCCTCAAGGCGTTTCGCGACGCCGGCCGTCCGCCCTATGAGACGCTGACGCCCCCGGAGGCACGCAACCTTTATCTGATGGGCGCCGCCGCGGCCCGCCCCGAACCGCCCGCGATCGCATCGGTGCAATCGTTGAATGCCCTTGGCCCGCACGGCGCCATTCCGCTGCGGCTCTACAAGCCGCTGACGCTGCGGGAAGCCGACGGCCTGGCGCCGTGCCTGGTGTTCTTCCATGGCGGCGGCTGGGTAATCGGCGATCTCGATTCCCACGACGTGGTCTGCCGCACACTGGCCCACGAAGGCCAGATGCTGGTGGTTTCGGTCGATTATCGCCTCGCCCCCGAACACAAATTTCCGACCGCCGTCGATGACGCGATCGCGGCGACGGAGTGGGTGGTCGCCAATGCGCTCACGCACGGCATCGACATGTCGCGCCTGGTGGTCGGCGGCGACAGTGCCGGCGGCAACCTTGCCGCCATCGTCGCGCTTCACGCGCGCGAGGCGGGGCCGAAAATCGCCGGCCAGGTTCTGATCTATCCCGCAACCGACTTCCGCATGGGCCATCCCTCGCACAGCGAGCCGGAAACGAGCTGCCTGCTCACCCATTCCGTCATCCGCTGGTTCCGCGATCACTATCTCAACACCCCGGCCGATGCCGATCACTGGCGCGCCTCACCGGCCCGTGCCACGAACTTCGCCGGCCTCCCCCCGGCCTATGTGCTGACCGCCGGTGCCGACCCGTTGCGCGACGAGGGCGACGAATACGCGCAGCGTCTCGCGGACGCCGGCGTGCCGGTGGCGCACAAGACCTATCCCGGCCAATTCCACGGCTTCATCACCATGGGCAAGCTGCTGCCCAAGGCCGGTGAAGCCATGGCCGAGATCGGTGCCTGGCTGAGGAAGCTGAACTGATCGCGCCGTCAGGCGGCGCGCACGCAGCCGCGCGCCTGATGCGGCAGGACAACGCCGCGGCCACGACCTGACGGATCCGCGCGCGTTCTATTGGCCGGGAATCCAGGCCTGGTAATCGCCCGTGGCCTTCGGGCGCCGCCCGCTGGCAAGCGTCGACCCGGAAGGCCGGTAGGCGGCCGGCGTGCCGGTCGGGTTCGGCTGGTGCGGCTTCTGCCATTCGCGCGGCTGATAGCTCGCCTCGGTCGGGGGCGTGTCCACCGTATGATGGATCCAGCCATGCCAGCCCGGCGGAATGCGGCTCGCCTCGGCGTAGCCATTGTACACGACCCAGCGGCGTTCGAACCCGAGCGTGGGGTCGATCCTGCCGCCTTTGGTGCGATAGTAGCGATTGCCTTCGCTGTCCTGTCCGACCAGCTCGCCGAAGCGCCAGGTCCAGAATTGCGTCCCGAAGGTCTGGCTGTTCCACCAGGTGAATAACTTCAGAAAAAACTGCTTCATCGCTGGAATCCGTGCCGTTCGTTTCGCGGTGATGACACTCTGCGGCGACCTTGTCCAGTCGGCGCGGGGTAAATATTGGCCCGTCCCCTCCCCCACGCGCCGGCCGTTCCGCGACATGATTGCCCCCGGTGCCGATGGAACGTCAGGCTCGGCGCCACGTTGTTCCTGGAACCCGAGATATTGGATCCGGATCAGGAGTTGTCGATGTTGAAGTTCAAATCCCTTGCCGCCACCGTTGCCCTGGCGCTGGCATTGCCGCTGGCGCTGCCTTCGGCGGGTTATGCCCAATTCAAGCAAGGCGGCGTGGCCCTTGCCCCACGCGGAGGCGGCGGTGCAGCCATCGGAGGCGGCGGACGTGGAGGCAGCACGACCTTCGTCGGCGGCTTCCGTGGAAGTGGTTTCCGTGGAGGTGGCGGCACCGGTTTCCGTGCCGGAGGCGGTGGACGCCACATGGCTGGTGGTGGTGGCCGTATCGGCCGGTCTGGCGGATGGCATGGACATCACCGTGGCCGGCGTGGCGGCTGGTTCCCGGGATTTGTCGCCGGTGCCGCGATCGGCAGCGCGTTCGCGTCGCCCTACTATTACGGCAGCCCGTATTATGACGACGACTACTATTACGACGAAGGCCCGGCGATTGCCGTCGTTCCGGACTCCGGATCGGTTGCCTACTGCATGCGGCGGTTCAAATCCTATAACGTCAGAACCCGCACCTATCTGGGTTACGACGGCAAGCGCCATCCCTGCCCGTAACGTCGCGCGTTATCGGCACGCAGGTTTGTGACAAGGGCAGCCCCGCAACGGGCCGCCCTTATCCGCATCCTCATGCCTTCAACGTCATGCCTTCAACGCCACTGCGACCCCGGCAAGCGTCACCACCAGCGCGCCGATCTCGCGTGCGCCCAACGGCTCGTGCAGCATTGCCGCCGAGGCCAGCACGCCGACAACCGGCACCAGCAGGGTTCCGATCGAGGCCGTTCCGGCCGGCAGGCGCTCCAGCGCCGCGAACCAGCAGACATAGCTCAGGCAGAACTGAATGAAGGTCATATAGGTGAGCGACAGCCAGCCGACCGACGACAGCGCGTGGACGTCGGGGTGCTCGATCAGGAGCCCCACGGCCACCACCGGCAGGCAGCCGATCCACAACTGCCACGCGGCAAGCGAGATCGGCGGCATCGCCAGCGGAAAATGCTTGGTCAACACGGTGCCGAGCGCGACCGACATGGCGCCCAATGTGACGCACAGGATTCCCGGCCATTTGTCGAAGCTGGCGTTGAGCCCGTCGCCCCCGATCAGCACCGCGATCCCGCCCATCGCGACCGCAAGCCCGATCCCGCGCAGCACGGAGAATCGCTCGCCCAGCACCGGCCACGCAAAGATCGCCGCCCAGACCGGCACCGACATCGACAGGATCGCGGCCTCGCTGGCGCTCAGCCACAGCAGCGCCAGCCCCATGAAGGCAACCCATGAGGTGATCGTCAGGATCGACACCAGGAGCAGCCGCAGCCACAAGCGGCGCGGCACGGACAGCTTCTGACGGCGCTGGATGGCGATGGCCGCCAGCGCCAGCGCGCCAACGGCGCCGGTCAATCCACGCGCCGAGAGCGGCGGCCACTCGGTCAGCAGGTTCTTCATGATCGGGAAGTTGATGCCCCAGCCGACCGAGGTCGCGACCAGCAGGGCCAATCCGGCCGGCGCCATGCGGACCTTCGCGCCGCCGCCTTGAAAATCCGTCATGAAGGGCGTTTCCAAAAAGTTTCGGCGATCCGAAGCCATCCTTCACAGCCACCCAAGCGTGACAGTCATGAATGTGAAGTCCGAAGAGTCGCCTGCAAGTATCCGTTTCTTTTGAAATTCATGGCACCAGCTTGCGCCAGATTCGATTCCGCCGGCGGATTATCGCGTCTCAGGATCGGGTTGCCAACACCACGCCGGTCAGGGTGAGAACGAGGGCCGCGATCCGGGTCGGCCCCAATGGTTCGTGCAGGGCGACCGCGGATGCGATGACGCCGAACACCGGCACCGCCGTGGTGCCGATGGCGGCAACGGACGCCGGCAGCCGGGCCAGCGCGGCAAACCAGCAGACATAGGCAATGCAGAACTGCACCACGGTGCCGTAGCCGAGCAGCCACCAGCCCAGCGTGGTCACCGCGCCGAAATCCGCGTGCTCGATCGCCAGTCCCGCAAGCCCCACCGGCAGGCATCCGACGCCGATCTGCCAGGTCGCCGATGTCATCGGCGGCAACGGCAGCGGAAACCGCTTGGACAGCACCGCCCCGAGCGCGAAGGCCACCGAGCCGGACAGCACCAGAACGAAACCGATCAGTTTCTCCGGCGTCACCGACAGGCCCTCGCCGCCGAGAATCACCGTCAGCCCGCCAAGGGCCAGCACGAGCGCGGCGATTCGCAGGACGTTCGGGCGCTCGCCGAGAACCGGCCACGCCAGCACCGAGGCCCAGACCGGCATCGTATAGGCTACCATCGCCGCCTCGCCGGCCGGCAGCCACAGCAGCGCGATACCCATCAGCGTCATCCAGCAGGTGACGTTGAGGATGGCATACAGGCACAGCCGCGACCACAACGCGCGCGGCACGGCAAGGCTCTGGCCGCGGACCAGCACCACCAGCGCCAGCAGGGCCGCGCCGGTCAGTCCGGTCACACCCCGCATGGTCAGCGGCGGCAGCTCGCTGAGCAGATACTTGGTGACGGGCCAGTTGAATCCCCAGCCGATCGATGTGAGCGCGAGGAACAGAAGTCCGGCCGGCGCGATTCGCGGAATCGCGGTTGGTCGATCGAGGGCTGTCATGAGGGTCGGCATCCAGGAAACGGCCGCAACAATGCCCCCTCTTGCCCGCCCCGACCACGGCCAAAGCCGCATGGCGGACAGCCGATCGCGGCAGGCGACGCGAGTCGCGCGAAGGCAATGCCCCGACGCAAAAAAATAGTTGGGCTGTGAACAGCGGGAGAAGGTCCGACGCCGTCATCCGCGAAGGAAGATTCCGGCTTTGGATTCCGTGAGGACTCACTGATACTTGATCGCGATCAAGGACGTTGGGCACCTTGGTTTATCCCAGCTTTCCACCATATTTAGTGTTTCGTTTACAAGCTCGCACTAATCCTTGACGAGCGCGAGGGAGATGGCCTAGCTTTCGATCCGTCCGGCGCGAAATGTATGTCGTCACGGCGGGCACCTCCTTCACGGATCAGATCAGGCACCTCGCGCATCTTGGGTGATGGCGGGGATCGGGGATGTTTGTCTCCGATTCCGGCTAGCCGGAACCATCAAAATGCGGGCCGGAACGGCGCGATTCAGAGTGTGGGGCGTTAGGGCGTTTTCGAGCGAAGTGGGTACCGGCTCGCGTAAAGAAAACGCGTCAAAACAAGGGCATGAAGCCCCGTTCCGATTCTATCGGAACGGAAATGGCGCTAGAGTATGACCGGACGGCGGAGCACGGCTCCGCACCGCTCATGCTCCAGGGCGAACGGGCCGGATCTCGGCCAAGCTGCGGGCCGATGCGGCCCGCGATCGGAAATTGCCGGCATCGTCCTGATGCGAGGCCGGTTGCAAGACGGGGCAAGAGACACAATGCAGATCGAACGGCGCTACACCAAGGATGGTCAGTCTCCCTATGCGGAGATCGAATTCCGATTGACCACCAGCGAGATCCGCAACCCCGACGGCTCCGTGGTGTTCCATCTCGACGATGTCGAGGTGCCCGAATTCTGGTCCCAGGTCGCCTCCGACGTGCTGGCGCAGAAGTATTTCCGGAAAGCCGGCGTCGCCGCGCGCCTGAAGCGGATCGAGGAGGAAACCGTTCCCTCATGGCTGTGGCGCTCGGTACCGGACCCCGAGGCGCTCGCCGCCCTGCCCGAGGCCGAGCGGTTCGGCGGCGAGCATTCCTCCAAGCAGGTGTTCGACCGTCTGGCCGGCTGCTGGACCTATTGGGGCTGGAAGGGCGGCTACTTCACCAGCGAGGACGACGCCCGCGCCTTCCATGATGAGCTTCGCTACATGCTGGCGCGGCAGATGGTGGCGCCGAACTCGCCGCAGTGGTTCAACACCGGCCTGCACTGGGCCTATGGCATCGACGGCCCCGGCCAGGGCCACTACTACGTCGACTTCAAGACCGGCAAGATGACCAAGTCGAAGTCGGCCTATGAGCACCCGCAGCCGCACGCCTGCTTCATCCAGGGCATCGAGGACGACCTCGTCAACGAGGGCGGCATCATGGACCTGTGGGTGCGCGAGGCGCGCCTGTTCAAATACGGCTCCGGCACCGGCTCCAACTTCTCGCGCCTGCGCGGCGAAGGCGAGCGCCTCTCCGGCGGCGGCCGCTCCTCCGGGCTGATGAGCTTCCTCAAGATCGGCGACCGCGCCGCCGGTGCCATCAAGAGCGGCGGCACCACGCGCCGCGCCGCCAAGATGGTGGTGGTCGACGTCGATCATCCCGACATCGAGCAATACGTCGACTGGAAGGTACGCGAGGAGCAGAAGGTCGCCGCCCTCGTCACCGGCTCCAGGATCAACCAGAAGCACCTCAAGGCGGTGATGCGCGCCTGCGTCAACTGCGAGGGCTCGGGCGACGACTGCTTCCTGCCCGAGAAGAACCCGGCGCTGCGCCGCGAGATCAAGCTCGCCCGCCGGGCGCTGGTGCCCGATAACTACATCAAGCGCGTGATCCAGTTCGCGAAGCAAGGCTACAAGGACATCGACTTCCCGGTCTACGACACCGACTGGGATTCGGAAGCCTATCTCACCGTTTCGGGCCAGAACTCCAACAACTCGGTGTCGCTGAAGGACGACTTCCTGCGCGCGGTGGAAACCGACGGCGACTGGAACCTGATCGGCCGCACCACCGGCAAGGTGACGAAGACGCTGAAGGCGCGCGAGTTGTGGGAGAAGATCGGCCACGCGGCATGGGCTTCCGCCGATCCGGGCCTGCACTTCAACACCACGATGAACGACTGGCACACCTGCAAGGCGTCCGGCGACATCCGCGCCTCGAATCCGTGCTCGGAATACATGTTCCTCGACGACACGGCATGCAACCTGGCCTCCGCCAACCTGCTGACGTTCTACGACACCGCCGCCCGCCGCTTCGACGTCGAAGCCTACGAGCACCTGTGCCGGCTGTGGACCGTGGTGCTCGAGATATCGGTGATGATGGCGCAGTTCCCGTCGAAGCAGATCGCCGACCTGTCCTACGAATTCCGCACCCTCGGACTCGGCTTCGCCAACATCGGCGGCCTCCTGATGACCATGGGGCTGCCCTATGATTCCAAGGAAGGCCGGGCGCTGTGCGGCGCGCTGACCGCGATCATGACCGGCGTGGCCTACGCGACCTCGGCCGAGATGGCGCGCGAGCTCGGCCCCTTCCCCGGCTACAAGAAGAACACCCAGCACATGCTGCGGGTGATCCGCAATCACCGCCGCGCCGCCCACGGCAATGCGGCCGGCTATGAGGCGCTGTCGGTCAATCCGGTGCCGCTCGATCACGCAAGCTGCCCGCAGGCCGACCTTGTCGCCCGCGCCCGGCTGGCATGGGACAGCGCGCTCGACCTCGGCGAGCAGCACGGCTATCGCAATGCGCAAACCACTGTGGTGGCGCCGACCGGCACCATCGGCCTGGTGATGGATTGCGACACCACCGGCATCGAGCCCGATTTCGCGCTGGTGAAGTTCAAGAAGCTTGCCGGCGGCGGCTACTGGAAGATCATCAACCGCGCGGTGCCGGAAGCGCTGCGCGCGCTCGGCTATCGCGAAAGCGAGATCGCCGAGATCGAGGCTTACGCGGTGGGCCACGGCTCGCTGTCCAACGCGCCGGCGATCAATGTCGGCACGCTGAAGGCCAAGGGCTTCACCGACGAGGCCATCGCCAGGATCGAGAAGGCGCTGCCGACCGCATTCGACATCAAGTTCGCCTTCAACAAGTGGACGCTGGGCGAGGACTTCATCCGCGACGCGCTCGGCGTCGAGGCGGAGGCGATCGCCGCCCCCGGCTTCGACCTGCTCGCCGCGATCGGTTTCAGCAAGCGCGAGTGTGAGGCCGCCAACGTCCACATCTGCGGTGCGATGACGGTGGAAGGCGCACCGCACCTGAAGGCAGAGCACTACGCGGTGTTCGACTGCGCCAATCCGTGCGGCAAGATCGGCAAGCGTTATCTGTCGGTCGAAAGCCACATCCGCATGATGGCGGCGTCGCAGCCCTTCATCTCGGGCGCGATCTCCAAGACCATCAACATGCCGAACGACGCCACGGTGGAGGACTGCAAGTCCGCCTACCTGCTGTCGTGGAAGCTCGCGCTGAAAGCCAACGCGCTCTATCGCGACGGCTCGAAGCTGTCGCAGCCGCTCAATGCCCAGCTCATCGCCGACGACGAGGACGACGACGAGGCGCTGGAGGCCCTGCTCGACAAGCCGATGGCGGCGCGCGCCGCGCAGGTGTCCGAGAAGGTGGTGGAGCGGCTGGTCGAGCGCATCGTGGTGATGCGCGAGCGCGAGAAGATGCCGGATCGCCGCAAGGGCTACACCCAGAAGGCTGTCGTCGGCGGACATAAAGTCTACCTGCGCACCGGCGAATACGACGACGGCCGGCTCGGCGAGATCTTCATCGACATGCACAAGGAAGGCGCGGCGCTGCGCTCCTTCATCAACAACTTCGCGATCGCGGTGTCGCTCGGCCTGCAATACGGCGTGCCGCTGGAGGAGTATGTCGACGCCTTCACCTTCACCCGCTTCGAGCCCGCGGGGCCCGTGCAGGGCAACGACTCGATCAAGTACGCGACCTCGATCCTCGACTACGTGTTCCGCGAACTCGCGGTCAGCTACATGAGCCGCTACGACCTCGCCCATGTCGATCCGAGCGAGTCCGGCTTCGATGCCATCGGCAAGGGCGTCGCCGAGGGCAAGTCGCCGGAAGGCGCCCAGCCGGCGGCGATGAAGTATCTGTCGAAGGGGCTGACCCGCTCGCGCACCGACAACCTGGTGATGATGCGCAGCACGGCCCCGCAGGAGACCGAGGCGCACGGCGGCGCCAACGTCACCGCCCTCGCCTCCCACGGCACGACCGCGCGCGGCGGCGACACGGTGGAGGGCGCGACCGCGCTCAAGGCCGAACCCGACCCCGAACTGTCGCCGACCGAGAAGCTCGAAGCGCAAGCCTGGAGCAAGGCCGGCTCGGCCGCCGCGACCTCGGCGGCGCCGACCAAGGCCGAGCGCCGCGCCGAAGCGAAAGCAAAAGGCTACGAAGGCGAGATGTGCTCCGAATGCGGCAACTTCACCCTGGTCCGCAACGGCACCTGCATGAAGTGCGACACGTGCGGGTCAACGACGGGGTGTAGCTAGGAGAAAGATAAATGGTTAAGTTCATTCCGTCAGAAGCCATTGACAAGATCGCGCTAGCCCACCGTCGTGCATTGGGCTTTCGCGATGATCAGATGATTGACGGAATGACTCTTATTACTAAGCTGAAGAAACGCTACCCTGAGTTTAATTACCTGCGAGTGCAAAATGGTTCACTCAAGGATGCTGATGCACAGTGGGACGACCGCAAAAAGCTGATAACCATCACAGAAGCGACTTTCGCTGGCATAAACCGGGAGAACCCGCGGAGTCTATTTGCTGTGGTCCACGAAGTTGGGCATGCATTATTGGGCCATAAGGGTATTCTCAACCGCGGCCCATCAAGCCTTGTTGCCGCATCGTTTTCCGCCAATCTCAAACGAATGGAACATCAAGCAAATTCGTACGCCGCAAGTTTTTTGATGCCTGACACGCAGTTGCTTCGAACTATGACCGTTGAGCAAATTATCAAAGTCTATAACGTCAGTCGCGAGGCCGCGCGAATTCGGTGGTCTCAATTCCGCTAGTTTGTCACATATGACCATTTCGGCATCTAGCGTCCGCTTCGACGAACACACCATGTGGGTCGAACTGACCGATGGCCGCATCCTCGGCGTCCCGCTCGCGTGGTTTCCGAGATTGCTGAAGGCGACCCCGGCCCAGCGCGACAAGGTCGAGATCAGCCACGTCGGCCTGCACTGGGACGAGATCGACGAGGACATTTCCATCGCCGGGCTTCTCGCCGGGCGCGGGGATGTGACGCATCGTCCAGAACACGCGGCGTGACGATCCGGAGCGCACGCGGCGGAGCGTCCCTCACCCGCACGTCCACACCGCCCCGATCGGGGTCTGCGTCCAGCACGGCCCGAAGCTGCCGCCGTTGAAGCGGCCGCGGTAGAAGCCGGGGCGGCCGGGATAGCGCCACTCGCCCTGCCACCAGTTGTAATAATGCGGCGTCGGGCCGATGTACCAATGGCGTCGCTTGCGGC
>JAGRLZ010000071.1 GCA_020441545.1 Xanthobacteraceae bacterium | reverse complement strand
GGCCGTGGACCGTATCGTCGCGACACTGGCGGCGGACGACGCCACGATCGAACGGGAGCGGCACGTCACCCTGACCGATCGGGGCTACGATCGCGTCGAAACCAGCCTGCGCCGGTGCGGATTGTTGAAGCCGCATCAGTTCCTGCACGACATCGGCGCGGTGACGCTGCTGCATCATGTCACCCAGGCGCTGCGCGCCCACCGGCTGCTGCAGCGCGACCGCGACTACATCGTGCAGGACCGGGCGATCGTGATCGTCGACAAGCTCAGCGGGCGGCTGATGCCGGGGCGGCGTTACGACGAAGGGCTGCATCAGGCGCTGGAGGCCAAGGAGGGTTGCCCGATCGAGGAGGAGACCGGCACCCTCGCCGCCATCACCTTCCAGACCTTCTTCGGCCTTTACGACAGGATCTCCGGGATGACCGGGACCGCCTCGGCCGACGCGCGGGAATATCATCAGGTCTATGATCTCGACGTCGTCGCGATCCCCACCCACAGGCCGGTGATCCGCTCCGATGCCGAGGTCATGCACCCGACCCGGGACGCCAAGCTGCGCGCCATTCGCGATGCCGTGAGCGCCGCGCACCGGCGCGGCCAGCCGGTGCTGATCGGCGCGCCGTCGATCGAGACATCCGAACAGCTTGCCGCCATGCTGGAAGCCGACGGATGGACGAGGTCTGACACCCCGTCCGAACGCTCGTTCGCGGTGCTCAACGCCAGGCACCATGCCGACGAGGCGCGCATCATCGCGCGAGCCGGCCGGCCGTCGGCCGTCACCATCGCCACCGCGATGGCCGGTCGCGGCACCGATATCCGCCTCGGCGGCGCGGACACCGATGCGCGCGACCGCGTCGTCGCGGCCGGCGGCCTGCTGGTGATCGGCAGCGAGCACTACGACCTGCGCCGGCTCGACGACCAGTTGCGCGGACGATCCGGCCGCCAGGGCGATCCCGGACAGACCGTCTTTCATGCCTCGCTCGAGGACGACCTGTTCCGGGACATGCCGCTAGACACGATGACCATGAATGCACCGATCCCGCCCGCCATCGCCCGCCGCCTGATCGAAGCGGCCCAGAGGCGCAACGAAATGCGCTTCTTCAACGATCGCCTGGGGCTGATGAGGTTCGATGCCACCATCCAGCGGCAGCGCGAGACGATCTATGCCCTGCGCCGCGAAATCCGCGACGATCCCGACCCGACGCGGTTCGTCGATCGCTTTCGCAACGAAGTCATCGACGAGATGATCCGGCATTTCGCTCCCGCCCCCGCGCGCTGGGATATATCCGGGCTCGACGACGCTATCCGCCGGATTCTGACGCTGGCGGTGCCGCTCGACGACATCCCGCCGGACGACGTCGGCGTGGCAATGTTGCGCACGCGCATTGCCACCATGGCAGACCAATGGATGGCACGGAAGGCGGCGGCGATCGATCCCGAAACGCTCGGCACCATTCTGCGGCGCGTGATGCTGGCGCTGATCGACCAGTTCTGGACCGAGCAGACCGAGCGGCTCGAGCACCTCAAGCGCATCGTCCGCGACCGTCGGCTGCCACCGCACCAGATCGCCGCCGAATTCGAGATCGAGGCGTTCGCCACGTTCGAGACGCTGCGAAGCGACCTGCGCAGCGCGGTAACGTCCCACGCCATGCGGCTGGGCCTGCTGCAACCGGCCTGACGCCGGCGCACACTGGAAAACGGTTACCGATCGGCCTGCGCGGCGAGCCGGTCGCCGAAAGCCAGGGTCTGCCGGGCGAGCGCGACTTTTGAGGCGAGATCGGTCATCAATGTCGGCGTCGCATGCACCGGCAGCGCCAGGCCATCGGCCTCGGCGACATCGCCTGAATCGATCACGATCCCGGAAATCAGCCCCTCGTAATGCTTCGCGATCGCCGCCGTCGTCGCCGCGACGCCGAGTTCGTCCATGATCTTGCGGGTCGGCCCCTTGACCGCCTGCCCGCCGACGATCGGCGACACCGCGACGATCGGCACGCCGGCCGCCGCGAGAAGCTCTCGCAAGCCCGAGACCGCGAACAGCGGATCGATGCTGAGGAACGGATTCGACGGGCAGATCACCACCATCCGCAAGTCCCGCGGCGCCAGCGCATCGCGAACCTCCCGCGTCAGCCGTGCCGTGTCCGCGCCCTCGAACCGGATCCGCCTGACGGTCGGCTCGCAACGACGCTCGACGAAATAGCGCTGGAACGCCAGTTCCTCGTCCGGCGTCACCACGATGGTGCGGATATCGTCGTTGCTGACGGGACGGATCTGCGCCGCGATGCCGAAACGCCGCGCGATGTCGGCGGCAATCGCGGTCAGCGTCTGGCCCGCGGCAAGCCTGCGGGTCCGCTCGACGTGAAGCGCAAGGTCGCGATCGCCGAGCGAAAACCAGGTCTCGCCGCCGACCTCCGCCAGCGCCTCCATGAAGTGCCAGCTCTCGCCGGCGCGGCCCCAGCCGCGCTGCCGGTCGCTCAATCCCCCGAGCGTATAGAGAACCGTGTCGAGGTCCGGCGAAATCCGCAAACCCAGATGCTCGAAATCGTCGGCCATGTTGACGACGACGCTCAACCGCGGACCCAGAACCTGTTGCAGCCCGAGCGCGAGCTTGGCCCCGCCGACGCCGCCGCACAGCGCCACCACCCGGCCCCGACCCGATTGCGCGGTCCCGCTCATCGGAACATGTCCCGTTCCTTCGGCCGCACCAGTGCGGAAGCCGGATTGACCGGCACCGTGCTGCGGAAGCCGCGCACATGGACGACCGGCTGGCCCTCGTCGGCCTGTCCCATCACGAGCGAGGCCGCCGCCGCCAGTTCGTCCGCGATCGCGATCTCGGTGACGCGCATGGCGCGATTGAAAAGGTCCGGCCTGCCGATCATGTCCTGCAGCGACGGCACCCCGGCGCAGCCGATCGCGACGCCGACCACGCCGTTGCGCCAGGGGCGGCCGAAACTGTCGTTCATGATGACGCCGACATCCGCGCCGAAGGCACCGATCAGCCCGGTCCGCAAGGTCTCGCAGCTCGCATCCGGATTTTCGGGCAGCAGCAGCAGCCGCTGGCTGCCGTCGTCATGGCGAATGTTGGATTCGTCGATGCCCGCATTCGCCATGACGAAACCGAGGCGATGTGCCGCGATGATGACGTTCGGCCGCGTCCGCACGATCTCCGCGGATTCCGACAGCACCACCTCGATATGCCGGGGATCCTTGCCGACCACCTCGGCGAGTTCGTAGGCGCGCGCGGATGGCGTCACGTCGGCGAGATCGACATAGCGGTTCTCGGACTTCGAGACGATCTTCTGCGCCAGCACGAAGATATCGCCGTCGGCGACATCGAGCCCGGCGCGGCGAACGCCGTCGGCAATGATCGCAACGAGGTCATCGCCCGGCTCGACCAGCGGCAGTCCGGGAAGCGCGGTGTAGGTGATGCTTGTCGCCATGCCGGCGATTGTCCTTTTCGCTCCGTGGATTTCAGGGCCGTTTCCGTTCCGATTCTATCGGAACGGGGCTCAATATCCTTGCTTCAACGCGTTTTCTTGACGCGAGCCGGCACCCACTTCGCTCGAAAACGCTCCAGACGGCAGCACAAGCGCAAGGGGTTTGCGCCGCGGCGCCTTCATCACACCTTTGCGACCGTCGCGCAATCGCGAAATGAGCTATTCTTTCAGAGATTTAGCGCGTCGAGCAGGGACGCTCCGGCACGGCCTCACCAAGCCCGCGCGCGCCTGCGCTGGAGCAGAACCGCGATGCCGCCATAGACCACCGCGAGCGCGCAAAGCACCACGAGCTGGTGGCCGACGTCCGACATCCGCGCGCCGAGTTGCGACAGCCGGACGAAGCCATCGATCGCCGCCGTGCTCGGCACGAGTTGGGCGGCGAGCTGGATCGGCCGGGGCATGGCTTCGACCGGCCAGGAGAAGCCGGAGAGGAAGAAGAACGGAAGCCCGATCGCGGCCATGACGAGCTGGATGACGAGCGGCGAGCGGAACACCGCCGCGACGATGAGCCCCAGGGCCCCGACCGCGACCACGAACGGCACCGCGAAGGCGAGGATCGGCCAGACCTCGCCCAACCTCGGAATGCCGTACAGGAACGGCAGGACGATCATGTAGAACGGCACGATCACGGCTTCGAGCGCGAGGTAAGCCAGCAGCTTGCCGAGAACCGTCGCCGTCGCGCTTGCAGGGCTTCCGCCCTCCTGCTGCGGCAATGGCGACGTCCCCAGCAGGCCGACCCCGATCAGCAATGTCTGCTGCAGGATCAGGACGAAAGCCGCCGGAAGGATGTAGGTCGCGTAACCGCCTTGCGGATTGAACAGCGGGATCGCGGTCAGCCGCATCGGGTCCGCCGCCGCCGCGGCGACCGGCAGATCGATGCCGAGCCCGACCAGGCGCTTGATTTCGATCTCCGCGCCGAGCGTCCGCGCCACGCCGACCACGCCCAGCGCGATGCGCTGATAGATCAGAAAGTAGCTGGCATCGGCATAGAGCGCGACCGGGGAGACGCGGCCGTGCAGGAGATCGCGCTCGAAGCCGTGGGGGATGACCAGCACGCCGAAGACATCGCGCGAAAACACCTCGCGGCGCGCCGCCGCGAAGTCCAGGGCTTTCGTCACGACCGCGACATCCGGACTCGCGTCGATCCGGCGCGCCAGATCGCGGCTGCTGGTGGTCTCGTCCTGGTCCACCACCGCCAGCGGCACCTTGCGCAGCGCTTCGTTGAGGTAGGGCTGCGGGTAAAGAACGGCATAAAGCCCGACGGCGAGAACCAGCACGGAAAAAACCGGCCGCAGCGCGAAGATGCGGCGAAACTCGTCGCGGAAAACGGCAAGCGGGGTCATGTCGCGGCTTCCGCCTTGGGCGCCGGCGACAGGCGATTTCCGGCCCGGCTGCCGAGGTGCATCAGATAAAGGCTCATCACGCCGGCCAGCAGGACGACGAACCCGGCGAGCACCAGCAGCGGCCGGAGTGAATAATCGATCGGCGCTCCCCTGATGGTCTGGTCGATCCGCACGGTCAGGTACCAGGTGCCCGGCAAGGCCGCGCCCCACCAATAGGCGAATGCGTTCATGGCAAACCGTGGAAAGCCGATTCCCATGAAACCGAAGGCCGGCGCCGTCACCAGCGTTCCGATGCTGACGGCGCT
>JAGRLZ010000070.1 GCA_020441545.1 Xanthobacteraceae bacterium | reverse complement strand
TAGCGCGGGGCGCGCTTCGCCAGGATGCGCTGCAGGGTGCGGCGATGCATGTTGAGCCGCCGCGCGGTCTCCGAGACGTTGCGGTTGCACAGCTCGTAGATGCGCTGGATGTGCTCCCAGCGCACACGGTCGGCCGACATCGGATTGCTCGGCACCTCGGACTTGCTGTTGCCGCTGGCCAGCAGCGCCGCCACCACGTCGTCGGCGTCGGCGGGCTTCGACAGATAGTCCACCGCGCCCATCTTCACCGCGGTGACGGCGGTGGCGATGTTGCCATAGCCGGTGAGCACGATGGCGCGCGCATCCGGCCGCTGCCGCTTCAGTGCCGAGACGACGTCGAGGCCGTTGCCGTCGCCGAGCCGCAGGTCGACCACCGCGAAGGCCGGGGCCGACTTGCCGATCTGGGCCAGGCCGTCGGCGATGCTCTCGCACGAGGTCACCGTGAAGCCGCGCGATTCCATGGCGCGCGACAGCCGCTCGAGAAAGGGCTTGTCGTCTTCCACGATCATCAGCGAGCGATCGGACGTGGCGGACAGTTCGGCGATGGCGTTCACAGCTCTCTTTCCTTGTTGCGGGCCCCGGATGATATGGTGTGCGTTCGGCCGATGCCAAGGGCACATAACGTCGCTGCGCCGGAGCGTTTTCGAGCGAAGCGGGTGCCGGTTCGCGTAAAGAAAGCGCGTAAGAACAAGGATATAGGGCCCCGCTCCGATTCTGTCGGTACGGAAATGGCGCCAGGCTTTCGGGTTCCCCGAAGCGTTCAAACGGCGCTTCCGACGGCGCCTTCGGTGGTCTCGAAGCTGTCCCGCGGCCAGGCGATGCGCACCACCGCGCCGTGCTCGGGAAAGGTGCGGTTGCTGAAAGTCACCGTGGCGCCGCTGCGTTCCAGCAGGGTGCGGGCGATGAAGATGCCGAGTCCCAGCCCCTTCCGCTCGCGGTGGGTCTGGTCGGCGCGGCCGCGGCGCGTCAGATAGGGTTCGCCGATCCGCTTGAGCATCTCGGGCGCGAAGCCCGGGCCGTCATCGGCGACCGTGATCTCGACATTGTCCTGGTTCCAGCGGGCATCGACCTCGACCGTCGCGCGGGCGAAGTCGACCGCGTTCTCGAGGATGTTGCCGACTCCATAGAGCACCGCCGGGTTGCGCATGCCGACCGGCTCCGGCGTACCCGCGACCGCGATCCGCACCTTGATGCCGATGCCGAAGTCGCGGTGCGGCGCCACCGTCTCCTCGATCAGCGTGGACAGCGGCATCCGGTCGAACGGTGCGCCGCTCGATGACAGCTGCGCGATCTTGGTCAGGATGTCGCGGCACCGCTGGGCCTGCTCGCGCAAGGTGCGGATGTCGCTCGCCAGCGCGCTGTCGGCCGGCGTGGTGCGCTCCAGTTCCCGGGATATCAGGAAGATGGTGGACAGCGGCGTGCCGAGCTCGTGCGCGGCGGCGGCGGCCAGGCCGTCGAGCTGGGTGAGGTGCTGCTCGCGCGCCAGCACCAGCTCGGTGGCGGCCAGGGCGTCCGACAGCTTGCGCGCCTCCTCGGTGACCTGGAAGGTGTAGAGGCTGGTGACCCCGATCGCCAGCAGGATCGAAAGCCAGATGCCGGCCATGTAGACCGGCGGCAGCACCAGGGAATCGTCCCGGACCCAGGGCAGCGGGAGGTGAAAGAAGCCGAGCGCGGTGGCGCAGATCGCGGCGAACGCCCCGAGGCCGATGGTGATGCGGGTCGGCAGCCCGGTGGCGGAGATCAGCACCGGCCCGAGGAACAGGAAGGAGAACGGGTTCTCCAGTCCGCCCGTCAGATAGAGCAGCCCGGCCAGTTCGGCGATATTGAGCCCGAGCAGTGCCGCCGCCTGGCGCGGCTCGAGCCGCATCATGGGATTGAGCGCCATCTGCAAGGCCAGGGTGATGACCGCCGACAGCGCGATGATGGCGGTGCAGGGGATCACCGGAAGGTCGAAATCGAGGCTCTGCACCACGAAGAAGATGGTGGCCAGCTGCCCCAGCGCCGCCAGCCAGCGCAGCCGCAGGATGGTGTCGAGGCGGATCGACCGACGCGGGTGTCGGAGGTCGGGAACGGCAAGGTCGGTCATGACGGGTGTCCCGAATCCCAGGCTCGCTTCATCCAGGCTCGCTTCATTCTGCACGGTCCTCCCGTCGCGGATCCCGGCTTTGGGGATGCCGGCAATGCCATGGCCCCAGCGGGGTCGGGTCCGGAAATCGGTCTTCGGGCATTCGCGCCCATGGTGAAGCGGATGCCCGAACCGCCGTGCGCGCGACCCGGCCTTTTCCGGTTCGTTCGTCTTTCGGCTTGTTCGTCCCGGCGGGGCCTGATCCAACTGCGCTGAATCAGGCCCCGTTGTTTATCCTTGTGTTTGAGCATGATCTTTTGCGAAAGCCGGTTCCCACTTTTCGGGGTCTTGTCCAGGGATCGAAATATTCCGTCTCGCGGTCTCCGGGTGCGAAAATCTTCCATCAAGGATCGATTCCGTGTCCTATTTATCCTCAACTGTGGTCCTGTCATCCCATGGACGGATTGACGCACCGCAGCCTAGCCGTCACTATATTGCGGCGCAAAAGCGGGAATCGATCAAGCATCGCTCCGGCCTGCGCCCGAAACAACTGCGGGGATGAGAGCTATGGCGATTGGGGAATTCGGTGGAGCGCCTGCGCTACCGTTCAGGGGCGGTCTGGCAGCCACGACGCCAATGTACTGGATGTACGAGATGGGGTACGCCTCGCTCAATCCGGCGCGTGCGGTTACCGATGCGACCAGAATCCTGTTCCAGAATCCCCTGAACCCCTGGTCGCATACGCAGGTCGGCAAGTCGGTCGCCGCGGGCTGCGAATTGTTCGAGCGGATCACGCGGCGCTACGGCAAGCCCGAATGGGGCCTGCACGAAACCGAGGTGAATGGCGTGCGGACGCCGGTGGAGATCAGGTCGGTCTGGGAAAAGCCGTTCTGCCGCCTGCTGCATTTCGAGCGCCAGTTCCGCAAGGCGCCGTCGACGCCGCAGCCGCGTCTCTTGATCGTCGCGCCGATGTCGGGACATTACGCGACGCTGCTGCGTGGAACTGTCGAGGCGATGCTGCCGACGCACGACATCTATATCACCGACTGGTCCGACGCACGCATGGTGCCGCTGTCGGACGGGCGCTTCGATCTCGACGATTACGTCGATTACCTCATTGAAATCTTTCATGTGCTGGGCGGCGACGTTCATGTGATGGCGGTTTGCCAGCCGGCGGTGCCGGTGGTGATCGCGGTATCGGTGATGGAGGCGGCGAACGATCCCTACGTGCCGTATTCGATGACGCTGATGGGGGGGCCGATCGATACCCGCCGCAATCCGACCGCGGTGAACAAGCTGGCCGAGGAACGCGGCATCGACTGGTTCCGCAACAACGTCATCACCAAGGTGCCGTTCCCGCAGCCGGGCGTCATGCGCGATGTCTATCCGGGCTTTCTCCAGCTCACCGGCTTCATCAGCATGAATCTCGACCGCCATGTCGACGCGCACCAGCGGCTGTTCGCCAACCTGGTGAAGGGCGACGGCGACAAGGTTGAGAAGCATCGCGATTTCTATGATGAGTACCTTGCCGTCATGGATCTCACGGCCGAGTACTACCTGCAAACCGTCGAGCAGGTGTTCATCAAGCACGCCCTGCCCAAGGGCGAGTTGCTTCATCGCGGCAAACTCGTCGATCCATCGAAGGTCAAGCGGGTCGCGCTGATGACGGTGGAAGGCGAGAACGACGATATCTCCGGCCTCGGCCAGACCGAAGCGACCCACGACCTGTGCAGCTCGATTCCGCAATCGCGCCGCGTGCATTACATGCAGGAGGGCGTCGGCCATTATGGCGTGTTCAATGGATCGCGCTTCCGCTCCGAGATCGTGCCGCGCATCACCGACTTCATGCTGTCATCGCAGATGAAGCCGCGGCCGGCGGCCGTCGTCGCAGCCGAGTAAAGGCCGCGCCGGTCATGATGATTCCGGATCGGTTCGATCCGGAGCCGCGCGTGCGGTCGATTCCGGTATCCTGAAGCGCGGTGCGGGCGGGACGCCGGGGCATATTTCATCGTCCCGCTCCCTGTCCCGGTGCGACGGCCAACGCGATGCAGCGCGGCGGCACCGGCGAATTGCTGGTTCAGTGATTCTGAATAATAATTCATTTCTTTGTAAAAGAGTGATTGCGGCCTCGCTCTTTCGAGGCGGCGATGGCCGGCAATTGAATCGGATTCGCTGGTTCCCTGCCCCAACATGCAGGGTGAGTCCCGGCTCGGGTTTCTGTATGTTGGGCAAATGATTTGTTTTTGCGCTGAGCGGTTTCCTTGGCGGCAGATATGGCAAAGTCCGGGCGACTTCCTGCTCTCCGGACCTGCTGACATGGCTGTTCGCGCTCTCCTTTACCGTCGTCCCTACGAACCCTCGACCATCGCCGTCAAGCACGGCTCGCAGGTTTTCGCCGTCCGCCTGCGCCGGCATCGCCGCGCGCGGCGCTACACGCTGCGCATTCACCCGAGCGACCGCGAAGCGATCCTCACCATGCCGCCGCGCGGCACCGTCGCCGATGCGCGCGCCTTCGCGCAGCGTCACGGCGGATGGATCGCGGCCAGGCTCGGACGATTGCCGAAAGCCGCGCCGTTTCAAGCGGGTGTCACCGTGCCGTTGCGCGGCGTTCCGCACCGGATCGTGCATCGCGCCGGCGAACGCGGCACGGTGTGGACCGACATGCGCGACAGTGGCGAGCGGATTCTCTGCGTCGCCGGCGGGATCGAACATATGGACCGGCGCGTCCACGATTTCCTCAAGCGGGAGGCGCGGCACGACCTGCAGAAGGCGTCGCAGGCTTACGCGACTCAACTGGGTGTCAGGATCAAGCGAATCTCGATTCGCGATCAGAGCAGCCGCTGGGGTTCCTGCACGTCGGACGGCGCCCTGTCGTTCTCGTGGCGTCTCGTTCTCGCGCCGTCTTATGTGCTCGATTATCTTGCGGCGCATGAGGTCGCGCATCTGGTCGAAATGAATCACTCGCCGCGGTTCTGGCGCGTCGTCGGCCGCATCTGCCGCCAGACCGAGCGCGCCAAGCTCTGGCTCGATAACTGCGGCAACGACCTGCACCGTTACGGCGTCGAGGATTGAGCCCGGGCCGCGCCGATCGGCAGACCGTTCTTCGTGCCGGTCCGTGCGGTGATCCCGATCATTCCAGTTCGTGCCGGCCGGTTCGTTCCGTGCGGTGAAAGCGATGCCGAACACCGAGATCGTTGAGCGATGACGCCGCCGACCCCGCCATCGCTCGCGAAGCGCCTGTTGTGGTTCGCCGCGCTGTGGCTGCTGGGCGTGGCCGCGGTCGCGATCGTGTCCTGCCTGCTGCGGCTCTGGATCGCACCCGCCTGATTGGGCCGCGCGGGCCAACGACAAAGGCGCGCCTGGATCCGGACCGTGGCCGGATATTCCCTGCGTGGCTTGCCATCCTCATCGTCGTGCGATTTGATGCCGCCGCATCACCGCGGCGCTTTGTGCCGTTGCCGTATCGCCATCAAGGACCACCGATGACTGTCTTTCGACGCCTGACCTGGATGTCGCTTCTGCTGGCGGCCTTTGTCGTGCTGCCTGCCGCGCAGGGCTTCTCGCAACAGGAAGACATGGACATGGATGTCGTCGACCAGCCGGGCCTGGTTCCCGACGAATCGGTGCAGTTGCCGCCGCAATTCCAGCGCCAGGTCGTGCTCTATCGCACCAACGAGCCGCCGGGCACGATCATCGTCCACACATCGGAGCGGTTTCTCTATCTGGTGCAGGGCAATGGCCGCGCCATCCGTTACGGCGTGCGCGTCGGGCGCGAGGGCTTCCAGTGGCAGGGGCTTCTGAAGATCACCCGCAAGAAGGAGTGGCCGGACTGGGTGCCGCCGCCGGAAATGATCAAGCGCCAGCCTTACCTGCCGCGCTTCATGGCCGGCGGACCGGGCAATCCGCTCGGCGCCCGCGCCATGTATCTCGGCACCACGGTTTATCGCATTCATGGCACCAACCAGCCTGACACCATCGGCAAGGCGGTGTCGTCGGGGTGTTTCGGCATGGTCAATGCGGACGTGATCGACCTCTACGGCCGCGTGCCGGTCGGGACCAAGGTGGTGGTCCGGCAGCGCCCCTCATTCTGACCGCAACCCGACCGCATCGTCGCGCGGATCGCAGCTCCTGATTGTTCAAAGCGAGAAGATTGCCATGCTGAAGACCAGCTCACTCCTGACAGGCGGCGCGATCGCGATGCTTGTCGCGTCCGTGTTCGTCCCGGTCGATGTCGCCGGAGCGCAGACTTTGAAAGCCGTGAAGGATCGCGGCAGCCTGACATGCGGCGTCAGCATGGGCCTGCCGGGATTCTCCAATCCGGACGACAAGGGCGTCTGGTCGGGGCTCGACGTCGATCTCTGCCGCGCCGTCGCCGCGGCGATCTTCGATGATGCCGGCAAGGTGAAGTATGTGCCGCTGAATGCCGAGGATCGGTTCAAGGCGCTGCAATCCGGCAAGATCGACGTGCTGTCGCGCAACTCGACCTGGACCATGTCGCGCGAGTCGGAATTCAATCTCAGCTTTGCCGCGATCAATTACTATGACGGCCAGGGCTTCATGATCCGCAAGAGCGCCAAGAAGGATTCGGCGCTGGCGCTCGGTGGCAGCAAGGTCTGCGTCCAGTCGGGAACCACCACGCAGCTCAATCTCGCCGACTATTTCCGTGCCAACAACATGACCTATCAGGAGATGACCTTCTCCGACGCGGACTCGGCGTTGAAGGCCTACGATTCCGGCACCTGCGACGTCTTCACCAGCGATATCTCCCAGCTTTATTCCGAGCGGCTGAAGCTGTCGTCGCCCAACGACCATGTCATTCTCGCCGACGTCATCTCCAAGGAGCCGCTGGGGCCGGCGGTCAAGCAGGGCGACAGTCAATGGCTCGAGATCGTGAAGTGGTCGCATTTCGCGATGCTCAATGCCGAGGAACTGGGCGTGACCTCGAAGAACATCGACGAGGCGCTGAAATCGCAGAAGCCTGCCGTCAAGCGGCTGGTCGGCACCGAGGGCGCCTATGGCGAGCAGATCGGACTGACCAAGGATTGGGCGGTGCGGATCATTCGTCAGGTCGGCAATTACGCGGAATCCTACGACCGCAATGTCGGAACCGGCTCGAAGCTCGGCATCCCGCGCGGCCTCAATCACCTCTGGAGCGAGGGCGGCATCCAGTACGCGCCGCCGATCCGGTGACGGTGAAGCGCATGCAGGTTTGGTCGTCCCCGCCTGCGCGGGGACGATGTTTTTGACGACGTTGAGGCTATACCGGAATCAGCTTCTCAATACCCCTTCGCGCGCGCCAGCTGGCCGGCGTGGAAGTTGCTGTCGCCGAGCAGTTCCTGGCAGACCCGCGCCCGCTTCATGAAGAAGCCGATGTCGAACTGGTCGGTCATGCCCATGCCGCCGTGCATCTGCACGCCTTCCTGAACCGCGAGCGTCGCCGTGGTGCCGGCCCGCGCCTTGGCGACGGCGACCGCCGTCCCGGCATTGTCGATATCGGCGTCCAGCGCCTGCAGCGCCTTCAGCACCGCCGCGCGGGTGATCTCGATGTCGATGTAAAGCTGCGCGGCGCGATGCTGCAGCGCCTGGAACTCGCCGATCAGCTTGCCGAACTGCTTGCGCTCCTTGAGATAACTCACGGTGCGCCCGAACACCTCCTCGCTGAGCCCGACCATCTCGGAGGCGACCGCGCCGCGGCCGATATTAAGAATGTTGTCGAGCAGGCCGGCGCCATCGTCGACCTCGCCGAGCACGCCGTCGGCGGTCACCTCGACATTGTCGAACGCGATCCGCGCGGCGTTGTGGGCATCCACCATGACGGTGCGCTCGATCGCGACGCCCTTGGCCTTCGGGTCGACCAGGAACAGCGTCAGGCCCTTGCGGTCGCCGGCGCTGCCGGCGCTGCGGGCCACCACCACCAGAAGGTCGGCGACATGGCCGTCGGTCACGAGGGCCTTGGCGCCGTTCAGCTTGAAGCCGTTGCCGGCGCGTGTGGCCTGCAGGCTGGTGTGCAGCGGCCGGTGCTTGGTGCCCTCGTCGATGGCGAATGCGGCAAGCATCGAGCCGTCGGCGATCCTGGGCAGGTGCGCCGACTTCTGCGCCTCGTTGCCGCCGCGGGACAGGGCGGATGCCGCCAGCACCGCGGTCGACAGGAACGGGGAGGGCATCAGGGTGCGGCCGATCTCCTCCATCACCACACCGGCTTCGACGCAGCCCAGGCCGCTGCCGCCGAACTGCTCGGGCACCAGCAGGCCGGTAAAGCCCATGTCGGCGAACGCCTTCCACAATTCGCGGGAGAAACCGTCGGCGTCGCCGCTGTCGCGCAACTGGCGCAAATGCGACACCGGCGCCTTGTCGGTGATGAAGCCGCGCGCGCTGTCGCGCAGCATGGATTGTTCTTCGGTGAGGACGAGAGGCATCTGCGATTCCGATCTCAGGAGTCAACGCAACCACGACGCCGTCCCTGCGAAGGCAGGAACCCGGACGCCGCGGCGTTTCGATTGAAGGGTGATGTCGAGGTCACGACAAACATGAAGCTCTGGGGTTATGGGCCCCCGCCGGCGCGGGGACGACACACGACGGACAGCGTGGCGATCACGCCCCCGGCAGATCGAGGATGCGCTTGGCGACGATGCCCAGCATCACCTCGCTGGTGCCGCCTTCGATCGAATTGGCCTTGGTGCGCAGCCAGGCGCGCGGCCGCAGGCCGCCCCGGGAGCGGTCGCTTTCCCATTCCAGCGCGTCGATGCCGCCGGCCGACATCAGGATCTCGTGACGGCGCTTGTTCAACTCGGTGCCGTAATACTTCATCGCCGACGAGAACGCCGGGTGCCCCTGTCCCGCCTTGGCGAGGTCGACGGCGCGCTCCGCCGCACTGGCGAGCGCCGCTTCGTCCACCTCGAAGGCCGCGATCTGGCTGCGCAGCATGGCGTCGTCGAGCCGGCCCTGGTCGTCGGCGCCGATCGAATCGGCGGCGATCTGCCCGAGCGGACGCCCGGCGCTGCGGTCGCCGAGGCCGGAGATCATGGCGCGCTCGTGCTGGAGCAGGTATTTGGCGACGTCCCAGCCGCGATTGACGGTGCCGACCACATGCGACTTCGGCACCCGCACGCCGTCGAAGAAGGTTTCGCAGAACGGCGACTTGCCGGAGATCAGCAGGATCGGCTTGGTCGACACGCCCTTTGACGTCATGTCGAACAGGATGAAGCTGATGCCGTCATGTTTCTTGGCGGCGGCATCGGTGCGGACCAGGCAGAAAATCCAGTCGGCATAATTGGCGTAGGAGGTCCAGATCTTCTGGCCGGTGATGATGAAATCGTCGCCGTCGCTTTCGGCGCGGGTCTGCAGCGAGGCGAGGTCGGAGCCCGCGTTCGGCTCGGAATAGCCCTGGCACCAGCGGATCAGGCCCGCCGTGATCTTCGGCAGGTGCTCGGCCTTCTGCGCCTCGGTGCCGTATTTCAGAAGCGCCGGCCCCAGCATCCAGATGCCGAAGCTCGACAGCGGCGGCCGCGCGCTGATCGCCGCCATTTCCTCGCGCAGCACTTTCGCCTGCGCGGGATCGAGGCCGCCGCCGCCATACTGCGTCGGCCAGTCCGGCACGGTCCAGCCCTTGTCGCGCATCCGCTCGAACCAGACCTTCTGTGCCTCGGATGCGAACCTGGTGTTGCGGCCGCCCCAGAACACGTCGTCGTCGTTCACCACGGGCTTGCGCATCTCCGGCGGGCAATTGGCTTCCAGCCAGGCGCGGGTCTCGCTGCGGAATTGGTCGAGATCAGTCATTCAAGTCGTTCCTGCAAATGGTTCCTGCGACGATTGTCGGCTGCAAATTCCGCATGATGAAAAGCGGCTTTTTGCGTTGCGCGAACCTTAGCGGCGGCGGCGGGAATAGCAATATCCCGCGATCTGCGACCAGATGCGTGCGGATGTGCTATGTTTCGCGTCCCGCCGCTCCGACCGTTCGAGAGATTCCATGCGCCTCAAGCTGCTGTCGCCCGATGAGATGAGCGACGATCAACGCCAGACCTATGACGAATCCATCGCCAGCAAGCGGGGCAGTCCGCCGCCGCCGATGATGGCGTGGCTCAACAGCCCGGAAATGGCGCGCCACGCCACGCGGCTCGGTGCGTTCCTGCGCTACGACACGGTGTTCCCCGCGAAACTGTCCGAGATCGCGATTCTGGTGACGGCGCGCCACTGGACCTCTCATTACGAGTGGTACGCGCACAAGCGGCTGGCGCTGGCCGGTGGACTCGATCCGCAGGTCATCGAGGATATCCGTTGCCGGCGGACGCCGACATTCGATGATCCCAGGGCGCGGATGATCTACGACCTCAGCAAGTCGCTGCACGAGGGCCACGGCGTCGTGCAATCGCTCTACGACGAGGCGGTCGCGCTGATCGGCGAGCGCGGCATCGTCGAGGTGATCGGGCTGTGCGGCTACTACACCATGGTCTCGATGACGCTGAACACGTTCGAATTCGAACTGCCGGACGGCGAGACGTCTGAACTGGAAGCATGATCCCGAAAAGTGGAAACCGGTTTTCGGAAAAGATCATGCTCAAACGAAAGACAAACGGCGGGTCTGATTCGACGTAGGTGGATATGACCCTGACGGAGTAGCGCGATGCCTGACGTTCGCGGTTGCGCGACGACACCTGTCGAGGCCGGCACGCGCGTCGGCCACGTCCATCTCAAGGTCGCCGATCTGGACCGTGCGCTCGGCTTCTATTGCGGGGTGCTCGGCTTTCAGGTGATGCAGCGCTATGGCGACCAGGCGGCGTTCATTTCGGCCGGCGGTTATCACCACCATATCGGCCTCAACACCTGGGAGAGCCGGGGCGGCAAACCGCCGCCGCCCGGCGCGACCGGCCTGTTCCACACCGCGATCCTCTATCCGAGCCGCGCCGCGCTGGCCGATGCGCTTCATCGTGTGACGCAGGCCGGCATTCCGCTCGATGGCGCCAGCGATCACGGCGTCAGCGAGGCGCTCTATCTCCGCGACCCCGATGAAAATGGCGTCGAGCTTTACTGCGATCGCCCGGCGGCGATGTGGCCGCGCAACGCCGATGGATCACTGGCGATGTTCACGCGGAAACTCGATCTCGACGATCTGATGCGCCAGCGGCAGGCATAAGAAGCGGTTGCCGCGCGATCAGTGCCTGCCGAACAGGCGGTCCGTCAGCCAGCCGTCGAGGCCGAGGCCGCGGGCGGCCTCGGGACGCGACGAATTGCGGGATGGCGCGGGCGCGGGCCGCGGCGCCATTCCGGTCGTCGCCGGCGCGGCGGGCGGGGTGGCGCCGGCCTGCACCAGCGTGGTGGTTCCGCCGGCGAACGGGGACGGCGCGCCGGTCGCGAGCGGCAGGGCGGCCACCGGCACGCCCTGCAGTGCGGTGCGCATGAAGCGCGTCCAGATCTCCACCGGCAGGCCGCCGCCGGTCGCCTTGCGGGTCGGCGAGTTGTCGTCGTTGCCGAGCCAGACGCCGGTGACGAGTTTCGCGGTGTAGCCGATGAACCAGGCATCGCGGAACTCCTGGCTGGTGCCGGTCTTGCCGGCCGCCATCCAGCCCGGGAGATCGGCCTTGCGCGCGGTGCCGCTGATCAGGGTCTGGCGCATCATCGTGTTCATCATCGCGACATCGCGGGGCGCGATCGCCTGGTTGGCCGGATCGGGCGGGCGCCGATACAGCACCTTGCCGTTGGCGGCGCGGATCCGGGTAATCACGTGAGGCGAGACGGCGCGGCCGCCATTGGCGAACGGGGCATAGGCGCCGACCAGTTCGAGCAGCGACACTTCCGACGTGCCGAGCGCGATCGAGGGATTGGCGTCGAGCCTGGAGGCGATGCCGAGGCGGTGGGCGGTGCGCACCACGTTCCTGGGGCCGACCTCGAGGCCGAGCCGCACCGCAACCGTATTGAGCGACATCGCCAGCGCCTGGGTCAGGGTGACGCTGCCGAAATATTCGTGGGAGTAGTTCTCGGGCCGCCAGCCCTTGATATCCAGCGGCGCGTCCTGGCGGATGGTGTCGGGCGTCAGCCCGGATTCGATCGCGGTCAGGTAGACGAACGGCTTGAACGCCGAGCCGGGCTGGCGCTTCGCCGTCACCGCGCGATTGAACTGGCTGTCGCCGTAGTTGCGGCCGCCGACCATGGCGCGGACGGCGCCGTTCGGCGTCATCGCCACCAGTGCCCCTTGCGAGACATTGAACTTGACGCTCTTGGCGGCGAGTTCATCGATCACGTCGGCTTCGGCCGCGCGCTGCAATCGCGGGTCGATCGTGGTTTCGACCGTGATGTTCTGGTCGATCTGGCCGATGAGGTCGTCCAGCACCTCCGCGATCCAGTCGGCGACGTAATTGATGGTGCCGGCGCCGGTCGGCTTGACGGCATAGGACGGATGCGCGATCGCGGCCCGCGCCTGCTTCTCGGTGATGAAGTCGGCGTCGGCCATTGCCGCGAGCACGGTCCGGGCGCGTTTCTCGGCGCCGGCCGGGTTGCGGTTCGGCGCCAGCCGCGACGGCGACTTGACGAGGCCGGCAAGCATCGCGGCTTCGGCCAGGGTGACGCGGCGGGCCGACTTGCCGAAATATTTCTGTGCCGCGGCTTCGACGCCGTAGGCGCCGGAGCCGAAATAGACGCGGTTGAGATAGAGTTCGAGAATCTGGTTCTTGCTCAGTTTCCGCTCGAGCCAGAAGGCGAGTTCGGCCTCCTGCAGCTTGCGTTGCAGGGTGCGCTCCTGGGTCAGGAACAGGTTCTTCGCCAGCTGCTGCGTCAGCGTCGAGCCGCCCTGGGAGACGCCGCGATGCAGGACGTTGGCGATGGCGGCGCGGGCGATGCCGAGCGGATCGATTCCGTAATGCGAATAGAATCGGCGGTCCTCGATGGCGATGAAGGCTTTCGGCAGGTAGGGCGGCAACTCCTTCAGCGCGACATTGGCGCCGGCCATCTCGCCGCGCGTCGCCAGCACGGTGCCGTCGAGGCCGACGATCTGGATCGTCGGCGGCCGCTTCGGAATCTCGAGCGACTGGATCGGCGGCAGATGCGCGCCGACATAGATCACCACGCCGACCACGGCGATCGCCGCCCACAGGCCCAGCACCGCGCCCCAGTAGAAGGTACGGTAGAGCCCGCGCCGCAGGCTGCCTGTGCCACGCCGCTTGCGCGGCTTTCTTGCGCCGGATTTGCCGCGCGGGCCCCCGGACGACGCCTCGCGCCTCGCGGCAGGCTTCCTCGGCGCATCGCCGCCGATCGCGATGCGGTCCTGCAGGTTGAGGCGAAGATCGGACAGCGAGGCGCGAGGCGCGAATTGCGGCTCCTTGCGGCTGCTGCTCTTTTTCTTCTTCCCCGATGCCATGTGCCCGACCGTCTCCGTCATTCAGTTGTGCGGAGCGTATCGGCCGGGGTTTAAGAGCGCGTAAAACGGAGGTTGACGCGGCCGCCCCGAATTGGCGAAAAGACGAAGAAAATCAGAGGGGTTAGGGCATGATCCCGAAAACTGGGAGTGGTTTGCGCCGCGCGGGCCCTTCGGGTCGCAAAAGATCATGCGCGCACAAAACGATAAACGGCGGGTCCGATTCGAGGCCGTTGGGTCGGACCCTCGTCTCGCTTGACCCCGCCGGATGCGGCGGCGGGCCAGGCGGATGACAAAAAAAGACCGGCGCCGCATCCGTGACGATGCGGCGCCGGCCTGTTTCAGTCGATGGACGCTTTCGGATCAGCTCTTGGCGTCGTCGGTGATGATCGGGCCGAACAGCTGCCAGCGCGTGCCGTCGAACTTCATCATGCGCAACTGCTTGTTGACGCGATAGTCGGTCGGCGAGGTGTTGTTGAGGATGCCCGGCAGCGACAGCGTTCCCTGGAAATCCTTCAGGCTGGTGGCCTGCTTCATGACGTTCTTGCGGGTAAGATCGTCACCGCACGCCTTGAGGATATGCACGAGAAGCTCGGCGGTCGAATAGGCGTAGGAGTTGAAGCTCGAGTCCTTGTCGCCGTCGGGATAGTACTTCGCCATGAACTCGAAGTACTTCTTCATGCCCGGGTCGTCCTTCCAGCTGGGATCGAGCGGATCCTTGCCGTAGTTGGTGCTGATGATGCCCTTGGAGTTCTCGAGGCCGGCCGGCTTCATCACCGCACCCACCGAGGTCGCGTTGATGTCGAGGATATGAACCGGCTTCCATCCGAGGTCGGCGATCTTCTTGATCGCCTGTGCCGCGAATTTCGGAGTCGACGCATCATAGAGCAGGTCCGCGCCCGCCGACTTGATCTTGACGATCTGGGAGTCGATCGTGGGATCGGTCAGCTCGTAGGAGGTTTCGGCGACGATCATGGTCTTGGCCTTGTCGCCGAGGGCCGCCTTGATGCCGGTCACATAGTCGCGGCCGAGGTCGTCGTTCTGATACAGGATGCCGATCTTGGCGTTCGGGTAGTTGGTCAGGATATACTTGCCGTAGATACGCCCTTCCGACTGGTAGTTGGGATTGAAGCCCATTGTCCAGGGATAGCGCTTCGGATCGGAAAAGCGCGAGGCGCCGGTGGCGGCGAACAGCTGCGGCACCTTCTTGATGTTGAGGTACTTCTGGACGGCGGAGTTGGGCGGGGTGCCGATGATCTGGAACGTCAGCAGCACTTCGTCGCTCTCGACCAGCTTGCGGACCTGCTCCACCGTCTTCGGCGGGCTGTAGGCGTCGTCGTACTGGATGAAATTGATCTTGCGGCCGTTGATGCCGCCCTGATCGTTGATCATCTTGAAATAGGCGGAGTGGGTCTTGCCGATGGTCGCGTAAGACGACGCCGGACCGCTGAAAGGTGCGGTCGCACCGATCTTGATCTCGGTATCGGTCGCGCCCGTATCGTATTTCTTCTGAGCGTGAGCGGCGCCCACCGAGAGCGCTACCGCGATCGTCGATACCGCGGCCAGGCCAAAAAGATTATCCCTCATTCGTTTTCATCCCTCATGATGCTTTTATGTTGCGGAAGGTTTGTTGCGAAAGGCATCGTTGTCCCGGCGGGCTTTCAGGCCCGCCGGGTGCCGTCCGGGATACTGACGGACGGGCTTCGGCAATGCAAGGTGCGGTCTGGCGCATGGGAGCGGAAGTTTGCCGCGCGTCCCGCATGCGTCCGGCCCGCGAAGGCCCGATCCGGGCTGCTTCCGCTTTATGGAATCATGCCACTTTACGGGATCATGCTCCAGTGGCGTGGATTTGACATTCGCGACCCGCCTGGCTGCTTGCCCGACAAGCGCATGTCAAATCCAGAACGCCACTAAAGCCTTGGTGTTGCTGGTGGTCCTTTGGTCCCGGCATTTGCAGGGATGCCCGCGGCAACGGGATGCAGATGTCAGGATCGTATCACTGGCCGAGCCAGAGCAGCAGCAGCGCCAGCACGGCGGGAGCCGCCTGGACATAGAGGATGCGGCGGCTCACCGACGCAGCGCCATAGAGCCCGGCGGCGATCACGCAGAGCAGGAAGAATGTCTTGATCTGGAAACCGAAGGCGGGATTCGGGTGGATCAGCCCCCAGAACAGGCCGATAGCGAGGAAGCCGTTGTAAAGTCCCTGATTGGCCGCCAGCACCGCGGAGTCTTGGGCTTTCTCCGGCGAGTTGCCGAATGTCTTCAGGCCGAGCGGCCGGGTCCAGAGAAACATTTCCAGCGCGAGAAAATAGAGATGCAGGATGGCAACCAGCACCACCAGTCCATTGGCGATCAAAGTCATCGAGGGCTCCCTTGCCGGATCGATCCGCAACGGCGCCATCCTATCATGCAACCGTCGGACGAGAATGCATGATGGCGGGCGGTCCTGAAACGTTCCATCTCGGCCGGCTGCGCACGCCGATCGGCGAGGCCCTGCTGGTCACCGACGCCGCCGGCCGCCTATGCGCGCTGGACTGGGCTGATTTCGAGGCGCGGATGGCGCGCCTGATGCGTCAGCAGTTCGGCAAGGTCAGCCTGCGGGAAGGCTGCGCGCCGCGGGCCCTGGCCGCGGCGCTGGAGGCGTATTTCGCCGGCGACATCGCGGCGCCGCAGGCGATCGACTGCCGGCTGGCCGGCACGCCGTTCCAGCGCAGCGTCTGGTCGGCCCTTCGGCGGATTCCCGGCGGCACCACCACCAGCTACGCCGCCTTGGCGCGAGGGATCGGTCGGCCGACCGCCGTGCGCGCCGTCGGTCACGCCAACGGCGCCAATCCGATCAGCGTGGTGGTGCCGTGCCATCGGGTGATCGGGTCCAATGGCGCGCTGACCGGATATGGCGGCGGGCTCGCCCGCAAGCGCTGGCTGCTGGCCCATGAAGGCGTCGCGATCGAAGCCTGATCCGTTTTCGCAAGGCGCGCGGTCAGACCGCCGGCGATACGGTCCGGGTGGTGTCGGTCAGCAGATGGATCAGCGCGCGCTTGATCGCGGCCTGCCGGGTCGGCGCCGTGATCTGGTCGCCCAGCAGGTCGGTCACGTAGAAGACGTCGCGGGCCCGCTCGCCGAAGGTGGAGACGTGGGCCGAGGCGATATTGAGGTCGAGCTTGGAGATCGCGGTCGTCAGTTGATACAGCAGGCCGGGCCGGTCGAGGCCGGAGACCTCGATGACGGTATGCCGGTCCGACCACTGGTTGTTGATGACGACTTCGGGCTCGACCACGAACGGCTTCGGCTTGCCCTTGCTGGCGACGCGGTGGGCGACCACGTCCGGCAGCCGCAACTTGCCCTCGAGAACCTGCTCGATCATGTCGCCGATCCGGGTGGCGCGGCGGCCTTCGTCCTCGTCGCGGTCGTATTCGCGCGAGATCGCGATGGTGTCGAGCGCGCGGCCGTCGGTCGTGGTGTAGATCTGGGCGTCGACGATATTGGCGCCGGCCGAGGCGCAGGCGCCGGCGATGATCGACAGCAGCCACGGGTGGTCGTTGGCGAGAATGGTGAGTTCGGTCACGCCACGCGCCTCGTCGAAGCCGACATTGATCGCCAGCTTGTGGCCGCCTTCCTCGGCGGATTTCAGAAAGCGGGCATGGCGGAGCTTGCGCGGCAGGTCGACCTTGAGCCAGTAGGCGGGATAGTGACGGGCGATATAGGCATTGAGGTCCTGGTCCGGCCACTCCTTGAGCGCGGCCTGGAATTCGGCCTGCGCCGCCTCGATCCGCTGGGTGCGGTTGACCTCCGAGAAGCCGCCGGTCAGCACCGGCTCGGTCTCGTAATAGAGCGTGCGCAGAAGCTGGGCTTTCCAGCCGTTCCACACGCCGGGGCCGACGCCGCGGATATCGGCGGTGGTGAGGATGGTCAGAAGCTTCATCTGCTCGACCGACTGCACCACGGCGGCGAAGTTCTCGATGGTCTTGCGGTCGGAGAGATCGCGCGACTGCGCCACCGTGGACATCGTGAGATGCTGCTCGATCAGCCATGCGATCAGCGCGGTGTCGGTGGCATTGAATCCGAGACGCGGGCAGAGCCGCCGCGCCACCTTGGCGCCGGCGATCGAGTGATCTTCCGGGCGGCCCTTGGCGATATCGTGCAACAGCGTCGTGATGTAGATGACGGCCCGGTTCTCGGGGCGGATCTTGCGCATCAGGTCGGAGGCGAGCGCGAACTCCTCGTTGCCGCCGCGCTCGATCTCCTGCAGGAAGCCGATGCAGCGCAGCAGGTGCTCGTCGACCGTGTAGTGATGATACATGTTGAACTGCATCATCGACACGATCCGGCCGAAGGCGCGGATGAACTGGCCGAGCACGCCGGTCTCGTTCATGCGGCGCAGCACGGTTTCGGCGTCGTTCGAGGTGAGGATTTCCATGAACAGCCGGTTGGCTTCCGGATTCTCCCGCACCTGGGCGCCGATCAGCCGCCGCGACCGTGTCACCGCGCGCATGGCGTCGGGATGGAAAGCGAGGTTGTTCTTCTGGGCCAGCCGGAAAATCCGGATCAGGTTGATGGGGTCGTGCTTGAACACGTCCGGCGCGGCGAGGTTGATGCGGTTGTTGTCGACGATGAAGTCGTCGCTTTCGGGCACGCGCCGCTTGCGGACGCCGGGCCGCAACCGCGCCATCATCCGGCTCAACACCGGCTCCGGCTTGGCCTGCTGGTCTTCCAGCTTGGCGCACAGGATCGCGGTGAGGTCGCCGACGTCCTTGGCGATCAGGAAGTAGTGCTTCATGAAGCGTTCGACGTCCTGCATCCCGGGATGCGAGGTATAGCCGAGCCGCACCGCGATCTCGCGCTGGATATCGAACGACAGCCGTTCCTCGGGGCGGCCGGTCAGGAAGTGCATGTTGCAGCGGACCGACCACAGGAAGTCGGCGCAGCGGCGGAAGGTGCGGTATTCCCGGGAGTCGAACACGCCGCGCTTCAGGAGTTCGTCGGTGCCGCGGACCCGATAGACGTATTTCGCGATCCAGAACAGCGTGTGCAGGTCGCGCAGGCCCCCCTTGCCGTCCTTGACGTTGGGCTCGACCAGATAGCGCGACTGGCCGGCGCGGCGATGCCGCTCCTCGCGTTCGGCCAGCTTGGCGGTGACGAATTCGGCGGCGGTGCCTTGCACCACCTCGCGGTCGAACCGATCCACCAGCTCGTCGTAAAGCGCCTGGTCGCCGGTGAGGAACCGGGTCTCGAGGATCGCGGTGCGGATCGTCATGTCGCCGCGCGCCTGGCGGATCGACTCGTCGACCGAGCGGGTGGCGTGGCCGACCTTGAGGCCCATGTCCCAGAGACAATACAGGATCGCTTCCGCCACCTGCTCGCCCCAGGCGGTCTGCTTGTAGGGCAGGATGAACAGCAGGTCGATGTCGGACTCCGGCGCCATCAGGCCGCGGCCATAGCCGCCGGTCGCCACCACCGCCATGCGTTCGGCCCCGGTCGGCACCGGCGAGCGATAGAGGTATTGGGTCGCGGCGCTATAGAGCAGGCGGATGATCTCGTCCTGCACGAAGCACAGCCGCTCGGCGCAGCGGCGGCCGTGGCGGTCCTTCAGCAGCACCGCCTGCGCCGCCTCGCGCGCGCGCGTCAGCTCGACCTTCAGCAGTTGCGCCAGCGCGGAGCGGAAGGCGTCGTCGCGGCCGCCGAACTTGTCCGCCAGCGTTTCGATGTCGGCCGCGATGCGCGTCGGATCGAAGGACGTTTCGGCGTCGGCGGTCTGTGGCAACGTGGCGCTCTCCATGAAGAACCGGATATCGGACGGCGGGCGCGCTGTCACGAGCGATTGTCGGCGCGGAGCAGGACTCTTCTCGATCGGCGCGTTCGGCGATGGTTTTGTTTCCCGCGCCATACTGGCGCGAGATTCTTTTTCTTGTTGACGATATTGTGTAACTTATTGAAAAAGTGTGTGTTTTTTCACCTTCCGTCACGCCCGGCGAAGAGGGGCAGGGTGCCGCCTCCGCCACGTTTCGAACCCACGGAGAATTCGATGATGCCGAACCTGTCACGCCGCGCCTTCGCCGCGGGCCTTGCCGTCGCGGCGCTGCTGCCGGTCACGGCATGGGCCGCCGATCCGGTCAAGGAAATCCGGATCGACTGGGCCACCTACAACCCCGTCTCCATGGTGATGAAGAACAAGGGCCTGCTCGAAAAGGAATTCGAGAAGGACGGCATCCGGATTCGCTGGGTGCAGTCGGCCGGCTCCAACAAGGCGCTGGAATTCCTCAATGCCGGCTCGATCGATTTCGGCTCGACCGCGGGGTCGGCGGCGCTGGTCGCCCGGATCAACGGTAATCCGGTGAAGTCGATCTACGTCTATTCGCAGCCGGAATGGACGGCGCTGGTCACCGCGAAGGATTCCAAGATCCGGAAGATCGAGGATCTGAAGGGGCAGCGCGTCGCGGTCACCCGCGGCACCGATCCGCACATCTTCCTGGTCCGCGCGCTGCAGAGCGTCGGGCTGTCGGAGAAGGACATCAAGCCGGTGCTGCTGCAGCACGCCGATGGCGCCACCGCCTTGAAGCGCGGCGACGTGCAGGCCTGGGCCGGCCTCGACCCGATGATGGCGGCGGCCGAGATCGGGGACGGCGCGCGGCTGTTCTACCGCAACAAGGATGCGAACACCTGGGGCATCCTCAATGTCCGCGAACAGTTTCTCAAGGACCATCCGGACCTCGCGAAGCGCGTGCTGAAGGTTTACGAGGAGGCGCGCAAGTTCTCGCTGGCGAATTACGATGAGCTGAAGAAGACCTTCATCGCCGTCACCAAGCTGCCGGACGTGGTGGTGGACAAGCAGCTCAGGGAGCGGACCGATCTGACGCATTCGAAGATCGGCGCGCCGCAGCGGGCCTCGATCCTGGCCGCCGGCCTGGCCCTGCAGCAGGCCGGCGTGATCGCGGCGAATGTCGACGTCAAGGCGGCGCTGGATTCGCTGATCGACGACAGCGTGCCGCTGACGAACTGATGCGAATGTCGTGAGGGGCGGGCGGGTCGCGCCCGCTCCTCGCGTTTTCCAGCCAGGCCGGATGGGCGTGGACGGTCTGCGCGTCCGGTTTCCTTCACGGTCCGGGCATGCCATGACTGTCCCCACCATGACTGCCGTCGAAATGAGTTTTGCTCCTTCTGCCGAATCCCCGCGCACCACGGGCCGTCGCACCCGCCGCCTGGTGAATGTCGCGCTCGGACTGGCGCTGCCGGTGGTTCTCGGCGCGGCATGGGAATGGGTGGTTCATGCCGGATGGTCGGACGGCCGGCTGGTGCCGCCGCCCTCGGTGATCTTCGCGACATTGTGGGATCTCGCGCGCAGCGGCGAATTGTGGGTCCACACCCGGGCGACGGTGTTGCGGGTCGCGGCCGGCTTCGCGCTCGGCGTCGCGGCGGGAACGGCGGTCGGCGCGGTCGCCGGCTATTCCGGCTTGTCGCGGCGGATCCTCGATCCCACCTTGCAGGCGCTGCGGTCGATCCCGTCGATCGCGTGGGTGCCGCTGTTCATCCTGTGGTTCGGCATCTTCGAGGAATCGAAGGTGGCGCTGATCGCGGTCGGCGTGTTCTTTCCGGTCTATCTCGGCGTGATGGGCGCGATCCTCGGCGTCGATCGCAAGATCGTCGAGGTCGGGCGGGCCTTTCGTCTTTCGGGGCCGGCGCTGGTGCGCCGCATTCTGCTGCCGGCGGTGCTGCCGAGCTACATCGTCTCGCTGCGCTCCGGTCTCGGGCTCGGCTGGATGTTCGTGGTGGCGGCCGAACTGCTGGGCGCCTCGGAAGGCTTGGGCTACCTGCTGATCGACGGCCAGCAGCTCGGCAAGCCGGCGCAGATCGTGGCCGCCATCGTCGCCTTCGCGGTGATCGGCAAAGTCACCGACTGGCTGATCGAGGTTGCCGCCGCGCCGTTCCTGCGCTGGCAGGATGCCTACGGACAGCAGGCGGGAGGCGCCTGATGCTGGTGCTCGATCAGGTCGGCAAGACCTATCCGAACGGCGTCAACGCGCTGGAGCGTTTCTCGGCCACCATCAATCGCGGCGAGATCGTCGCGGTGATCGGCGGTTCGGGCTGTGGCAAGTCGACGCTGCTGCGGGCGATCGCCGGTCTCGATCGCGCCAGCCGCGGCAGCATCACGCTGGACGGCGACCTCATCACCGCGCCGCACGGGAAGATCGGCATCATCTTCCAGGAGCCGCGCCTGCTGCCGTGGCTGAGCGTGGCCGACAACGTGGCGTTCGGGCTTGCCGGCTTGCCGAAGCGGGAGCGCGCCGGGCGCGTCGCCAGGGCGCTGGACCGGGTCGGCCTCGCGGACAAGGCGCGGGTCTGGCCGCGCGAATTGTCGGGCGGACAGGCGCAGCGCGTCGCGATCGCGCGCGCACTGGTGCCGCAACCGGAAGTGCTGCTGCTCGACGAGCCGTTTTCGGCGCTCGACGCTTTTACCCGCAGCGATCTGCAGGACCACCTGCTCGACCTGTGGGCCGATGCCCGGCCGACCCTGATCCTGGTGACCCATGACGTCGACGAGGCGGTCGTGCTGGCCGACCGGATCGTGGTGATGCGCCCGCGTCCCGGCCGGCTGTTCGAGGAGATTCCGGTATTCCTGTCGCGCCCGCGCGACCGCACCTCCGCCCTGTTCGAAGACCTGAAGCGACGCGTGCTGACCTCGCTCGATCAGTCGCTCGACCGCGATATCCCGGACCGGCGGGAGAAATCCGTGTCCGGGGAGGCGATGTGGTGGTAGTGCATGTCGTTCTGGATCAGGCCGACCGACCGCCGTCGTTCCACATCAATTCAATGTTGCAACTTACCCGGGAGTCACAGTCATGGACGCCGCAGAGCTTCGCGCCACGCAGGCGCCGATCAAGGAGCGCTACAAGTCAGATCCCAGGGCCGCCGTCATCACGCTGAAGGCCAGGGGCTCGATCGACAATGACGGCATCGCCTGCAAGGTCGAGACCGGCCGCGCGCTGGCGGTCGCCGGCCTGCATCCGGCAACCGGCGGCTCCGGCCTCGAACTGTGCTCCGGCGACATGCTGCTGGAGGCGCTGGTGGCCTGCGCCGGGGTGACGCTGAAATCGGTCGCGACCGCGGTGGAGGTGCCGCTGAAGTCGGGACTGGTTGTCGCGGAAGGCGATCTCGATTTTCGCGGCACGCTCGGCGTCGACAAGGAGGCGCCGGTCGGCTTCGCCGAAATCCGGCTGCGCTTCGATGTCGACACCGACGCGCCGCAGGACAAGCTCGACCTGCTGCTGAAGCTCACCGAACGCTATTGCGTGGTCTATCAGACCATCAAAAATGGTCCGAAGGTGTCGGTCAGCCTGAACCGGGTGTGAGCTTGTACTCGGACGAGGGATTTGGTTTATCGGTGGCCTGATCCCCCTCACCCCAACCCTCTCCCCATGGGGGAGAGGAGAGACAGTGCATGTGGCGGCTCAGTCGGCGTGGATCAAGTTCAAAAAATTTTCGACGCTTATTCTTTGGGCAGCCTGGCCTTGAGCGCATAGAGCGCCTCCAGCGCCTCGCGCGGTGACAGGTCGTCGGGGTGGAGCGCGCGCAGCGCCTCCATCAGCCTGTCGGCTTCACTCGGCGGCGACGGCTCGGCGGCGGCACGCGCGGGCACCGCGAACAGCGGCAGGTCGTCGGCGAGCGCCCGCGTGGTCGAATTGCGGTCCTGGGCCTCGAGCTTCGCCAGCACCGCCTTGGCGCGCGTCACCACGGATGCCGGCAGGCCGGCGAGCTTGGCGACCTGGATGCCGTAGGAGCGGTCGGCCGAGCCCGGCAGCACCTCGTGCAGGAACACCACGTCGCCGTGCCATTCCTTGACCCGCACGGTGGCGTTGAACAGCCGTGGCAGCTTCGCCGACAGCGCGGTCAGTTCGTGATAATGCGTGGCGAACAGCGCGCGGCATCGGTTCGCTTCGTGCAGGTGCTCGATCGATGCCCAGGCGATCGACAGTCCGTCGAAGGTCGCGGTGCCGCGGCCGATCTCGTCGAGGATGACCAGCGCGCGTTCGCCGGCCTGGTTGAGGATTGCGGCGGTCTCCACCATTTCGACCATGAAGGTCGAGCGGCCGCGCGCCAGGTCGTCGGCGGCGCCGACCCGCGAGAACAGCCGGTCGATGATGCCGATGCGCGCGCGCGACGCCGGCACGAAGCTGCCGATCTGCGCCATCAGCGCGATCAGCGCGTTCTGCCGCAGGAAGGTCGATTTGCCGGCCATGTTGGGGCCGGTGATGAGCCAGATCTGCCCGGAGGCTTGCGCCGGTCCCGGCGACAGGTCGCAGGCATTGGCGATGAAGGGCTGGCCGTCGCGCTTCAGCGCCTGCTCGACCACCGGGTGCCGGCCGCCTTCGATGGCGAAGCCGAGCGAGGTGTCGACCTCGGGCCGCACGTAGTTTTCGTCCACGGCGAGCCGGGCCAGCGAGGTCGCGACATCGAGCGCGGCGAAGGCGTGGGCGGCGGCGCGCAAGCTGTCGCCGTCGTCGATCGCCATCGCGCACAGCCGCTCGAAGATTTCGAGTTCGAGGCCGAGCGCGCGCTCGCCGGCATTGGCGATTTTGGCTTCGGTCTCGCCAAGTTCGGCTGTGGTGAAGCGGACCTGCCCGGCCAGCGTCTGGCGATGGATGAAGGTCGTGTTCAGCGGCGGCGTCATCAGCTTGTCGCCGTGCTGGGCGGTGACCTCGACGAAGTAGCCGAGCACGTTGTTGTGCCGGATCTTCAGCGCCTTGATTCCGGTCTCCTCGGCGTAGCGCGCCTGCATCGCCGCGACCACGCGCCGCGAATCGTCGCGCAGCTTGCGTGCCTCGTCGAGCGCGGGCTCGTAATTGTCCCGCACGAAGCCGCCGTCGCGCTTGAACAGCGGCAGGTCGTCGGCGAGCGCACGGGCGAATTCGCGCGCGAGATCGCGCGACGGCATGTTCAGGGCATCGCGCACCGCATGCAGCTCGCGCGACAGGTCGGCGACCTGGTCGAGCCTCGCCGCCGCCTGGTCGGCGGCGAGGATGCCGTCGCGCAGGCTGGCGAGATCGCGCGGGCCGCCGCGCCCGACCGACAGCCGCGCAAGGGCGCGCGAGATGTCCGGCGCGCCGCGCAACGTGGTGCGAAGATCGTCGCGCGCGGCGGTGTCGTTGACGAAGGCGCTGACCGCGTCGAGGCGATGGGTGATCGTGGCCGGGTCGGTAAGCGGCGCGGCGAGGCGCTGCGCCAGCAGCCGCGACCCGGCGGCGGTAACGGTGAGGTCGATGGCGTCGAGCAGCGAGCCGCGCCGCTCGCCCGACAGCGTGCGGGTGAGTTCGAGATTGGCACGGGTCGCCGGGTCGATCGCCATGGTGGCGCCGGTCGCCTCGCGCGACGGCGGCGACAGCGGCACGTGCTTGCCGACCTGGGTGCGCTCGACATAGGTGACGGCGGCGGCGGCGGCCGTCGCCTCGAGGCGGGACAGCGCGGCGAGGCCGTCCATGGTCGCCACCGCGAAGTAGTCGCACAGCCGCCGCCCGGCGGTGGATGCATCGAACACGTCGCGGGTCAGCGGCGTGACCGACGGCATCTCGCGCAGCAGCGGACCGATCAGCGCATCGCCGAACACCGAATCGGTGACGATCATCTCGTTCGGATTGATCCGCGCCAGCGTTGCGCCGAGTTCGGCCGTGCTGCATTCGGTGACCGTGAATTCGGAAGTCGAGATATCGATCCAGGCCAGCCCGATGCGGTCGTCGCCGGCGGACGACGCACGCGCGCGCGCCAGCGCCAGCAGATAGTTGTTGGCGCGGGCGTCGAGCAGGTTGTCCTCGGTCAGTGTGCCGGGCGTGACGAGGCGCACCACGTCGCGCCGCACCACGCTCTTGTTGCCGCGCTTGCGGGCGGTGGCCGGGTCTTCGGTCTGCTCGCACACCGCCACCCGATGGCCGAGCGCGATCAGCCGGTGCAGGTAGTCGTCGGCGCGCTCCACCGGCACGCCGCACATCGGGATGTCCGCGCCCTGGTGCTTGCCGCGCTTGGTCAGCGTGATGCCGAGCGCGCGCGAGGCGACCTCGGCATCCTCGAAGAACAGTTCGTAGAAGTCGCCCATGCGATAGAACAGGAGCAGGCCGGGATTGGCCGCCTTGATCTCCAGATACTGCTCCATCATCGGCGTGACGCGCGCAGCCGCCACGGCCGGCGCATCGGAAGGCCGGGCGGGCGGTGAAGCAGCCGGTGAAGAGGCCGAAGAAGCGATGATGGCGGGCTGGATCGTCATGGAGGCGCCACCTTAACAAAATTCCGCAGCGCAAACAGCGCGGCGGGCAAATGCTGCCGGTTTTCCCCACCTGTCGCCGCCGGGCCGGTCGGCTCCGGCCGGATGTGGGCGGGGCCGGCGCGGCGGAACGGGAGCCGGCGGCGGACGCCATCGACTGGCCTGCAATTGACCTGTTTCGGATAGCTTCCTAAAACCGAAATCCATGGATCCTGTGGGATGACGGCCGAGAAAAAGGAACTTCCGATGCGTGATGTCTTTGTTTGCGATGCCATTCGTACGCCGATCGGCCGCTTCGGCGGGTCGCTCGCGAAAGTCCGTGCCGACGACCTGGCCGCCGCGCCGATCAAGGCGCTGAAGGAGCGCAATCCCAAGGTCGACTGGTCGGCGGTCGACGAGGTCTATATGGGCTGCGCCAACCAGGCCGGCGAGGACAACCGCAACGTCGCCCGCATGGCGGTGCTGCTGGCGGGCCTGCCGGATTCGGTTCCGGGCCAGACCTTGAACCGCCTGTGCGCCTCGGGCTTGGACGCGGTCGGCGCGGCCGGGCGCGCGATCCGCTCCGGCGAGATCGATCTCGCCATCGCCGGCGGCGTCGAATCGATGACCCGCGCGCCGTTCGTGATGGGCAAGGCGCCCGCCGCGTTCGCCCGCTCGGCCGAGATCTTCGACACCACGATCGGCTGGCGCTTCATCAATCCGCTGCTGAAGAAGCAGTATGGCGTCGATTCCATGCCGGAAACCGGCGAGAACGTCGCCGAGGAATTCCAGGTCTCGCGCGCCGACCAGGACGCCTTCGCGATCCGCTCGCAGGAGCGCGCCGGCAAGGCGATCGCCTCGGGCTACTTCGCCGAGGAGATCACCCCGATCACCATTGCCGGCGGCAAGGCCGGGCCGACCGTGGTGGACAAGGACGAGCATCCCCGTCCCGAGACCACGCTGGAGGGTCTCGCCAAGCTGAGGCCGATCGTGCGCGATCCCGGCACGGTGACCGCGGGCAACGCGTCCGGCGTCAATGACGGCGCGGCGGCGATGATCCTCGCGTCCGAAGAGGCGGTGAAGAAGCACGGCCTGACGCCGCGGGCGCGCATCCTCGGGCTCGCCTCCGCCGGCGTCGCGCCGCGCATCATGGGCATCGGCCCGGTGCCGGCGACCCGCAAGCTGATGGAGCGGCTCGGATTGAAGATTTCCGACTTCGATCTGATCGAGCTCAACGAAGCCTTCGCCTCGCAGGGCATAGCGTGCCTGCGTCAGCTCGGCGTCAAGGACGATGCCGACTTCGTCAATCCGCATGGCGGCGCGATCGCGCTCGGCCACCCGCTCGGCATGAGCGGCACCCGGCTCGCGCTCACCGCCGTCCACGGCATGGAGAAGCGCGGCGGCAAGCTGGCGCTGGCGACGATGTGCGTCGGCGTCGGCCAGGGCGCGGCGATGGCGATCGAGATGCTGAACTGACGGCAGTTCGGGCGGAGGCCCTTTCGTTTCCGAATTGATTATATTCTATAATGATTATAATCTCATTTCGGAAACGCTGAGGGGCCGTCCGGCCCGGAGGAACTGGCCATGGCGCTTGTCTATCCGCTGGAGAGCCTGGGCGCGCATCCGAAGCGGCTTTCGCCGGACTACAAGAGCACGGTCAAGCGGTCCCCGCAGAAGCCGCTGATCGTGATGCCGCATACGCTGTCCGAACTCACCGGGCCGGTCTACGGTCATGGCACGGTGCGCGCCAACGATCACGATCTCACCATCCAGCATGCCGGCGAGCCGCTCGGCGAGCGCATCATCGTTCATGGCCATGTCCGGGACGAGGACGGGCGCGGCGTTCCTGATGTTCTGGTCGAGATCTGGCAGGCCAACGCCTGCGGCCGCTACATCCATGCCCGCGACCGGCATCCGGCGCCGCTCGATCCGAATTTCACCGGCGCCGGCCGCGCCGTGACCGACAGCGCCGGCTATTACCGCTTCGTCACCATCAAGCCGGGCGCCTATCCGTGGGGCAACCACCACAATGCCTGGCGGCCGGCCCATATTCATTTCTCGGTGTTCGGCTATTCCTTCCTGTCGCGCCTGGTGACGCAGATGTATTTCCCCGGCGATCCGCTGTTCGCGTTCGATCCGATCTTCAATTCGGTTGCGGACGAGACGGCGCGGATGCGCATGGTGTCGTGCTTCGATCTCGCGAACACCAAGCCCGAATGGGCGTTGTGCTACCGCTTCGACATCGTGCTGCGGGGCCGCAACGCCACGCCGATGGAGACGGCATAGTGGCAGGCCTCACCCCATCGCAGACCGTCGGCCCGTTCTTCGCCTATGGGCTGACGCCCACCGGCCAATACGCCTGGACCGATACGTTCTCGTCCAACCTGGTGACGCCGGACGTCACCGGCGAGCAGATCCGGATCGAGGGACAGGTGTTCGACGGCGACGGCGCCGTCATCCCGGATTGCATGCTGGAGATCTGGCAGGCCGACCCGCAGGGCCGCTTTGCCGATCCGCAGGACAAGCGCGCCTTGCCCAATGCCGCCTTCAGGGGCTTCGGCCGCTGCGGCACCTCGCCCGAAGGGGCCTATGGCTTCACCACCGTCAAGCCGGGCATCGTGCCCGCGCCCGACGGCACGCCGCAGGCCCCGCACATCCTGGTCGCGGTCTACGCGCGCGGCATGCTGCTGCATCTCTATACGCGCATCTATTTCGACGACGAGGCCGAGCGCAACGCGGCCGATTCCGTTTTGGCGCTGGTGCCGGCGGAGCGGCGCAAGACGCTGATCGCGCGGCGGGCGCCGGGCGGCGCCGTCTATCGGCTCGACATCCGCCTGCAGGGCGACGACGAGACGGTGTTCTTCGACATCTGAGAACGCCGCGTGAGAAGGTCGTGGCCGCCGGGCGCCGCGCCTGTTCCATCGCGCCTATTCCATCACGGCGGCGTGGTCGGATTGCGGTTTCAGCATCGCCGCTTTCGACGAACTGAGCATCAGCACCAGCGGGATCGCGCACACCGTCACCAGCGCGACCAGCTCGAAGTCCTGCGAGAAGGCCATGATCTGCGCCTGCGCGCGGAGGATCATGTCCATCATGGCGCGGCCGGCATCGGTGCCGAGATCGAGAATCCGGGCGACGTCGGGCATCTGCAGCGCCTGGTTGAACGGGGTGACGTGCTCGGCGAGGATGGCGTGGTTGTGGATGGTGCCGCTGGTCAGCTTGGCGATCACGATGGAAATGCCGATCGAGCTGGCGACGTTGCGCACCAGCGTGAGCATCGAGGTGCCGTCGGTGCGCAACTGGTCGGGCAGCGTCAGGAAGGCGACGGTGCTCAGCGGCACGAAGACGAGGCCCAGTCCGAAGCCCTGGACGACGCTGTTGATGATGATGGTCGTGACCTGGGTGTCGGCGGTCCAGCCCGTCATGTCGTAGAGGGTGATCGCGATCAGCGCCAGGCCCGTGCCGATCAGGGTGCGGGCCTCCAGGTAGTGCATCAGCCGGCTCACCAGCATCATCGCGACGAAGGTGCCCATGCCGCGGGTCGCCAGCAGCAGCCCGGCGGTCAGGATCGGAAAGCCGAAGGCATTCTGGAACAGCGGCGAGGCCAGCGCCATGGTCGAGAACAGGACGACGCCGATCACCACCATGAAGACGCAGCCGGTGGCGAAGTTGCGGTCCTTGAAGATGGCGAACTGGATGAACGGGCGCCTGGTCGTCAGCGAATGGGCGAAGAAGTAGTAGAAGCCGATCCCGCTGATGATGAACTCGGCGATGATTTCCCTGGACTCGAACCAGTCGAGCTGCTCGCCGCGATCGAGCGCGAGCTGCAGCGTGCCGATGCCGACCGCGAGCCCGGTGAAGCCGAACCAGTCGAACTGCAAGTCCTTGTTTACCGTGGTTTCGTCCATGAACACGATCAGGCCGAGCACGGTGATCGCCCCGAACGGCAGGTTGACGAAGAACACCCAGTGCCAGGAATAGGTCTCGGTCAGCCAGGCGCCGAGGGAGGGGCCCATGATCGGACCCATCATCACGCCCATGCCCCAGATCGCCATCGCCTTGGCGCGTTCGTGCAGGGCGTAGCTGTCGAGCATCACCGCCTGCGACAGCGGCACCAGCGCCGCGCCGAACACGCCCTGCATCAGGCGGAATACCACCATCTGGGTGATGTCCTGGGCGAGGCCGCACATCACGGACGCGGCGGTGAAGCCGGCCGAGCAGATGATGAAGATGCGCTTGCGGCCGAAGCGGTTGGCGATCCAGCCCACCGGCGCCGTCATGATCGCTGCGGCGACGATGTAGGAGGTCAGCACCCAGTTGATCTGGTCCTGCGACGCCGACAGGCTGCCCTGCATGTAGGGCAGCGCGACATTGGCGATGGTGGTGTCGAGCGCCTGCATGATGGTGGCTGTCATGGCGCAGATCGTCACCATGTTCCGGCGCAGGCCCGGAACGGCGCTCGGCGATGGCGCCACGGCATTCATGACGGGGCTACTTGCTCTCGTCCGGGGACAGCCCGAGCAGGCCCGCAAGCGTCCGGCGGTGATTGGTGTCGATCGAGACGTAGACGCTCATGCCGGCCTTGAGCTTGCGGACGAAGGCGTCGTTGCTGTCGAAATAGATCCGCACCGGGATGCGCTGCACGATCTTCACGAAGTTGCCGGTGGCGTTCTGCGGCGGCAGGATCGCGAATTGCGCGCCGGTGCCCGGGCTCAGCGAGCCGATGGTGCCCTTGAAGCTGTGATTGGGGAAGGCGTCGACATCGAGCGTCACCGGCTGGCCGACATCGACATAGGTGAAGTCGGATTCCTTCGGGTTGGCATCGACCCATGGCGCCGAGGTGTCGATGATGCTGAACACCGGCGTGCCGGCGGCGACGAAGCGGCCGAGCTGGATGTTGTCGACCTGGGTCGCGACGCCGTCGATCGGCGCCCGCAACTCGGTATGGCGCAGGTTGCGCTCGGCTTCCTCCAGCGCGGCCTTGGCCTGCATATAGGCCGGGAATTCCGCGAGCGGCAGGTCGGGATTGCCGAGCAGCTGGCTGCGGGTGGATGCGATCCGCTGCTGCAGGATCTGGTTGAGACCCTGCGCCTGCACCATGCCGGCCATGCTCTTTTCGAGATCGAGCTGCGATCCGGCGTTGCTCTTGACCAGCGCCGACTTGCGTTCGACGTCGCGCTGCTTGAGCGCGATGCTCTGCTGCGACAGCTCGGAGGAGCGGGCGTAGAGCTTCAGGTTGGTCCGCAGGTCGTCGTAGCTGACCTTGGCCTCGTTGAGCTTGGCGGTGGCCTGGCGGACCGCGAGGCGGAACGGCACCGGGTCGATCTCGAACAGCAGGTCGCCTTTCTTGACCTGCTGGCCTTCCCTGACCACGACCTTGTCGATCTTGCCGGAAATGTCCGGGGTGACGAGAACTTTCTGCGCGCCCACATAGGCATCGTCGGTGGTCACGTAGCGGCCGCCGTTGAGATAGAAGGTCAGGCCGCCGGCCACCGCGACCAGGGGAAGGACCACGAGCAGCAGCACGCGCCGGTGGCGCTGCCAGAAACTCCGCCTGGGCCGGCTGGCGATCGCCTCGATCGCGACGTCCTGCTGCGGCGGCCTGGCCTTTTGTTCGGGAGCGAGCTTGAGGGCGGGTTCAGCCATAGCGGCGTTCCTTCGTTCTCGTTGCGCCGTTCGCCGATTGCAGCGCATCGCGGACGTTGTCCTTGATGGTTTCGAGCTGTTCGACCAGGCGATGCGTTTCAGGCACGGTGAAGCCGGTGAAAGCGGTTGCCGCGATCTCGGCACGCAAGGCCGCCAGCTTGGTCATCAGCGGGCGGGCCGCCTTGGTGAGATAAAGCCGGTTGACGCGGCGATCATTGGCGTCGTTGCGGCGTTCGAGCAGGCCGCTGTCACACAATTTGTCGATCAGCCGGGTCAGCGTGATCGGCTGCATTTCGAGCAGTTCGGCGACCTCGGTCTGCTTCAGCCCCTCGGTGCGGTCGACCTTGGCCAGCACCGCCCACTGGCTTCGCGTCAGCCCGTATTGCGCGGCCTGCTTGTCGGCGTAGAGCCGCAGCAGCCGCTGCACTTCGAACAGCGCAAACAGGAAATCCGCGTCGATCGGTCCGGATCGGGACATGCCAACTCCATAAGCTTGCGATATAGTAAGCTTTGCTTATGAATTTGCCACGATGCCATACCGGGGTGCTGCATTGCAGCCCGGTCATGGCTGGGGCGGACCGCATCGCGCCCGCTCACGCCCACTCGATGCCCGAGGCGGCGGCGAGATCGAGCGTGCTGCGCTGGCCGATGTCGTCGAAATGGCGGTCGAGGAAGCGGTGGGCCGCCCGCTGCCCGGCGCGGCGCAGCAGTTCGAAGAAATCGTAGTCGGTCTTCATCTTGCTGGCGCCTGACAGGCGGTTTCCGAGGCCGCCGAGGTGGACGCGATGCAGGTTCAGCTTGCGGTAGCGGCCGGCGCGCCGCGACAATTGCCCGTCCTCGATCAGGCGATTGGCGAAGTCCATTGCGCGCAGTTCGGAGATCAGCGCCGAATTGAAGGTGATCTCGTTGAGCCGGTTGATGATCTCGGCCGATGTCCGCGGCGTGGTCTCGCGCGACACCGGGTTGACCTGGACCAGCAGGACATCGTCGGCGTCGGCGGTTTGCAGAAACGGAAAGATCGCCGGATTGCCCATGTAGCCGCCATCCCAATAGGGCACGCCGTCGATCTCCACGGCGCGGAACACGAACGGCAGCGCCGCCGATGCCATCACCGCCTCCGGCGTGAGCGTTTCCCGCGAGAATATCCGCAGGCGTCCGGTGTGGACGTTGGTCGCCGAGATGAAGAGTTCGACACTGCCGGCCCGCAGTGCATCGAAGTCCACGAAGCGGACGATCAGGTCCTGCAGCGGATTGATGTTGAGCGGATTGAGCTCATACGGCGAAAAATAGTGCGACATCGCCTCGAACCAGTGCTGGAGCGGGGTGGTCGCGAACGGCATCAGCGAAAACAGCCGGTCGGCGACGGCCCGCTGCACCGGCGGCAGGTCGCCCCCGGCGCTGGCCGCGCGCCAGAACTCCGCCAGCCGCCTGCGCGCTTCCTCGCGGCCGCCGCGGGCCAGGCCGTCGGCCACCATGACGGCGTTCATCGCGCCCGCCGAGGCGCCCGAAATGCCTGCGATCTCAATGCGCTCGTCGCCGAGCAGGTGATCGAGGACCCCCCATGTGAAGGCGCCATGGGCGCCGCCGCCCTGCAGCGCCAGGTTGATCTTCTTGGTCGACCCCGAGTCCGGCCGGTCGCGGCTGGGGAGGTTCCAGCTGGCGAGACCGTCGAGGTAGGATTTGAGGGAACTGGCCACGGGCGTCTTGCCTCGCTGTGATGAAAATCGGGAACCGCGCGGGGATGCGGTGACGGAGCTAAGCCGGCATTTGAGACTTTTATATTGCGATGCAATACAAATTTTGCATTGCAAAAATTTGATCCGGCGGCGCTTCGGCTGCCCTTGAAGACGGAAAATTGCGGCATAGCCGGATGGTTCGGGTTAGATGTGATGTCATGACAGCTTCGAAGTCCGTTTTTCCCGCGCCGGATCACGATCACGCGCGCTGTGCCGCCGATGCGATCGCCCACGCCGAGAAGGTGTGTCGGGAGAAGGGGCAGAAGTTCACGCCGATCCGGCGCCGCGTGCTGCAGGCACTGTCGTCGAGCCACCGTCCGCTGGGCGCCTATGAGGTGATCGATGCGCTCGCGACCGATTCGGGACGGCCGGCGCCGATCACCGTCTATCGCGCGCTCGACTTCTTGATGGACAACGGCCTCGTCCACCGCATCGAGAGCCGCAATGCCTTCCTCGCCTGCGCGCACGACCACGAGGCCGCCGCCACGGTGGCGTTTCTGATCTGCGAGCGGTGCGGCTCGGTGGGGGAGATCGCTGCGACCTCCGCAACCCGCAATCTCAACGACGTGGCGCGGCAAAACGGCTTCACGCCGAAACTGTCGGTGGTGGAGATGACCGGCATCTGCGCGCATTGTCAGGCCGCCACCGGATAATTCCGCCATAAGAACACGGTGATAAGCCGGAAACGGAGCGAAATGCCGAACCAGCCACCCGTGCCCGCCAACCAGCGTCCGCTCGATGCGCTGGCCGTTGCCACCATGCTGCTGCTCTGCCTGACCTGGGGCTTCAACCAGGTCGCGATCAAGCTGGTCCTGACGGAAATTCCGCCCAATCTGCAGGCCTGCATCCGCTCCTCCGGCGGACTGGCTGTCATTCTGCTGGTGGCGTGGCTGCGCGGCGTCAAGCTGTTCGCGCGCGACGGCACGCTCAAGCCGGGCATCTTCGCCGGCGTGGTATTCGGCATCGAATTCGTGTTGATGTACCGGGGGCTGCAATTGACCACCGCGTCGCGCGCCGCAGTGTTTCTCTATACGGCGCCGTTCTTCGTCGCGCTGGGCTCGTATCGGTTTCTCGGCGAGCGGCTGCGCCCGGTCCAGTGGCTGGGATTGCTGCTGTGCTTCGCCGGCGTCGCCACCGCGATCGGCGTGCCGCAGGCCAATGTCGATCGCTCCGTGCTGCTCGGCGACATGCTGGTGGTGTCGGCCGGCGCGCTGTGGGCCGCCACCACCCTGATCGTGAAGGCGTCCCGGCTGCTGACGGCTCCGGCTGAAAAGGTGCTTGGGTACCAGGTTGCCATTTCGATCCCGATTCTCGGGCTGGCCGGCTGGCTCACCGGCGAGACCATCCCCAGGGTTCCAGGCCCGTTGGTGCTGTCGCTGATCTCGTTTCAGGCCATCTGGGTGGTGGGGCTGACGTTCCTGATGTGGTTTGCGCTGGTCAAAGCCTATTCTGCCAGCAAATTGTCGGCTTTCAGCTTCATCACCCCTTTGTTTGGCGTTGCGGCGGGTTATCTGATCCTGGACGATCCGCTGACCCTGGCGTTCGGTGCCGCGGCGCTTCTGGTGGCGGCTGGCCTCTATCTGGTCAACCGCCCGGCGCCGCCCGCCATTGATCCGTTGCTGACAGTCCCGAAAACCTGATATTTGAGACCCCATGAACACGCTTGAAAAGCCCCAACCGTCCGATATCGCCGGGCCCCAGCCCCGCCACACCACCACCCAGGTCAAGGTCGGCGACGTGGCCGTCGGGGGCGGTGCGCCGATCGTCGTGCAGTCGATGACCAATACCGACACCGCGGACGTCGCGGGCACGGTGGAGCAGGTCGCCGCGCTGGCGCGGGCGGGATCGGAACTGGTCCGCATCACCGTCGACCGCGACGAGGCCGCCGCCGCCGTGCCCCATATCCGCGACGGCTTGCGCAAGCGCGGCGTCACCGTGCCGCTGGTCGGCGACTTCCACTATATCGGCCACAAGCTGCTCGCCGATCATCCGGCCTGCGCCGAGGCGCTCGACAAGTACCGCATCAATCCGGGCAATGTCGGCTTCAAGGACAAGCGCGACAAGCAGTTCTCCGACATCGTCGAATTCGCGATCCGATTCGGCAAGCCGGTGCGCATCGGCGCCAACTGGGGATCGCTCGATCAGGAACTGCTGACGCACCTGATGGAGGAGAACGCCAGGCTCGCCAATCCGCGCGACGCCCGCGCGGTGATGCGTGAGGCGATGGTGCAGTCGGCGCTGTCCTCGGCGGCGCGCGCCGAGGAGATCGGCCTGCCGAAGAACCGCATCATCCTGTCGGCCAAGGTTTCGGCGGTGCAGGACCTGATCGCGGTCTACCAGGATCTCGCCGCGCGGTCGGATTACGCGATCCATCTCGGCCTCACCGAGGCCGGCATGGGCTCGAAGGGCATCGTCGCCTCGTCCGCCGCGCTCGGCATCCTGCTGCAACAGGGCATCGGCGATACGATCCGCATTTCGCTGACGCCGGAGCCCGGCGGCGACCGCACCCGCGAGGTGCAGGTGGCGCAGGAACTGCTCCAGACCATGGGCTTCCGCACCTTCGTGCCGCTGGTCGCTGCGTGCCCCGGCTGCGGCCGCACCACCTCGACCACGTTCCAGGAACTGGCGCGCAGCATCCAGGACTTCATCCGCGACGAAATGCCGGAATGGAAGACGCGCTATCCCGGCGTCGAAGGTCTCAACGTCGCGGTGATGGGCTGCATCGTCAACGGTCCCGGCGAATCCAAGCATGCCAATATCGGCATCTCGCTTCCTGGCACCGGCGAGGCGCCGGCGGCGCCGGTGTTCGTCGACGGCAAGAAATTCCGCACCCTGCGCGGCGCGACCATCGCCGAGGACTTCAAGGCGCTGGTGATCGACTATATCGACCAGCGTTACGGCGGCAGCGGCGCGAAGGCGCCCGAGGTGAGCGCGGCGGAGTA